>NZ_JPWT01000067.1:0-70320 GCF_000773065.1 Burkholderia sp. ABCPW 111 | reverse complement strand
TACCTTGCCGCCGTGCGTCGTCGTGTCGCCGACGCGGATGATCGCGCGCTTTGCCACTTGGCCCTCTCGTGTCAATTTGCGTGCAAATTTACCATCGAGCGCGCGAGGTACGGGATTGACGGTTGTACTGCCACGACACCTGTCAGATTTGACAGTTGTGTGGCATCGAGGTCTATTATGTCCGACACCGAGACACTACATTCGTCATCCGCTAACGCCGTCGCTGGAGTAGCCAATTGCACGCTCAGGCAGGGTCAATCCAGAGCGTTATAAAATGCATGGCTTACTACTTGTGGAATGGTCTCAAATGCTTGCCGCAACATCGGCGTTACGTCGATATTGCCAAGCCTCAGGTCATCGGTGGCATGGGCAAGGCGCTGACCAGCAAAATCACAAACAACGATCCATGCGCGTTCCACCTCTTGGGCATCGGGAAACTCTTGGACGATGGACGGCAATACCTTGGCCAACGACCTACCGTCTTTGCGTTGATAGTGCTCTATTCCAATATCGCCATTTCGGCGTTTCCCGACAGATTGCAACGCCGAAGGTATGCCGCCGCTACGCAGTCCGAGAAACTCAAGCAACAATCTCGAATAGATCGCGGCCATGCTGGAAACTGTCTGCACATACACTGTTAGAACCGTCTTATAGACCGGATCGCGTTCACCTTCTACAACGATCTCTGTTCGTGCGAGTGGATCAAATTTATCGCTCAGCCCCAAAGCCGAAGACCCGGCAAACACCCCTTGTACATAGTACGGGATGATTGTATGCCGCATATGCTGCATGCTGCCGTCTCTGGTGAGTTGGACCGACACCTCTGCACCTCGCCTGCCGTGGATTGTGTCTGATGTTACCAAGACAATCGGGGCCATTGCCGCGTCGATGGCCTAAACGCCTGCTAGAGTGGGCTTGCCGTGTGGGATTGCAGTTGCGCGAAGTTCGCCCTTGGCCTGGAAGTAATCCACCAGCACGTTCAACGCAAACGGCGGCCACATGCTTCGAATGACTTGGGCCGCACGGCAACTGGCTCGCCCCTCTGAGTAGTCGCCGCTCATGCATCGCGATTGGATCACGGTGCGGCCGGCCGCATGTTCATTCCCTTTTTATGAGTGGCGGGTATAGGAGACATCTTCCGCGGGGGCAATCTTCCCTCAGTGTCCACGAGTGCGGTCGCGTGGCTGCTGCCGTGTTGCAGTACCCCTTCTAGGGGTTTTCCCTATATGGGCTGGCGAGTTCGCTGTACTGTGTTTTCAGCGCCATGGCGTCGCGTCGGCCGGAATGTCGCTTGGATGGGCAGGCGCGTATAATTCGCATCTAGACACGGACAACTTGAGGATGCTGACATGGCGCGCGGCGAACTGATGAAAAAGTTGCTCGCGAGTTACGGTCGGGACGATGAGTTCCGCGCAGTTGCCGAGCAGATCATCGTTGAGGAAGAACAGAAAAACAACCGGGTGCTTGCGCGCGCCTTGCGTCGCACCCTCGACAATGCCGCCCAAGGTAGCGCTGAACTCAAGACCCCCAAAGGTCTCGCTCCCCTTATTAAGTTCCCGGATGCGGCAAGCGAATTCATCGAAAAGATCGAACCCAGTCGCACGCACAAAGACATCACGCTTGCGCCGGCTAACGTTCGGGTGTTTCTCGGATTGATGGAGGAGTTTCGCCGTTCCGACGAAATTCGTCGGAAGGGTTTGCCGATTCGGTCGAAGCTTTTGTTTTGCGGCCCACCGGGATGTGGGAAAACACTTTGTGCGGAAGTTTTTGCAGGCGAACTCGGTTTGCCACTTTACGTGGTGAAATTGGATCAGCTGATTTCGTCATACTTGGGTGAAACTGCGTCCAATATAAGGAAGATATTCGATTTTGCTCGAAAGCATCCGTGCGTCTTATTTCTCGATGAATTTGACGCGCTCGCCCGCTCGCGCGATGATACGTCGGAGCATAATGAGTTGCGGCGAGTTGTCAATAGCCTGCTGATATTCATTGATCGCATTCAGCCTCGAGGTTTTCTCATTGCGGCGACGAATCTCAGCAAAACTCTCGATCAAGCAGTATGGCGTCGTTTTGACGAGGTAATTTGGTTTGACCGGCCGAACGATCGAATGATTCGCCGTTTTCTGCAGTCGCAGTTCAAGAATGTGCAGATCGGATTCGATCCGTTGCTGTTTGCATCAATGCTGTCGGGTTATTCGTATGCAGAGATAGAGCGGGTATGCATCCAGGCGATCAAGGCCACACTTATCGGTCGTCGGAAAATTGTTGATGAGGGTGATTTCCGGGGCGCCCTGCGTGATGAGCAACGTCGTAAAGCTGGGCGGGAGAGAATGATTGAGGTGGTATAAGTTCGAAAATTAAAATCGATGCCTCATTTAGAACATTTACGTCTTATTCGACTGCCGGAGCGATTCGAGCGCCGAAAAAATGGGGGTGGATCACCTCCGCCAACGCGTGACCCTCGGGGTCATAGCGCCCGGTTGACTGCAGAATTGAATGCCGTCGTTGCCGCTCAGCGCGCGCGCCGTCGCCCCGAGTTTGTCGATCCTGCGCTTATCTTGCGAGTGAGGATGGTCGGTGCACGACAAGAAAGCACATGGGAAGGACTTGGGCTTACCGTCTTATCGTCCGACTCTGACCGTACATTGGTCTTATTTGCAGATCACGACGACTTGCGCGATTTCCGGCAGCGAATAGACGCTTATTCTCAAGGTGTTCCTCCAGGGCAGCGAAATCCAGCATATGCAACTTTTATTGCAAACGTGGAATCGATCGGCGATGTTGAGCCTCGCGATAGGATTGGGTTAAAGCTACGGGAAAGGGGGGTTGTTTCTGAGGCCGATTTTCGTGACGATCAGGGGTACACTCTCGATTTAGAGTTGTGGGACGTCGGCCGTCGGGACCTCCGAGATCGCAAGCTTGACGAGATCGGTGCATACGTTACCAATCGTGGCGGAGAAGTTCACGATAGGTATGTCGGCCCGTCCATTTCGATGCTTCGAATTACCGTGAGTGGGGCGATCGTTCGCGCGCTACTTGGGGTTGATGCAGTTGCTAGTATTGATCTGCCGCCGGAGCCTGACGGTCGCGCGGAGGCCGCTATAGCAGTTGACCTAGGCCAGTTGCCCGAACTGGCCCCTCTTGATGACGACGCTCCCCTCATTGGGGTCATTGATAGCGGCATCAACGATCACCCGCTCATCGCCGATATTCTAGTGGGTGCCATCGGAGTTCCGGCGAGTTTGGGGACTGCGGACGTTTGCGGGCACGGGACAGTCGTTGGGGGGATTGCGGTATTTGGAGACATAGTTGGGCAGTTAAATGCTGGAGCGCTAAATCGTGGCGCGCGACTGTGTTCCGCAAAGGTCGTGAACGATCAAGGCTCCTTTGATAACCGGCGTCTAGTGCCGTCTCAAATGCGTGAAGCAATCACTACACTGCACGCTCAATACGGGTGTCGAATATTTGTGATTGCGTTGGGCGATAGGAAGCTGACTTACGATGGTAGGAAGGTCGGTGCTTGGGCCGCCACGCTCGACGAGTTGGTTCGCGAGTTGAACGCTGTGATTGTAGTATCTGCGGGCAACCGCGTTCCACGTGGTGGCAATGTTATAGAGCAGGCCGTTACAGAGTATCCGGACTATTTGCTGGAATCCGCGAATCGATTTTGTGAGCCAGCTGGCGCTCAAAATGTGTTATCAATTGGGTCAATATCGCACAGCAATGGCATTCCGCCAGAGTTGGCGGGCGATGTCCGTGTTCGTTCGATAACGGGGCCATTGGAGCCTTCGCCCTTTACTCGGGCGGGTCCCGGGATAGATGGTTCGATCAAGCCAGATTTTGTCGATTTCGGCGGAACGACTGTGTTCGACGCTGTCACGGTCCGGTTGCGTGGTGGGGAGGAATTACCTAGCGCCGGGGTCGTTTCCCTCAATCATCGTCATGTCGAGCAGCTATTTACTGCTCGATCCGGTACATCCTTTGCTGCGCCATTGGTTGCATTCAAGGCGAGCCAAATTTTGGCGCTTTTGCCACAAGCGTCTGCTAATTTGGTGCGAGCCTTACTCGCAGGGGCGGCAACAGTGCCGCAAGAGACCGTTGATCGGCTTGGTGCTCTCGGCGCAGACGCTATTCGCAAGGTCTGCGGGCGTGGGCAAGTTGATCTTGAGCACGCTGCATATTCCGATGAAGCGCGTGTTGTTCTGTATGCAGAGGATGAACTAACGATCGACCATTTCGCAGTTTACGAGGTTCCTATACCTGCTGCCTTTCAACAGACTAGAGGGCGGCGTACCGTCAAGATCAGCTTAGCATTCGATCCGCCGGTTCGTCATACTCGCGTTGACTACGCGGGCATCGGGATGAGTTTTCGTCTGATCCGGGGATGTACGGCAGAACAGGTTTTTGAGCATTACCGACGGCGCAATGTTGCTGTCGAGGGTGGTGTTCCGGAGATGGCAAGTCGGTTTAATTGTGCTTTGGAGCCGGGCCCTCGGGATCGAGAAACGGCCACCCTGCAAACGGCGGCTATCACATTCCAGCGCGACCTAACTCAGTACGGCGATCGTTACTACCTTGTCGTGCGATGTGAAGGCGGGTGGGCCCAGGAACTTGTGGAGAGCCAGAGTTTTGCCGTAGTAGTTGAAGTGAGCCATGAGGAAGAGATTCGGCTGTATCAACAAATCAGGGTCCGACTGCCAGCATAAATGGCTCCAACTCCGAACGCGGCCGAGGCACTGACCGGATGAAGAAGGATCTTGGAGACTGCGACGCACTCAAGAATACAGTCGACGAGCTGTGCAGCAACATAGCCACTCACCGTAGGTGAGCAAATGGCAGTTGGACCTTGATAGCTGCCGGTGATATTGCTGCGCGACGAATGGCGCTGACGAGTCGGCAACTGGCATTCTTGAAATCCATTGGCGTAGGTCGTAGCGTAGCTTTTGGATTTGAGCCTCGTCAGATAGGGTGGAGGTATTGCTGCATCAATGGCGAGTGGCCTGCGCGGCCTTCAGGTGGCAGAGAAGTCACCCATCTGACAAAAAGTTACTTTGGTGACGCGCGTTTTCCAGCCGCTGCTTTACCTCCGCATCAGTTCGCTCGGAGTCCGGCCGTGGTCTGAAGTGAAGTTCGTTGAGCTCACCGATCCGCATCGCTCCTTCGTTCCGAAGTTGTCCTCAAGCGATGTAGCAATCTCTACAGAATTGCAGTGTATGTAACGGCCAATTATGCTGCCGTTATGAATGCCACCTCTGCCTCCTGGCTCCTGTTGATTGTCAGTCTGCCGACGTCCGGCGCGACTGCGCGGATGCGCATCTGGCGTACCGTTAAGGCGCTGGGCTGCGGCGCATTGCGGGACGGTGCCTACCTGTTGCCGGCCCATGCCGAGCAGGTGGCGCAGTTGCGCGACCTGGCTGAGGAGGCACGCAACGGTGGGGGACAAGCATGGTTATTGCATGTCGGTGTGGAAGATTTTGTCGACGAGGGCACGTACCAGGCACTGTTCGATCGCACCGGAGACTATGCTGACTGGCTCGCCGAGCTTTCGGAAGACCGCAAGACACTGCCTGATCTCGCGGCAGCCGATCTGAATCGCCTGCAACGTCGCCACGCCCGCACGTATGACGCTATTCGGAGAGTCGATTTCTTTCCCGGCGAAACCTCGCTACGCGCGAGTGCGCAATGGCGCGATTTCACCGCTGCCCTCGAAGCGCTGCGATCCCCCGGCGAGCCGCATGCTGCACAAGGCGGCATTCCGCGCCGCGACCGTGCTCAATATCAAGGGAGGTTGTGGGCGACGCGCCGTCACCTTTGGGTGGATCGGGTTGCCAGCGCGTGGCTGATTCAGCGCTTCATCGATCCGCATGCGCGCTTTGTGTGGCTGGCAAACCTCACAGAATGTCCGGTCGACGCCCTTGGCTTCGATTTCGACGGCGCCCCGTTCACGCATGTGGGCGATCGCGTTTCATTCGAAGTACTGGTCGCCAGCTTCGGACTGGGCGACGACGAAGGGCTCGTACGGTTGGGTGCAATGGTGCATGCGCTGGACGTAGGCGGGTCGACCGTGCCGGAGGCAGGCGGGTTCGAGGCCATTCTGGCGGGTGCCCGAAAGCGACTTGCCGGCGACGACGCTTTGCTGACGGAGATCGGCACCGTACTCGATTCGTTGTACGCCCATTTTCGCGGCAATCGAAAACCGTAACCCTGCTGCTCGCCCGCAAGATGAATACACGTCGCGATCGCCCCGCCTATACGCTGTGGCAACTGATCGGGTACTTCGCCTGGCTCGGCACAACCGGTTTCGGCGGGCCGGTCGCGCTCGCCGGCTATATGCATCGAGACCTCGTGGACTCGCGCAAATGGATTGCCGACGCGGACTACAAGGAAGGTCTCGCGCTCGCGCAGCTTGCTCCCGGCCCGCTGGCGGCGCAACTGGCGATTTATCTCGGCTATGTGCATTACCGCATCGTCGGCGCCACGGTGGCGGGAGTCGCGTTCGTGCTGCCGTCGTTTCTGATGGTCGTGCTGCTTGGCTACGCGTACACCCGATTCGGTGGCCTGACCTGGATGCAGTCGGTGTTCTACGGTGTCGGGGCGGCGGTGATCGGTATTATCGCGATCAGCGCGCGCAAGCTGACTGCAAAGAGCATCGGTAAAGACAAACTTCTCTGGGCGATCTATCTAGGTCTGGTTGCCGTGACGGTCATTACCGAATCGGAAGTGGCGTGGTTGTTTCTTGCGGCGGGCCTGCTGGTCTGGTTCAGGCGCTCGCCGCCCAGGTGGCTACGCCAACGGCGCGTCAATGCGGTTGTCGCCGTGCCCATATCCGCCACCGGCGCATGGCTGGGTACCGTCGATTGGCCACAGCTTGCACAGCTAGCCGTCTTCTTTGCCAAGGCAGGCGCTTTTGTGTTCGGCTCGGGACTTGCCATCGTGCCGTTCCTCTATGGCGGCGTGGTCACGGAGCACCAGTGGCTCAGCGAGAAGCAGTTCGTCGACGCTGTTGCGGTCGCGATGATCACGCCGGGGCCGGTCGTCATCACGGTGGGCTTCATAGGCTATCTGGTGGCTGGTCTGCCCGGTGCGTGCGTGGCGGCAGCCGGGACATTCCTGCCGTGCTATCTGTTCACGGTGTTACCTGCCCCGTACTTCAAGAAGTACGGCAAGCTGCCGGCGATTCTGGCGTTCGTCGACGGCGTTACGGCCGCAGCCGTGGGTGCCATTACGGGGTCGGTGATCGTTCTGGCCCGGCGTTCGATCGTCGACGTGCCGACCGCATTGATGGCGCTCGCGACGATTGTGCTACTGGTCAGGTTCAAGAAACTGTCGGAGCCGGCAGTCGTGGCCGGGGCCGCCGTGATTGGCCTGGTGGTGTATCCGCTGTTGCATCGCTGACCGTGGAGGCTGTCATGCAATGGATTACGCGAGAACGTCCCAAGATCGACAGGGTGGCCTGTCCCTGGCTGATTGTTCGTTTTATCGATGAGACGCCTGAGTTCCTGTACGTACCACCGGGCGATGTCCTGCGGATCGCCGGCGAGACCGGCGCGATCCCGTACGACATTCCGGGTGTCGAGTTGACTCATGTCGGCGAGAAATGCAGCTTCGACGCGTTTCTCGACAAATACCGTTTGGGCGACGATCTGGCCTTGCAGCAAATGGCCCGCATCGTTCGGGGCGCGGATACGTCGCGGCTCGACTTGACGCCGCAGTCTAGCGGGCTATACGCGATTTCCCTTGGGCTATCGGACGTGTTTCCCGACGATCGCGAGATGCTGGAACATGGTCTGGTGGTGTACGACGCACTCTATGCGTGGTGCAGGAACTGTCAGGCCGAAAGCCACACGTGGCCGCCAAAGATGTCGGAGTGACGGGGCGGGGATTCGTATAGTCGTTCGGCTCGCACATGCACTTCGCTGACAAATTGTTCGGCGTAGCTTTCTGATCAGTGCTTTACCTGTTCGGCTGAAGGTGCTGCTGCATCATCGGGCACTGAAATTTGCTTTGCAACCGAGATGCAATCCGATCAGCTCCAGATATGCCAAAGCCCGCTGGCGGCGGGCTTTTTCGAGTGCTACAAATTTGCTACAGCACGAGGTGAGAGGCTTGCTGGATAAAGCTTTCGCCTCTCATTCCATCCCCTGAACTACGGGGAGCGGATAGTTTGAGCGGATGGACCGGCGCTTTGTGAGTCAGGCGCCTAGCCTTGTTCCGCTTGCCTTTCCAGGATTGTGCCTGCTCGCGGATGACGCGAAATGACGGGCGGTGAAGCACGGCTCAATACCCTCGCTGCTACAACACAATCGCTACAAATCGACCTTGTAGCTCCGTGCGTTACCGCCGCATTGCGATAGTGCACGGACGGGGGCATGCATGCTTCGATCCTGAAGATCGGCGATCGCTGGCGGGCCCAGGTCCTCAGCCCTCAGGACCGTCAGCGAGGGTAGACAAGTATACCAAAGACTTTTCGAACAAAGGAGGCCGCGAGGCTTGGGCGCGATATCGAGTCCGGGATCGCTTTCGTTTGCCTCATGCGCCGAGCATCGCGCGACCAACTCTCGATCGTTTGCCGTTGATCGGGCCGGGAACGCAATGCTGCGACGCCCCGGGGCCTGATGAGATCGTCGAGATATTCGGGCGGTTCGCTGAGCATCCGCAGCGGAAGCAGGCCGCGCCCGACGTCATTCGCGTCGCAACGAACGGCGCGTTTCATCGCGGAGAACGGTTCCGTTTGACCGTGGTCTCGATCGACCCCGGTGGGTTGGCGAGCGTGCGCTTGCTTGACTGCGCGACGCGAGGTGTCCGCGCATTCGATTCGAACGCCTCGCCGTCATAGGCGAGGCGTTTGTCGAAATCGTCTCCGCGCCATCCGCCGGCGACAGCGTCGAACGCTTTGTGCTTGACGCCGCCAAGCGCCAACCGCATGCGCCGCGAGCAGCGACCAGCGAGCAAAGGCGTCGGAGCCGGCGGCCTTTCAACTCGGAGCCGACCGTGTTTGCCCACCTACATGCGATCGAGCGACAAAGCGCAAACATTCTTGTCGGGCGGGCAGTATTCGGCGAGCCGGCTCCGCGCGCTGTCGTAGTCCTTTTGCTGCTCGGGCGTCAAATTTCCTAGCCCGATTCTTTCATAGGCCTGCGTCAAGCCGAAATAGGCCCAGCTGTTGCCTCTGAAACTCGTGTACGCGTTGTGTTCCGGGTCGTCGTCGCCGAGCGACGCGTGGAGCGTCTTGATCGCCTTGTCGTATTGGCCTAGGCCGATCTGGAGCGCGGCCAGGGTTTGCCCGACCGGAACCATCCAGTAAGGCGGCTCGTCGTAGTTCATCTTGTCCTGCTGCTTGACGGAGCGTTCGAGAATGCGCACCCCGCGTTGCGCGTCGTCTTTCATCTGGTCGATCCGCGCGCGCGCGACCGATTGCATGATCTGTGCCGTCTGGCTGTTCATCACTTCGTCGGGCCGCTTTTTCCTGAAGGCGATCACGTCCTTTACAAGTTTCGCGTACGCACGTTGCGCGCCGCGAACATCGTGTTTGCGGACGTATGCAAGCGCTCGTGCGTAATTCCAGGAAACGCTTGCAAAGCGCCAGTCCTTTTCTGTCCCGTGCGGCGGCGGCTGCCGGATGATCTCGTCCGGCGACATGAAATACGGCAGCGATTGGTAATAGACGCCGCGATAACGGTCGGTCCGGAACGTAATGCCTTCGCCTTCCGATTCCCGCAGGCGATCAGCCGCCCAGCTCATGTTCTCGACGTTGCCGGCCATGATCGCCGAAGCAAGCGCGAAATGGATATTGTGCCGGTAGTAGCCCCAGCGATAACGGTCGCCGTCCGGATGATCGATGCCGCCCGCGAGCTTGGCATCGACTTTCTTGAAGTAGCCTTCGTCGCTCAACGTTGCGTCCCGATTCGCTTCGAACGATTGCCGGTGCGCGCCGGTGCGGTAATAGATGTGCGAGGGCATGTGGACCAAGTGGCCGGCATCGGGCGCGAGTTTGGCCAGCTTGTCCGCATAAGGCGTCACGTCGTTCGGCTCGGTCGATCCCTCGCGAATATGGATGTACCAATGGACGAGTCCCATGTGATCGGAATGGTCCTTCAGCCCGCCTTCGATCGCCTCGACTGCCTGGGGAATGTCACGGTAAGTGGCGTTCCCCTGACGGTCCCAGTATTCCCAAGGCTTGAGGTTCATCACGGCATCCGCGTACAGGGTTTGGATGTCGGGATCGTCCGGGTAGCGATGGGCGAGCGCGGTCATCGCCTCGGCGTAGTCTCGGTTGCGCCGGTTCTGGCGCTCGAGTTCGCCGGGTAGTTGCGCGTGAGCTTCATAGCGTGGCAGCAATGCGTCGACGAGCGAGCGTTCCTTCGGATCGGCATCACGTATGCGAAGTGCGTCCTTGAGATTCTGTTGCGCGATCTGGCGATCCGCTTCCGGCTGATCGAGCTGGTTGATGTTCACGCCCAGCGACATCGCGATCCCCCATCGGCACATGACGCAGTCGGGGTCTCGCTTGAGCGCGGCCTTGAACGCGCGGTACGCTTCGCGAAAGTTGAACGCGCAGTAGAAGCGCAAGCCTTGATCGAAGAATGCTTGCGTTTGCGGGTTTTCCGTCTTGATTTTTTTCGTCAGTGTCCCGAGGCGGAAATCCGTCGGCGGCTCGGGATCGTCGGCCGCGATTTTCGAAAGCGAGAACGATGTGCTGCTGCCGGGCGGCGCGCTCATCATGTGCTCGCTTTCCATGTGCGGCATGCGGTGCTCAGCCGTGGCATGCGCGTCGTCATTGGGTGCGGACATCGCGCAAGGCGCGCTCAGCGAAGCCACAAGGCCGATCGTTCCATACAGGCAAGCTTGCCTGAGCCGGTTCCGAAGGTTGCCGTCGCCGCAAGAACGCGAATGATTTTCGGTTGTTCCCATTGCATGCTCTCCCGGAAATTGAACGTCTCGCGCTGCCGTGCTGGCGAACCACTGTGCCGCGAGCCGATCTCAATGCCTCATTCGCGCGACATGCGCGCTCGCGGCGCGGACGTTGATCCGAGGCGGCGTGCCCGGACCGGTTGCGGCTGCCGTGCGAAGTCGACGGCCCGAACGGCGCATTCTGCGCGGTGCGGCTGCCCGTAGCGCGCGGCGCGGGCCGCGATCACACCATGCGGGCGCGGCTCGCGCCCGCGGCACGAGCTGCCTGCGATGCAGCGCGCCGATCTCGACGAGGCTGAGCGCGCGAGCCGTTGGGCGCGCGTCGAACGCGCCCCGTGCATTGTCGAAGCCGATCACCGACGATGCGATCGCTCATCGCTCATCGCTCATCGCTCATCGCGCGTCACCGCTGCGGCACACACCATCCGAGCACGAATCGAGCCTTCATTCCCGCTCGTTATTCCCCAACGGTCACTTTTCCGGTTATCGCGTCCACGAACACGAATTTCCTCGCCTGGCGGAGCCCCGAACCGAAAATATAGAGGGGGTTTCCTCGTTTGGGGCCGAGCGGATTGCGCAGCGTGACCGTATCGTATGCGCCTGTTTGCCCCGCTGCCTTCTTCGCGCGATCGGCCTCGTCCAGATCCAGCTTGACGGGCCATTCGATCACCACGTCTCCGACCCAGGGCGCTGGATAAAGCACGGGGGAACCGAATTCGTCGTAGCTTGTGGATTCGATGATGACCGTGTTGTTCTCGTCTTGAAACACGACTCGCAGTTTGTCGATTTGCTTGGGGTCAGTGGTCGGGCCGCCTGAGGCCACACCATCCACTTCATAGAGCTTGGCGTGCGGATACTGCTTGGTCACTTTGTTGATTGCGATAGTCACCCTTCCTTTGAAACCTAGAACAGTTGTCGACATGGTGGTTTTCTCCACTGAGCGGTAGGCTTCCTCAATATCGAGGGGCGTCGCGTGTCTTCAGGTCACGCCCAGCGTATTTAAGGTATCCGACGGCCGAAGTTCAACCTGGAAAATGTAGTGGGATTGCCGCAGGTTTGCCGGGCATCGCCGTTTCCGCGAGGGCGGCCTTGCGCGCGTGGCCGGGCGGAATCCGTTCCGCCGCGCGATGGCGGGAGCGCATTTGTTTCACGCGACCCAGGCGATCGACCAACGAGGCTTCGCCATCGTCGGCAAGCTGCGTGGTTCATTGTTGCGGGTTGGCGCACTGACAGGCGCTGCGATGACAGACGCGCAACACGCTCTGCGAACTTGGAAGACGCGCTTCCGCGCGAAATGGAGCCATTCGTGGTCGAGCTCGGTGAGAGTTTCACGTTCGCCGCGCGTCGGAAGCGGCGGCGGCACGGTGATGGCGCTCAAGTGGATGGCTACCTTCCTGCAACGTGACCCAGCCGAATGCGGCCATGACGGTCAGCAGGCCGAGCAGGAACGCGAGCGATAGAAATCTGCCGAGATTGCTGGCCGCTTCTCCCGTCGAGCTGGCGGGTGCTTGCCTGGATGATTCCGCCTGTGCCACGTTTTCTCCTCCCATGGTCGTCCGTATTGATTCGCTGCGTGTGCATCCGACGGGATTGTACGTTCCAAAATGGAACTTATAGGGCAGAGGAATGCTTTCAAACATCGCCGGGAACGCGTGATCCCGGCGAAGCGCGCTAGGACAGGGCGCGTGAAAGCGGGAGCGCCCGTTTCGAACAGCGCATCGGCCGAAAAAAACGCAGTCTTACGCGAATTCTTTCAACGCCGGTGAACGTGCAGGAGGATGGGATGGGGCGCACGGCCGCCTTGTCCGGCGACCATTTCGGCGCGTGAACGGCCGCCCCCGAAGCGCATGAGTCTGGTTGCTTGCGACGACCTGCGTTGGGGCCGGCCTGGTGAGGCAGGGGAGATGGGCCGCTGCGGCAGCGCGGAACAGGCATCGAGCCCCCGCCTTAGCGCCCCGCCGGCCGGATCGCCGGGCTCAGAACTCCACGACGACGAAATCTTCCTTGCCGACGTCGCACAGCGGGCAGCGCCAGCCGTCCGGAATGTCGGCGAAGCGGGTGCCGGCCGCGATGCCTTCGTCCGGCAAGCCGTCCGCTTCGTTATAGACCCAGCCGCAAATCAGGCAGACCCAGCTCTTGTATTCGACCACTTCGCTCATGTTGCACTCTTGAAGAACCATTGCATTCGACGTCGTCCGATCGCGCGAACTCGGCGCGTCGGGCGGCGAAAGGCGCAATGGTACCGGATTTGCCGCGAACGCCCGTCGGAGCGCGGCGCGGGGCGGGCGCGCCCGCGGCCTGCCCGCGGGCGTCGCGAGCCGGTGCGCCGGGCGTGCGCCGCCGGTCGGCCGGGCGTCCCGGAGCGGCGCCGAGCCCGCGGCGCGGCGGCCGCTCGCGGTGTATCCTTCGATGGCCTTTCAACCCCAAAGGAGAGAGCGATGCTCTACAACAAATGGCTGGCCGGCGCGTTCACCGCGGCCGCGCTCTTCGCGTCCGCCTCGGCGCACGCGGAAGCGAGGGTGTACTTCGTCGAGCCGACCGACGGTGCGTCCGTCTCGAACCCCGTTCACGTGAAATTCGGCCTCGAGGGCGATGTGGCGCTTCGGCCCGCGGGCGACATGACGCCCAACACCGGCCATCATCATCTGCTGATCGACGGCAAGCCCATTCCGAAGGGCGACGTGATCCCCGTCAGCGAGCGTTCGCTGCATTACGGCAAGGCTCAGACCGAAACCGACGTGAAGCTGCCGCCCGGCCGCCATACGCTGACGCTGCAGTTCGGCGACGGCGCGCACCGCTCGTACGGCCCGGAGCTGAGCCAGACGATCACGATCAACGTCCAGTAGGCCCATTCGGGCAGTCCGGCACGCGAGGGCCGCCGCGCCAGGCCCTCGCCGCCGCCGGGCGCCGCCTCGCGCGGCCCGTCGCACTAGGCCGTCGTGCCATCTCGGCGTCGCGCGCCGCCCCCGGTACAATGAGCGCTTCCGATTTTTCTCCGCCGTCTTCCCCATGTCGCTTTATTCCATCACCGGCGCGCAACTCGCGTTCGGCCACGTCGCGCTGCTCGATCACGCGGATTTCTCGCTCGAAGCCGGCGAGCGCGTCGGGCTCATCGGCCGCAACGGCGCCGGCAAGTCGTCGCTGCTCAAGATCGTCGCCGACCTCGCGAAGCCCGACGACGGGCTCGTCACGCGCCAGCAGAGCCTCGTGACGGTCTACGTGCCGCAGGAGCCGGAATTCGAGGCCGGGCAGACGGTGTTCGACGCGGTCGCATCGGGCCTCGCCGGAACGCGCGCGCTGCTCGCCGAGTACGACGAGATCGCGCACCGGCTCGCGGACACGCCCGAAGGCGCGGAGCACGACGCGCTGCTCGCGCGGATGAACGCGCTGCAGTCGTCGCTCGATGCGACGGACGCGTGGAGCTGGCGCACGCGGGTCGCGACGACGCTCGCGCAAATCGGCCTCGACGGCGACACGCAGGTCGACGCGCTGTCGGGCGGCATGCAGAAGCGCGCGGCGCTTGCGCGCGCGCTCGTCGTGCAGCCGGACGTGCTGCTCCTCGACGAACCGACCAACCACCTCGATTTCGACGGCATCCGCTGGCTCGAGGAACTGCTCGTCGCGCAGCGCGCGGGCCTGCTTTTCATCACGCACGACCGCGCGTTCCTCGATCGCGTGGCGACGCGCATCGTCGAGCTCGATCGCGGCCGCCTGCTGTCGTATCCGGGCAACTTCTCCGCGTACCAGGTCCGCAAGGCGCAGCAGCTCGAAGTGGAGCGGGTGGAGAACGAGAAGTTCGACAAGCTGCTCGCGCAGGAAGAGGTGTGGATCAGGAAAGGCGTCGAGGCGCGGCGCACGCGAAGCGTCGGCCGCATCGCGCGGCTCGAGCAGATGCGCAGCGAGCGCGCGGAGCGCCGCAACACGCAGGGCAACGTGAGGCTCGACGTCGCGCAGGGCGAGAAGTCGGGCAAGATCGTCGCGGAGCTGACCGACGTGACGAAGCGCTACGGCGAGCGCGCGGTCGTCGACCGTTTTTCGAGCACGCTGATGCGCGGCGACAAGATCGGCTTCGTCGGCCCGAACGGCGCGGGCAAGACGACGCTGCTCAAGCTGATCCTCGGCGAAATCAAGCCCGACGAAGGCACGGTGCGCACCGGCACGAACCTGCAGGTCGCGTACTTCGACCAGATGCGCGCGCAGCTCGATCCGGAAAAGAGCCTCGCCGACACGATCAGCCCGGGCAGCGAATGGGTCGAGATCGGCGGCGTGCGCAAGCACGTGATGAGCTATCTCGGCGATTTCCTGTTCGCGCCCGAGCGCGCGCGCTCGCCCGTCAAGTCGCTGTCGGGCGGCGAGCGCAACCGTCTGCTGCTCGCGCGCCTGTTCGCGCGGCCGGCGAACGTGCTCGTGCTCGACGAGCCGACCAACGATCTCGACATCCCGACGCTCGAGCTGCTCGAGGAACTGCTGACCGACTACGACGGCACGGTGCTGCTCGTCAGCCACGACCGCGCGTTTCTCGATAACGTCGTCACGTCGGTGATCGCGTCGGAGGGCAACGGCCAGTGGCGCGAATACGTCGGCGGCTTCACCGACTGGCAGATCCAGCGCGAGCGCGCGCAGCGGATCGCCGATGACGACGCGGGCAAGCGCGCGGCGAAGGAGCCCGCGGCCGCGAAGGACGACGCGCCGAAGAGCGCGGCGGGCCGCAACGCGCAGCGCACGGTCAAGCTGTCGTTCAACGAGCAGCGCGAGCTCGACGCGCTGCCGGAGCGGATCGCCGCGCTCGAGGCCGAGCAGAAGGCGGTCGGCGCGCAGCTCGAGGACGGCTCGATCTTCTCGAAGGACCCGCAGGAGGGCGCGCGCCTGACCGAGCGCTTCGCGGCGCTCGACGACGAGCTTCTCGCGGCGCTCGAGCGCTGGGAGGCGCTCGAAGCGAAACGTAAGCCTTCATGAGTTCGCCGTTGCGGAACCAGTAAAATACGCCGCGTTCCGGACGGGGCCCGCGCGGCGCACGCGCGCGGCGCGCCGCCCGCTTTCGAAGCAATCCGAGCACGCCATTGTTTCGACTCGAATTTTTATCGAATTCAACGTTTTGTCCACGACGTTATCCACACGAGTTGGGGATAACGTCAAGGTGAATGACGAACCTGAGCTTCTATGTCTACGAAAAAGCCCGCAGCGGCGTATAGCGAAGCATCGATCAAGGTGCTGAAGGGCCTCGAGCCCGTCAAGCAGCGGCCCGGCATGTACACGCGCACCGAGAATCCGCTGCACATCATCCAGGAAGTGATCGACAACGCGTCCGACGAGGCGTTGGGCGGTTACGGCAAGCAGATCACGGTCACGCTGCATCCCGACCAGTCGGTGTCCGTCGAGGACGACGGGCGCGGCATCCCGTTCGGGCTGCATCCGGAAGAGAAGGTGCCCGTCGTCGAAATCGTGTTCACGCGGCTGCACGCAGGCGGCAAGTTCGACAAGGCGAAGGGCGGCGCGTACACGTTCTCGGGCGGCCTGCACGGCGTCGGCGTGTCGGTGACGAACGCGCTCGCGACGCGGCTCGACGTGACGGTCTGGCGCGACGGCAAAGTCGCGCAGCTCGGCTTCGCCGACGGCGACGTCGTCAAGCCGCTCGCGACGCAAGGCGCGGGCCGCGGCGAGAAGAAATCCGGCACGCGCGTGACCGTGTGGCCGAATCCGAAGTATTTCGATTCGCCGAACCTGCCGACGGGCGAGCTGCAGCGGCTGCTGCGCTCGAAGGCGGTGCTCCTGCCGGGCGTCGAGGTCGTGCTCGTCAACGAGAAGACGGGCGAGCGGCAGAGCTGGAAATACGAAGACGGCCTGCGCGGTTATCTGCTCGACGAGATGAACGGCAGCGAGCTGCTGATTCCGCTGTTCGAAGGCGAGCGCTTCGCCGATTCGCGCTCGGGCGACGACACGTTCGCCGAGGGCGAGGGCGCGTCGTGGGTGGTCGCATGGAGCGAGGAAGGCTCGCTCGTGCGCGAGTCGTACGTGAACCTGATTCCGACGCCCGCGGGCGGCACGCACGAATCCGGCCTGCGCGACGGCCTCTACCAGGCGGTGAAGAGCTTCGTCGAGCTGCACAACCTGCAGCCGAAGGGCGTGAAGCTGCTCGCGGAAGACGTGTTCGCGCGCGTGTCGTTCGTGCTGTCGGCGAAGGTGCTCGATCCGCAGTTCCAAGGGCAGATCAAGGAGCGCCTGAACAGCCGCGACGCGGTGAAGCTCGTATCGTCGTTCACGCGCCCGGCGCTCGAGCTGTGGCTCAACCAGCACGTCGAGCACGGCAAGAAGCTGGCCGAGCTCGTGATCAGGCAGGCGCAGGCGCGCACGCGCGCGGGCCAGAAGGTCGAGAAGAAGAAGAGCTCCGGCGTCGCGGTGCTGCCCGGCAAGCTGACCGATTGCGAGACCGAGGACATCGCGCGCAACGAAATTTTCCTCGTCGAGGGCGATTCGGCGGGCGGTTCCGCGAAGATGGGCCGCGACAAGGAATACCAGGCGATCCTGCCGCTGCGCGGCAAGGTGCTCAACACATGGGAGACCGAGCGCGACCGCCTGTTCGCGAACAACGAGGTGCACGACATTTCGGTGGCGATCGGCGTCGATCCGCACGGCCCGGACGACAGCGTCGACCTGTCGAACTTGCGTTACGGCAAGATCTGCATCCTGTCGGACGCGGACGTCGACGGCGCGCACATCCAGGTGCTGCTGCTCACGCTGTTCTTCAAGCACTTCCCGCAACTGATCGAGCGCCGCCACGTGTTCGTCGCGCGGCCGCCGCTGTTTCGCGTCGACGCGCCCGCGCGCGGCAAGAAGCCCGCGCAGAAGCTCTACGCGCTCGACGAAGGCGAGCTCGAGGCGATTCTCGACAAGCTGCGCAAGGACGGCGTGCGCGAATCGCAATGGACGATCAGCCGCTTCAAGGGCTTGGGCGAGATGAGCGCCGAGCAGCTGTGGGACACGACGATGAATCCCGACACGCGCCGCTTGATGCCGATCGCGCTCGGCGACCTCGACTTCGAGTCGACCGTCGCGCAGATGACGATGCTGATGGGCAAGGGCGAGGCCGCCGCGCGCCGCAACTGGCTCGAGGAAAAGGGCAACGAAGTCGAAGCGGATATCTGAGCGCGGCCGGGCGCGCGCCCGGCTTCGCACGCATCGCATAAACGGACACGAAATCTAGATGGACGACAACACTCCCGATCTTTTCGCCGAGCCGGCCGCGCCCGAGGGCGATTTCCTGACGCTCGGCCGCTACGCGGAGCGCCAGTATCTCGACTACGCGGTGAGCGTCGTGAAGGGGCGCGCGCTGCCTGACGTGAGCGACGGCCAGAAGCCCGTGCAGCGCCGCATTCTTTACGCGATGAACGAGATGGGCCTCGGCGACAACGCGAAGCCGGTGAAGTCCGCGCGCGTCGTCGGCGACGTGCTCGGCAAGTACCACCCGCACGGCGACCAGTCCGCGTACGACGCGCTCGTGCGTCTCGCGCAGGATTTCTCGATGCGCTATCCGCTCATCGACGGCCAGGGCAACTTCGGCTCGCGCGACGGCGACGGCGCGGCGGCGATGCGCTACACCGAAGCGCGCCTCACGCCGATCGCGAAGCTCCTTCTCGACGAGATCGACGAGGGCACGGTCGACTTCATGCCGAACTACGACGGCTCGTTCGACGAGCCGAAGCTCTTGCCGGGCCGGCTGCCGTTCGTGCTGCTGAACGGCGCGTCGGGGATCGCCGTCGGCCTCGCCACCGAGATTCCGTCGCACAACCTGCGCGAAGTCGCGGCGGCCGCGGTCGCGCTGATCCGCCATCCCGCGCTGCCGCACGCGGAGCTGATGCAGCTCGTGCCGGGGCCGGATTTTCCGGGCGGCGGCCAGATCATCTCGAGCGACGCGGAGATCTCCGCCGCGTACGAAATCGGCCGCGGCAGCCTGAAGGTGCGCGCGCGCTGGAAGATCGAGGATCTCGCGCGCGGCCAGTGGCAACTCGTCGTCACCGAATTGCCGCCGAGCACGTCGGGCCAGAAGGTGCTCGAGGAGATCGAGGAGCTGACGAACCCGAAGCTCAAGGCGGGCAAGAAGACGCTCACGCAGGAGCAGATCAACACGAAGAAGGCGATGCTCGACCTGCTCGACGCGGTGCGCGACGAGTCGGGCAAGGACGCGCCCGTGCGGCTCGTGTTCGAGCCGAAGACGCGCACGATCGACCAGACCGAATTCGTCAATTCGCTGCTCGCGCACACGAGCCTCGAATCGAACGCGACGCTCAATCTCGTGATGATCGGCGAGGACGGACGGCCCGCGCAAAAGGGGCTCGCGTCGATTCTTGGCGAATGGGTGCGGTTCCGCCAGGCCACCGTCACGCGGCGCTGCCGCCACCGGCTCGGCAAGGTGAACGACCGGATTCACATCCTCGAAGGGCGGATGATCGTCTTTTTGAACATCGACGAGGTGATCCGCATCATCCGCGAATCGGACGAGCCGAAGGCCGCGCTCATCAGCGCGTTCGGCCTCACCGAGCGGCAGGCCGAGGACATTCTCGAAATCCGTCTGCGCCAGTTGGCGCGGCTCGAGAAGATCAAGATCGAGAAGGAGCTCGAGGAGCTGCGCGCCGAGAAGGCGAAGCTCGAAGAGCTGCTCGCGAACGAAAGCGCGATGAAGCGGCTGATGATCAAGGAGATCGAGGCCGACGCGAAGCAGTACGGCGACGAGCGCCGCACGCTGATCCAGCAGGAGAAGCGCGCGACGTTCGAGGCGAAGGTGGTCGACGAGCCGGTGACGGTCGTCGTGTCGCAGAAGGGCTGGGTGCGCGCGCTGAAGGGCCATGGGCTCGACCCGGCGAGCTTCTCGTTCAAGGCGAGCGACGGCCTGTACGCGGCGTTCCAGTGCCGCACGCCCGACACGCTGATCGCGTGGGGCAGCACGGGGCGCGTGTATTCGGTGCCGGTCCAGGTGCTGCCGGGCGGGCGCGGCGACGGCGTGCCCGTCACGTCGCTGATCGAGCTCGAATCGGGCTCGCATCTGCTCCATTACTTCGCGGCGCCCGCCGAGCAGCCGTTGCTGCTCGCGTCGAGCAACGGCTTCGGCTTCATCGCGAAGGTCGGCGACATGGTGAGCCGCGTGAAGGCGGGCAAGTCGTTCATGACCATCGACGAAGGCGCGGCGCCGCTCGCGCCGATGCCGGTGCTGCCGGATGCGTCGCAGGTCGCGTGCCTGTCGAGCGGCGGGCGTCTGCTCGTGTTCGGCATGGACGAGATGAAGACGCTCGGCGGCGGCGGACGCGGCGTGATCCTGATGGCGCTCGATCCGAAGGAGACGCTCGTGCAGGCGCTCGCGATCGATGCGGCGGGCGTCGTGCTGACGGGCACGGGCCGCGGCGGCAAGGCGCAGGAAGAGGCGCTGACGGCGCGCGCGCTCGAGCCGCACGTCGGCAAGCGGGCCCGCAAGGGGCGCGCGCCGGACACGAAGCTGAAGGTGAGCGGATTGCGCCCGGTGCTCGGCTGACGGGGCGCGGCGCGGGAGCGTGCGGCGGGGCCGCGTGTCCGCATCGAGATGCGGGCGCGGGCCGGCCCGGTCGGATCGTCGGGGTGCGGCTTTGGAACGTTTCGGCGCCGTCGGGCGGCTTCGGGCTGCTTCGGCGTCGGCGCAGCGCCGCGCGGCCGTGACGTCGGCCGCTGCGATGTCGACCGTCGCCGGAAATCGGCCGCTGTCGCGGGCATTCGGAATAGTTTGGTTGCTGGCGATTCGATCTTCGTTCGTCGTTCGTCGCATCGCGATCGACGGCCAGGTTTGTGGTTCAGGGCAGTAACGAGTACGCTGCTGCGAACGGCGAACGGCGAACGGCGAACGGCGAACGGCGAACGGCGAACGGCGAACGGCGAACGGCGAACGGCGAACGGCGACCGCCGACCGCCGACCGCCGACCGCCGACCGCCGACCGCCGACCGCCGACCCTCTTCGTTCGTTATCCTTTGCGTACGATGTCGGCCATGGCGATCCGCGCGGCGGCGCACGTGTCGCGGCGTATCCGCAGCGCGTCAAGCGAATCGCACGCATCGTCGCAACGTCGACGAACCCGCAATCGACAAACGAAACGAACGAAACGCCGAAACGCCGAAGCGCCGAAGCGCCGTTCGACTAGAGCGGCGCACCCAAAAGCCGCAACCCGCGTGCATTGCGCTGAACCGTCGCGCGCCGCGGCTGTCGAATGCGCTCATCGTGTCGCGCGCCGTGCATCCGCGCGGCGCATCGGCCATCTGAAAACCGGAAAGAAAAGGTCCCCCTCATGTCTCACGCCATCGCCGTCGCTCTGTTTCTCCATCTGCTCGCGGTCGCGGTGTGGGTCGGCGGCATGGTGTTTGCGAACTTCTGTTTGCGTCCCGCGTTGTCCGATCTGTCGCCGCAACTGCGCCTGCCGCTCGTCGAAGCGGTATTCGGCCGCTTCTTCAACTGGGTCGCGGGCTCGGTGATCGTGATCCTGCTCACGGGCGGCTTCCTGCTCACGCAGTTCGGCGGCGCGCACGCGACGTGGCCGCTGCATGCGATGGCGGGGCTCGGCGTGGTGATGATGCTGATCTTCGGCCACATCCGCTTCGCGCTGTTCCCGCGCATCCGCCGCGCGGTGCAGGCGCAGAACTGGCCGGACGGCGCGCGCGCGGTGAATGCGGTGCGTCTCCTCGTGATCGTCAACCTCGTGCTCGGCGTCGTGACGATCGCCGCCGCGGTGCTGTCGCGCGGCTTCTGACTTTCGGCGTCCCCAGCCTTCGACGCGCGCGCACGCGGGGCGTTTGTTTCCCCGATGCGCGCGTCACGGCGCGAGCATCGTCTCCAGCAGCCATGAGCCGGCTGGTCCGAGCGGCCGGCCGCGCGACCACACGGCATCCACCGGCACGCGCCGCGGCCAGCCGCGCGCATTGAGCTCGACGAGCTGTTCGCGCGCGAAGTGTTCGACCATCCAGCGCGGCAACTCCGCCCAGCCGAAGCCCGCCACCGCCATTTCCAGCAACAGCAGATAGCTCGGCGCCGACCAGCAGCGCCGCCCCGCGACGAGCCCCGTTTCGATCCGCTCGCCGTGCGGCGCCACGTAGGTATTGAGGCGCAGCTCGCGTGCGTCGTGCAGCGCGGCGAGCGGTACTTCGGCGTCGCCGTACGCGGCGAACGGATGCTGCCGGCCGACGTAGAGCCCGATCTCCGAGCGCTCGGCGACCGTCGCCGCGCCGATGTCGGGCGGGTAGGTGCTGCGCGCCGCCATCAGACCGAGCTGCGCGCGGCCTTGCTGGATCAGGTCGAGCACGTCGTCGTGCTCGGCGATCTGACATTCGAACTCGAGCGTCGGAAAGCGGCGGTCGAGTGCCGCAAGCGTCTGCTCGTATCGGCTCGACTGATAGGTGTCCGACATGACGAGCGTGAGGCGCGCCTCCTCGCCGCCCGCAAGACGCGCGGCGACCTGATCGATCGCCTCGCTCGCCTCGAGCACGCGCTGCACTTCGGGCAACAGCGCGCGGGCCGCGTCGGTCAGCGTCGGCTGGCGCGTCGAGCGGTCGAACAGCGTGACGCCGAGGTCGATCTCGAGGTTCGCGATCGCTTCGCTGATCGTCGACTGCCGCTTGCCGAGCTTGCGCGCGGCGGCCGAAAACGAACCGAGGTTGGCGGCCTCGGCGAACGCGAGCAGCGCTTCGGGGGAGTGGCGCATCGCGCATGCTCCTTTGATGTATCGGAAAAACCGATCATATCAAATTGGATGATTACGGTTAATCCGATGAAAATAGCGCCATCTCATTCACCGATGGAGCTTTTCATGCAAATGCAAATGACCAGGCACGTGCCGACGAAGACGCTGGCCGAGCGCGTCGTGCACGCGCTCGCGTTCGAAGTGACCGCGATCGCGATCTGCGCGCCGGTCGTCAGCTGGGTGCTCGGCCTGTCGCTCGTGCACGTCGGGGTGTTGACGGCGGCGGTATCCGTGATCGCGATGGTGTGGAACGTCGTGTTCAACGCGCTCTTCGAGCGGATCGAGCGCCGCTATCGTCTCGCGCGGACGTTCGCGGTGCGCGCGATGCATGCGATCGCGTTCGAACTCGGCCTCGTCGCGATGGCGCTGCCGCTCGCCGCATGGTGGCTCGGGATCAGCCTGCTCGAGGCGCTCTTGCTCGATTTCGGCATCCTGCTGTTCTTCCTGCCGTTCACGTTCCTGTTCAACCTCGGCTACGACCGTCTGCGTGCGCGCTGGATCGCGCAAAGGGCGGTGGCGTGGCGATGAACGGAATCCGATTCTTCTTCGATGGTCCCTTTCGAAAGCCGGCGCGACGCCGGCTTTTTCTTTTTTTGTGCAAGCGTGTCGCGGCGCGCTTCGTCGTAGGTGCCCGAGCGTGCGGCGCGGCTCGTCGCGGCGGCGCTCGCGATGAGCCTTTCCGTGCGCGAGCCGGCCGACTTCGGTGTTGCGCCGATCGCGGCCGTGCACGACATGAACTAGCTGCGCTTTCTCGACGCTGCGCATCGCGGGTGGAACACGATGCGGGAGGACTGGGGCGACGCAGCGATGTCGGAGGTGTTCGAGCGCGAACCGAACGCGCTGTGCCGCGCGGCGTGTTCGCGCGGGCGGGCCGCTATTTCGCCGACGGCAGTTGCCCCGTCGGCGCGGACACGTGGCGCGCGACGCATCGCCAAAGGCCGCGAAGCGGGAGGCGGGCGGCAGCGAAGCACAACGCAGCGAACGAAGGGGGAGACAAGTACGGCGCGACGCGAAACGCGACCGTGAAGCGAATCAACGACTCGAATCAGCAACTCAAATCAACAACGCGAAACCACGAGAAACAATAGATCGCGGAAAACCTCGGGCCGCATTCACCCATGCGCCGCGAGAATCAGCCAGCCGCCGCACGCGGCCGCGACCGCGCCGTATAGCGCATAGACGGGCACCTTGAATCGCGCGAGGCACAGCCAGGCGATCACGCCCGTCGCCCAATACACCGGCTCGACGGGCGTCTTCGCGACGAGCCGCACGGCCGCGATCGCGAGGAACGCGGTGGTGGCCGCGCGCAGCACGCGCATGCCGCTCGCGAAGCGCGGATGCAGCTTCAGGCGCTCGACGTGCCGCCGCGCGAAGATGACGAGGCAGCCGGACGGCACGAACAGCGCGACCGTCGACAGCAGCGCGCCGCGCCAGCCGTCCTCGAGATAGCCGAGAAACGGCACGACGTTCAGGAGCGGCCCGGGCGACACCGGCGACAGCGTGAACGCGAGCATGAAGTCCTGCTCGGTGATGCCCGTCGCGCGCGAGACGAACAGCGATTTCAGCACGGGCAGCGCGGAGAAGCCGCCGCCGAAGAGCGTCATGCCGGCGCCCGCGAGGCGCGGCCAGAATAGCGACGATTCGTATTCGATCGGCAGCGGCAGCGCGAACAGCGCGATCAGGACCGCCAGCGATACGAGGAGCCGCCATTCGCGCGCGGGCAGCGCGAGCCGCAGCGTCTCGCTGCTGCGGTGCCCGCCCGCGAGCCAGCCGACGGCGAACGCGGCGGTCAGGATCGCGACGAACGTGGCCGGGCTGTGCGCGAGCGCGAGGAGCACCGTCGCGAGCGCGGCGATCACGCGCTCGAGCGGCGCGTGCACCAGCGCACGGATCTGCCTGAACCAGGTGAGCCCGATCAGCGCGGCGAGCACCATGCCGAAGTGATGCAGCAGCACGGGCGACGCGAGCGTGCGCACGAACGGCGTCTGGTAGAAGATCGCGAAGACCGTCATCGCCGCGAAGAACGGCAGCACGCTCGCGATGCCGGCGATCCACGCGCCGGCGTGGCCGCGCAGCGCGTGCCCGACCTGAACCGCGACGTTGCAGCCGACGGGGCCGGGCATCATCCACGCGAGCGCGACGAGATCGGCGAACGAAAGCGGATCGATACGCCGCTCATGGTTGACGTAATGCTGCTCGAGCTGAGCCATCATCGCAAGACCGCCCCACGACACGGCGGAAACGCCTGTCACGGTCTTGAACAATGCCCATAGCGATTCTCGCTCGCCGCAACACGCGGCCTCCACGCTTGCGATTGTCATGCTGATGTCCAAGTGCGGTCGTGGACGCACCCGCGGCCACATGTGCGTCGCACGTTCCATTGTGCACTCGGAAAACCGGTAGTTGTATGAGCGAAAACGAGTACGCACCGGGCGCGCGGCGCAAACGAGGGTGCGGTGTTTAGTCGCCGCCCGTCGATTGTTTAGCGGTGCTCGCGATATCCCGGCGCAGCGGGGAAGCGCTGTCGCCGCCGCATACGCCGAAGCGCGCGAGAAGGGCCGGAATGCCGTCGGCGGGCACCGGCCGGGAGAACAGGAAGCCTTGCGCCTCGATCCGGCCGAGCGCGGTGAGCCAGGCGATCTGCTCCTCGGTTTCCGTTCCCTCGACGACGACCGTGAGGCCGAGCGAGCGTGCGAGGTGCACGATCGACGACACCATCACGCAGACGCTGCGGTCGGCCGGGATCGCCTGGATGAACGAGCGGTCGACCTTCAGCGTGTCGACCGAGAAGCGGTGCAGGTACGACAGCGACGAATAGCCGGTGCCGAAATCGTCGAGCGCGACGCGGATGCCGAGCTTCTTCAGCGCGACGATCTTCTCCGACACGAGCTCAGGGTATTCCATCATCGCGGTCTCGGTGATCTCGAGCTCGAGGCGGCGCGCCTCGATCCCGGTCTCGACGAGCGCGCGCGAGATCGTCTCGATCAGGTCGCCGCGCCAGAACTGCACGGGCGAGATGTTGACGGCGAGCGTGAGCTTGTCGTGGCCTTCGTTGCGCCAGCGCGCGAGCTGCTCGCACGCGGTGCGGATCACGAAATCGCCGATCGGCACGATGAGTCCGGTCGATTCGGCGATCGAAATGAATTCGTTCGCGGAGATCACGCCGTGTTCCGGATGGTCCCAGCGCACGAGCGCCTCGAAGCCGGTGATGCAGCGGTACGTGAGGTCGATCTTCGGCTGGTACGCGAGGAACAGCTGCCCGTCCGCCAGCGCGACGCGCAACTGCTGTTCCCAGCGCATCAGGTGATCCGCGCGATGCGACAGATGCGGCGCGTAGAACTGATAGCAGTTCTTGCCCGCGTCCTTCGCGCTGTACATCGCGAGGTCCGCCTTTTTCAGCAGGTCGATCTCGCTTTCGTTCTCCACCGAATGCAGCGCGATGCCGATGCTCGCGTGCAGCACGAACGAGCTGCCGCGCACGTCGAACGGCTCGGCGAACATCCGCACGATCGCCTCCGCGAGGCGCTCGGCGCGCCGCTCGACGTCGTCGCCCTTCACGACGACTACGAACTCGTCGCCGCCGATGCGCGCGAGCGCGCCTTCGTTCACGACCGCGTCGGACAGGCGCGCGGCCGTCATCTGCAGCACGATGTCGCCGGCGTTGTGGCCGAGCGTGTCGTTGACGGTCTTGAAGTTGTCGAGATCGATGAAGAGAAGCGCGAGCCGCGACAGGTTCGACGGCAGCGCGACGTCGTTGCGCAGGCTGCGCAGCGTCGCGTAGCGGTTCGCGAGGCCGGTGAGCAGATCGAATTCGGCGAGCTGGGTCATCTCGCGCTCGCGCCCGAGCAGCTTGCCGATCAGGCCCGTCGCGACGCCGAAGAACGCGAGCATCGCGAGCGTGATGAAGCTCGTCATCAGCAGATAGACGTTGCGCGTGTGGTGGTAGTCAGCGAGCTCGTCCGCCTGCGACAGGCCGACCATCACGCCGAGCGGGTAGCCGTCGAGATGGCGGTACGACACGATGCGCACGATGCTGTCGATCGGATCGACGTAGGTGCCCGACGCGCGCTCGGACACCGGATACACGCCCGACGCGGAGAACGTGCCGGGCACCTTCTGCGCGGAGCCCGTGCTGCGCGCGAGCACGGCGCCCGTGTCGGAGATCACGGCGATCACGCCGTCCTTGCCGAGCGTCGCGTTGTTGTAGAAGTCGTTCGTGAAGTAGGTCGGGTCCTCGGACACGACGACGACCCCGGCGAACGAGCCGTCCGGATGGTTCAGGCGCCGCGTCATCTGCAGCGTCCAGTGCCGGGACACGCGGCCGAGCACCGGCTTGCTGATGTACAGATCGTCGTCGTTGCGGTGCGCGTGCACCTTGAAGTGCTCGCGGTCGGACAGGTCGATCGGCTTCGGATGCGGGTCGGCCGTGTTCGCGGTCAGCCGGCCGCGCGCGTCGAGGAGCGACACCTGGATCAGCGTGTCGCTCGGCACGACGCCTTTCTCGACGGTGCTCGCGAGATTGAAGTGCGCGGGCGACTTCTCGAACTCGTACTTGACGAAGCGGGTGATCTGGTCGACCTGATGGATCGCCTTGACCGTGTGCTGCTCGAGCGCGGTCGACAGGATCGCGGCCGACGCCGCGGCCTCGCGGTACGCGCTTTCCTTCTCGACGGACAGACGCGCGATGATGGCTACCCACAGCAGCGCGAGCGCGAGCGTGCCGAGGAGCGGGATCGCGAACAACGCGCGGCGGCGGCGCGACTTGCGTGTCGCGCGCACCGGCCGCGCGGCGCGGGCGGCGTGTGACCGGGACGAACTCATCGGACGAAACGTGTCCTTGCGCGCATGGGCGATCCGACAGGATAACCGAGTAAACGGGCCGATAAAGAAGACAATAGACGAGGCCCGATATTACTGAATGGTCAGTCTTTAATTTAGCGCGGCCAGGATATCGCTAACCGGGTGAGGAGGGGATCGGTCCCGCGCGCGGCCCGCGCGGAACCGGCCGCGCGGCGGGCGCGGCCGGGTGAACGCGCGGCCTACCGCAGCCGGATGCGGCCGTCGACGAGCGTGACCGCGGCGCCGCCGATCCAGATCTTGCCCGCGTCGTCGTCGTAATCGACCGCGATGCGGCCGTCGCGGCCGAGCGCGGTGCCCTGGCGCGCGGTGTAGCTGCGCCCCGGGCGGCGCCCGGCCTGCGCGAGGAGGCCCGCGATCGCAGCGTTCGCGCTGCCCGTCACGGGGTCTTCGCCTGCGGCGAACGCGTCGCCCGTCATCAGGCAGCGGACTTCGAACGTCGCCGGGCCGTCGGCCGGATGCGGGCCGTATGCGGCGAGGCCGCCCGCGCCGAGCGCGGCGGCGATCGGCGCGAGCGCCTCGCGGTCGGGGGCGAGCGCGAGGCAGTCGGCCGCCGACGCGAGCCGCACGACGAGCCACGGCGCGCCGTTGTCGACCGCCTGCGGCGGCGCGCCGAAATCGATCGCGCCCGTGCGCAGCGCGGCCGTGAGCGCCGGCCAGTCGCGCTCGGGCAGCGGCGTCACGCGCGCGGGCGGCGCGGCGAACGCCCAGCCGCCGTCGCGCCGCGCGAGCTCGACGAGCCCCGCGCCGCATTGCTGGACGAGCCGCCCGGGCGTCTTCGGCTGCCCGCCCGCGTCGAGAAACGCGTGCGCGGCGCCGAGCGTCGGGTGGCCCGCGAACGGCAACTCGCCGCCCGGCGTGAAGATCCGCACGCGGTAGTCGGCGGCGGGATCGGTCGGCGCGACGAGGAACGCGGTCTCGGACAGGTTCGTCCAGCGCGCGATCTCGAGCATGCCGGCGTCGCAGAGCGCGTGCGCGTCGAATACGACGGCGAGCGGATTGCCCTTGAACGGCACCGACGTGAACACGTCGACCTGCTTGAAGCGCACCGTCACGGTGCCGGCAGCGGCGGCCATCGCGTTACGCGACTTCGGCGATCAGCTCGATCTCGACGCACGCGCCGAGCGGGATCTGCGCGACGCCGAACGCCGAGCGCGCATGCTTGCCCGCGTCGCCGAACACTTCGGCGATCAGCTCCGACGCGCCGTTCGTCACGATGTGCTGCTCGGTGAACTCGAGCGTCGAGTTGACGAGGCTCATCACCTTGACGATGCGCTTGACCTTGTTCAAGTCGCCGGTGTGCGCGTGCAGCGTCGCGAGCAGGTCGATCGCGACCGCGCGAGCGGCTTGCTTGCCTTGCTCCGTCGTCACGTCGTGGCCGAGCTTGCCGGCCCACACCTTGCCGTCCTTCTTCGCGATGTGGCCGGACAGATAGACGGTGTCGCCGGATTGCGCGCTCATCACGTAGGCGGCGGCGGGCGCACCCGCGACCGGCAGCTCGATGCCGAGATCCTTCAGTTTGTCGTAGACGTTTGCCATCTGATTCCTATCCTCGTGAGTCAATCGTGAAATCGTGAATGTGTGAACGAACGAGAAGCGTCACAGGCGCTCGCGCAGCAGCTTGCCGAGCCGCGCGATGCCTTCCTCGATCTGCTCCGGCGGCACCGTGACGAACGACAGCCGCAGCGTGTTCTTCTGCGCGTCGCTCGCGAAGAACGGCGCGCCCGGCACGAACGCGACGTTGTTCGCCACCGCCGCCTCGAGGAGCTGCATGCTGTCGATCTGCGCGGGCAGCGTCACCCAGATGAACATGCCGCCCTCCGGGCGGTTCCAGCTCACGCCTTGCGGCATGTGCCGGGCGAGCGACGCGAGCATCGCTTCGCATTGCGCGGCGTAGAGCTTGCGGATCGTCGGGATGTGCTCGTCGAGGAAGCCGTCGCGGATCACCTCGTACGCGATGCGTTGCGTGAGCGACGGCGTGTGCAGGTCCGTTGCCTGCTTCGCCTGCACGAGCTTGAAGTGCAGCTCCTCGGGCGCAATGATATAGCCGATCCGAAGGCCGGGTGCGAGCACCTTCGAGAACGTGCCGAGGTGGACGACGTGATCGGGCGCCATCGACAGCATCGTCGGCAGCGGTTCGCCCGCATAGTTGAGCGCGCCGTACGGATCGTCCTCGAGCACCGGGAACGGGCTCGTCTGCGCGAACGCGGCGAGCGCGCGGCGGCGCTCGACGGGCAAGCGGCGGCCGGTCGGATTCTGGAAATTCGGTTGCGCGTACAACAGGCGCGCGTCCTTCGTGAGCTCGGGCGTGAGCCCGTCGGGCACGAGGCCCGCGTCGTCGGTCGGCACCTGCACGTAGGTCGGCTCGAAGAGCGAGAACGACTGCAGCGCGCCGAGGTAGGTCGGCGTCTCGACGAGCACGCGGCTCGCCGGATCGATCAGCGCTTTGCCGAGCAGATCGAGCGCCTGCTGCGAGCCCGTCGTGACAAGCACCTGCGTCGCGCGCACGCGATAGCGCTCGGCGATCCACTCGCGCAGCGGCAGGAAGCCTTCCGTCGCGCTGTATTGCAGCGCGGCGGCGGGCGAGTCGCGCAGCACGCGGTCGGCGGCTTCGCGCATGCGCTCGGCGGGGAAGGTCGCGGGCGACGGCAGGCCGCCCGCGAACGAGATCACCTCGGGGCGCTCGGTCACTTTCAGGATCTCGCGGATCGCCGAGCTCGTGAGCTTGCGTGCGCGTTCGGACAGGGCCCAGTGGGGCGGCTTGAGATCGCTCGGATTCATGGTCTCCTCGGTCGGTATCGTGGGTCGTGAATGAAAGGGGCGATTATCGCTCGTCAAATCAGGCCGCGCGAGCGGGCTGCGGCGCGGTGCTCACGGCGGCGCGGCGGCCGAGCACGACGGTCGCGATCACGGCGGCGGCGAACAGCCAGGTCGACGAGGAAACGGTTTCGCCGAAGCAGAGCGCCGAGAACGCGATCGTGAAGAAGATCTGCAGGAGCTGCACCTGGCCCACGCGCGCGGTGCCGCCCATCGCGAGGCCCGCGTACCAAGCGAAGAAGCCGACGAACTGCGAGAACAGCGTCACATAGCCGAACGCGAGCCACACGCGCGGCGACACCGGGCCCGGGTGCGCCGCGTGGTGCGCCCACGCGAGCCAGCCGACGGGCAGCACGAGCAACGGCGCGGACACGACGAGCGCCCAGCAGATCACCTGCCATCCGCCGATCTCGCGCGCGAGGCGCGCGCCTTCCGCGTAGCCGAGCGCGCCGAGGCCGACCGCGACGAGCATCAGCAGGTCGCCCCGCTGCAGCGCGCCGCCGCCGTCGCGCAGCGCGTACGCGACGACGAGCGCGCTGCCCACGACGGCGCTCGCCCAGAACGCTTTCGACGGCCGCTCGCGCGACAGCCACGCCGCATACAACGCGACGAGAAGCGGCTGCAGACCGTTGACGACCGCGCCGTGCGAGGCGGGCACGGTCTTCATCGCCCATGCGGAAAACACCGGGTACGCGACGATCACGCCCGCCGACACGACGGCGAGGCTCTTGAACTGCGCGCGGCTCGGCACGCGCTCGCGGCGCAGCCACAGCAGCAGCCCGGCCGGCACCGCGGCGGCGAGCGCGCGGCCGAGGCCGTTCAGGAGCGGATGGAGCTCGGTGACGACGATGCGCGTCATCGGCAGCGTCAGGCTGAAGATCATCACGCCGATCAGGCCGAGCAGCATGCCGCGTGTTTCGCGCGAATTCATGAGGGGGCTCCGTGGTCGCGAGTGGTTGTCATGAGCGGTTGTCGTGAGCGGTTGTAGTGAGCGGGAAGCGGGGCGGGCGCACGCGTGAGCGCAGCGTGCCCGCCGGCGTGTCGAATTCGACCGCGAGCGCGGGCGCATCGCCCGTCTCGACGCCGATCAGGTGCGCCGTGCCCGGCCGGAAGTCGGAACCGGTTTTTCGGGCGCGCGTGCGTCACCGCGTCGCATCGCCGTCGAAAAAACTGTAATCGCAGGGGCCAGCACAGTAACGGTACAATCGCCGCGATACTCTTCGGTACAGTTGGAGGCCCGCGATGTCCACCGTCCCGCTCGCGCAGATTCCCGCGCCGCACGATACCGCGACGCTCACGCTCGTCGACCAGCTCGTGCAGTGGGCGCGCCGCCGGATCGACGAGCGCGTGTTCCGGCCCGGCATGCGGATGCCGTCGATCCGCAAGCTCGCGATCGACAAGAGCGTGTCGCGTTTCACGGTCGTCGAAGCCTACGAGCGGCTCGTCGCGCAGGGCTATCTCGATTCGCGGCGCGGCTCCGGCTTCTACGTGCGCGAGCGCGCGCCGGGGCCGCCGCCCGTTGCGGCGGGCGGCGGGCGGGCGCAGCCCGTGCACAACACGATCGACGTCGTCTGGCTGCTGCGCAACATGCTGCATACGGTCAGCCCGGAAAAGGGGCCGGGGCTCGGCTACCTGCCGAGCCGCTGGCTCGACGGCGAGCTGATCACGAGCGCGTTGCGCGCGCTCGGCCGGCAGTCCGGCGCGCAGATGCTCGGCTTCGGCAGCGCGCAGGGCTTCCTGCCGCTGCGCCAGCAGCTGCAGACGCGCCTGGCCGAAATCGAGATCGGCGCGACGCCCGAGCAGCTCGTGCTCGTGTCCGGCATCACGCAGGCGATCGACCTCATCGCGCGCCACTGCGTGCGGCCGGGGGACGCGGTGATCGTCGGCGATCCGGCCTGGTTCCAGATGTTCGGCCGCTTCGCGTCGCAGGGCGCGCAGCTCGTCGGGATGCCGTACACGCCGGACGGCCCCGATCTCGACGCGCTCGAGAATCTCGTGCAGATGTGGCGCCCGAAGATGCTCGTGATCAACTCGGTGCTGCACAACCCGACGGGCACGTCGCTGTCGGCCGCGCAGGCGTTCCGGATACTGAAGCTCGCAGAGGCGTACGATTTTCTCGTCGTCGAGGACGACGTCTACGGCGATCTGTGCCCGCCGAGCTATCCGGCGACGCGCATGGCGAGCCTCGATCAGCTAAAGCGCGTGATCTTCCTCGGCAGCTATTCGAAGACGCTCGCGGCGAACCTGCGGGTCGGCTACATTGCATGCGCGCCGGAGCTCGCGAAGGCGCTGACCGACCAGAAGATGCTCGTCGGGATGACGACGCCCGAGCTCAACGAGCGCGTGCTGTACAAGGTGCTGACGGAAGGGCACTACCGGCGCCACGTCGAGCGGCTGCGCGCGCGGCTCGACGGCGTGCGCGACAAGACCGCGCGGATGCTCGAGCGCAGCGGGATGCGGCTCTTCGCGATGCCGGCGGCGGGGATGTTCCTGTGGGCCGACACGAGCGTCGATTCGGACGCGCTCGCCGCGGCCGCGCACGAGGAGGGCTTCCTGCTCACGCCTGGGAGCCTGTTCTCGCCGCAGCAGTCGCCGTCGACGTGGACGCGCTTTAACGTCGCGAACTGCGGCGATCCGGCGTTGCCCGCGTTCCTCGGCCGCTATCTCGACGGCGTGAACCGCCGCGCCTCTTGAAATTCCGTCGAGCGCCCCAACTTGGGGCGCGGTCGAGCGTCGCGAAAGTGTGATGACGCCGCGCGCCGGCTCCTTTGGGGTCGTGAATCGAAAACGTCTGTCGTAATTGACGCAATCAATGGGTAAATCAAGATGACTCAGCAAACCATGAGCTTTCAGGCAGAGGTCAAGCAGCTCCTCCACCTGATGATTCATTCGCTTTACAGCAACAAGGAAATCTTCCTGCGCGAACTCGTGTCGAACGCGTCCGACGCCGCTGACAAGCTCCGTTTCGAGGCTCTGGAAAACAACGCGCTCTACGAGAGCGATCCGAACCTGCGCATCCGCCTGTCGTTCGACAAGGCCGCGCGCACGATCACGATCGACGACAACGGGATCGGCATGAGCCGCGACGAGGCCATCGCGAACCTCGGCACGATCGCGCGCTCGGGCACGAAGGAATTCTTCTCGAAGCTCTCCGGCGACCAGCAGAAGGACGCGGCGCTCATCGGCCAGTTCGGCGTCGGCTTCTACTCGGGCTTCATCGTCGCGGACCGGATCACCGTCGAGACGCGCCGCGCGGGCCTGGCCGCGTCCGAGGGCGTGCGTTGGGAAAGCGCGGGCGAAGGCGACTTCTCGGTCGATGCGATCGAGCGCGCCGCGCGCGGCACGACCATCACGCTGCACCTGCGCGACGGCGAGGACGAACTGCTCTCGTCGTACCGCCTGAAATCGATCGTCCAGAAGTATTCGGACCACGTCGCGCTGCCGATCCTGATGAAGAAGGAAGAGTGGGATCAGGAAAAGGGCGAGATGGTCGAGAAGGACGAGGACGAGACCGTCAACCAGGCGAGCGCGCTGTGGACGCGTGCGAAGAGCGACGTCACCGAGGAGCAGTACAAGCAGTTCTACCAGCACGTCGCGCACGACCACCAAGATCCGCTCGCGTGGACGCACAACCGCGTCGAGGGCCGCAGCGAGTACACGCAACTGCTCTTCGTGCCGTCGCACGCGCCGTTCGACCTGTGGAACCGCGACTATCGCGGCGGCCTCAAGCTGTACGTGAAGCGCGTGTTCATCATGGACGACGCGGAGCAACTGCTGCCGCAGTACCTGCGCTTCGTGAAGGGCGTCGTCGACTCGTCGGATCTGCCGCTCAACGTGTCGCGCGAGATCCTGCAGGAAAGCCGCGACGTGAAGGCGATCCGCGAAGGCGTGACCAAGCGCGCCCTGTCGATGCTCGAAGAGCTCGCGAACGCCGAAGACGACGCCGGCCGCGAGAAGTACAAGACGTTCTGGAGCGCGTTCGGCCAGGTGCTGAAGGAAGGCGTCGGCGAGGATCACGCGAATCGCGAGCGCGTCGCGAAGCTGCTGCGCTTCGCGTCGACGCACGGCGACACCGACGAGCAGAACGTGCCGCTCGCCGATTACGTCGCGCGGATGAAGCCCGAGCAGACGAAGATCTACTACGTGACGGCCGACACGTGGCAGGCCGCGAAGAACAGCCCGCATCTCGAAGTGTTCCGCAAGAAGGGCGTCGAAGTGCTGCTGCTCACCGATCGCGTCGACGAATGGATGCTGTCGTTCCTGCACGAGTTCGACGGCAAGGGGCTCGCGAGCGTCGCGCGCGGCGACCTCGATCTCGGCGCGCTGAACGACGACGAGAAGAAGGCGCAGGAGCAGACGGGCGAGGCGATGAAGCCCGTCGTCGACAAGATGAAGGAAACGCTCGGCGACAAGGTGAAGGACGTGCGCGTGACGTTCCGGCTCACCGATTCGCCGTCGTGCCTCGTCGCCGACGACAACGACATGAGCGGCTACCTGCAGCGGATGCTGAAGGCGGCGGGCCAGAACGCGCCGTCGTTCCAGCCGATCCTCGAGATCAATCCGGAGCATCCGCTCGTCAAGGCGCTGAAGGCCGACGGCGCGGACTTCGGCGACTGGTGCCATCTGCTGTTCGAGCAGGCGCTGCTCGCCGAAGGGGGCGCGCTCGAGGACCCGGCAAGCTTCGTGAAGCGGACCAACGCGCTGTTGCTGTCGCGCGCGGCGTGATGGCGCGGATGCGTTTCGACGCGGCCGACGCGCATTGGCGCGAGACGCCGCGCCCCGGCGCGTCGAGCGCGCAGAAGGACTGGCTCACGCGCGGCGGCTCGCTGACCGCGCACCTCGCGCGGCTCGGCCGCGTGACGGTGCGCGTGACGCGCGAGACCGTCGCGACACCGTGGGCCGATGAGCACGCGGCGCTCGCATGCGCGCCGCGCACGCCGGTGTGGGTGCGCGAAGTCGTGCTCGCGGTCGACGGCACGCCGTTCGTCGCCGCGCACAGCATCGCGCCGCTCGCCGCGAGCAAGGGCGTGTGGCAGGCGATGCGGCGGCTGCGCACGCGGCCGCTCGCGGAGCTGCTGTACAGCGATCCCGAAGTGACGCGCTCGGCGCTCGTGAGCCGGCGCGTGATCGCCGGCCATTCGCTGTTCGCGCTCGCGTCGCGCGCGCTCGAGCGCGCGCAAATCGCGCCGCACGCATTCGCCGCGCGCCGCTCGGTGTTCGAGCGGCACGGCGAGCCGCTGATGGTGACCGAATGCATGCTGCCCGCGTTGTGGCGGCATCTCGATGCGCCCGGCGCGCGCCGCGCGCGCGGCGGCGAGGCCGCGTGATGTTGCGCGGCTTTCCTCCCGTCGTGGCGCCCGGCACGCACACGCTGATTCTCGGCAGCTTTCCCGGCGAGGCGTCGCTCGTGGCCGCGCAGTATTACGCGCATCCGCGCAATCAGTTCTGGCGGCTGCTCGGGGCGGCGCTCGGCGAGCCTGCGTTGCATGAATTGCCGTACGACGCGCGTCTCGCGCGCGTGCTCGCGCACGGCTTCGGCATCTGGGACGTGCTCGCCGCGTGCCACCGCGAAGGCAGCCTCGATTCGGCGATCCGCCATGCGAAGCCCAATGATTTCGATTCGCTGCGGGAAGTCGCGCCGTCGCTGAAGAAGGTGTGCTTCAACGGCAAGACGGCGGGGCGGTTCGAAGCGATCATTCGCGCGGCGGGGTTCGATACGCTCGTGTTGCCATCGTCGAGCCCGGCCAATGCAACGCTGTCGTTCGACCAGAAGCTGATCATTTGGAAGGGCATCGTCGCCTGACGCGCTGCGCGCGACGCGATCGCCGACGCCGGCCGTCGCGCGTTTCCCGTTCGTTTCGTTTTGCTTCGTCATCCTTCGCGTCGAGTGCCGCGGAATGCGGGGCGAACCGATGCGGCGAGCAACCGTTTCACGTGTGCTCAATGCCGCGAGTGCTATCCTCTCGTTCGCCCGAAGACCCACATCAGTACGAGATTCATCCATGACCCGATTGATCAAGCGCGCGTCCGCCGAGGCGCGCGCGTTCCAGCGCGGCAAGCCGTCTCCGTTCAACGGCTCCGACAAGCTCAAGCCGTCCCGCGCGAAGCGCAGCCGCGCCGCGTTCGACGACGAAGTCGACGGCGTTGCCGTGCTCGACGCGCCTCGCAAGCCGCGCTTCGCGCCCGTCACGTTCTCCGAAGAGCGCGGCGTGCGCTATCTGCATTTCGGCACCGAGTGGGTGCAGGGCGCGATGCGCCTGTCGAAGCCGCATCACATCGAGCTCGAGTACGCGCAGCAGATGATGGCGTGGCTGCTCTTTCTCGAGACGCCGAAGCGCATCGTCCAGCTCGGCCTCGGCACCGGCGCGCTGACGAAGTTCGCGCATCGCTTCCTGCCGCGCGCGCACGTCGAGGCGGTCGAGCTGAATCCGGCCGTGATCGTCGCCGCGCGATCGATGTTCGAGCTGCCGCCCGACGACGCGCGTCTGACCGTCCACGAAGCGGATGCGTGGGATTTCGTCAATGATCCGAAGAATCGCGGCACGATCGGCGCGCTGCAGATCGACCTGTACGACGCGACCGCGCGCGGCCCGGTGCTCGACAGCGTCGCGTTCTATCGCGCGGTGCGCAGCTGCCTGGCCGACGCGGGCGTCGCGACGATCAACCTGTTCGGCGATCATCCGAGCTTCGTGCGCAACATGAAGCACCTGAACGCCGCGTTCGACCAGCGCGTGATCGCGCTGCCCGAAGTGCACGACGGCAATCGGATCGCGCTCGCGTTCTCGGGCCCGGCGCTGTCGGTGCCGTTCGCGCAGCTGACCGAGCGCGCGAAGCTGATCGAGGCCGAGCTGCGCCTGCCCGCGCGCTCATGGGTGAAAGGATTGAAAGCGTCGCTCGGCGAGCGCGCCGACGTGTTCACGATCTGACGCCGAAGCGGCCGCGCAGGCCGAAGGCCGCGTATGCCGCGTATGCCGCGTATGCCGCAGAGGCCGCGCAGGCCGCGCAGGCCGCCCGCGCCGCCGCCGCAAGGGCGGGCGGCGGCGGGGCCGGCTCCGGGTTCGCCCTCGTATGACAGGGTATTTCCGACTTTTATACTGACTGACGCCAGGGGAGGCGCAGCTTACCCGTCGTGTCGTTCCTCTCGCACCGCCGTACCCGTTCAGAACATATCAATAACCGGGATGTGAAGAGGAGACGTCATGGCTCACGATGCCGACGCCAACCGGGCCGCGAAACGCTGGCTCTGGCTGCTGGTCCTGCCGCTCGTCGCGATGGTCTGGGTGCCGTCGTACAACAAGATCGAACCGCAATGGCTCGGTTTCCCGTTTTTCTACTGGTACCAACTGATGTGGGTGTTCATTAGCGCCGTGATCACCGCGTTCGTCTACTTCAAGACGAAGAACTGCTGGAAGGGCGTTCCGCGGGGAGACGGCAAATGAACCTGACCGCGACCTTCGTCTTCGTGCTGTTCTTCGTCGGCGTGACGATCATGGGCTTTCTCGCCGCGAACTGGCGGCGCGGCAATCTCGCGCATCTCGACGAATGGGGCCTCGGCGGCCGGCGCTTCGGCACGATCGTCACGTGGTTCCTGCTGGGCGGCGATCTCTACACCGCGTACACGTTCGTCGCCGTGCCGGCGCTCGTGTTCGGCGCGGGCGCGATGGGCTTCTTCGCGCTGCCGTACACGATCCTCATCTATCCGTTCGCGTTCGTCGTGTTTCCGAAGCTCTGGAGCATCGCGAAGCGCCACGGCTACGTGACGGCCGCCGATTTCGTCAGCGCCCGCTACGGCAGCCGCTCGCTCGCGCTCGCCGTCGCCGTGACGGGCATCGTCGCGACGATGCCGTACATCGCGTTGCAGCTCGTCGGCATCGAAGTGGTGATCGGCGGGCTCGGCTTCGACACGAAGGGCTTCGTCGGCGACCTGCCGCTCATCATCGCGTTCGCGATTCTCGCCGCGTACACGTACACGTCGGGCCTGCGCGCGCCCGCGATGATCGCGATCGTCAAGGACATCCTGATCTACATCACGATCGCCGCGGCCGTGATCGTGATTCCGGCGAAGCTCGGCGGCTTCGGGCACATCTTCGGCGCGGTGCCCCCCGCGAAGCTGCTGCTGAAGGTGCCCGACGCGTCGAGCATGAACGGCTTCAGCGCATACACGACGCTCGCGATCGGCTCGGCGCTCGCGCTCTTTCTGTATCCGCATTCGGTGACGGCGATCCTGTCGTCGTCGTCGGGCAACACGATTCGCCGCAACATGGCGATGCTGCCCGCGTATTCGTTCGTGCTCGGCCTGCTCGCGCTGCTCGGCTACATGGCGCTCGCGTCGGGCGTGAAGGACATGCCGCAATACGCGCCGTACTTCAAGGCGTTCGGCCCGAACTTCGCGGTGCCCGCCTTGTTCCTGCACTTCTTCCCGTCGTGGTTCGTCGGCGTCGCGTTCGCCGCGATCGGCATCGGCGCGCTCGTGCCGGCGGCGATCATGTCGATCGCGGCCGCGAACCTGTACACGCGCAACATCCATCGCGAGTTCGTCAACCGCAACATGACGCACGACCAGGAGACGAACGTCGCGAAGCTCGTGTCGCTGATCGTGAAGGTCGGCGCGGTCGCGTTCATCCTCGGGCTGCCGCTCACGTACGCGATCCAGCTGCAGCTGCTCGGCGGGATCTGGATCATCCAGACGCTGCCCGCGATCGTGCTCGGCCTCTACACGCGCATGCTCGACTATCGCGGGCTCCTGCTCGGCTGGGCGGCGGGGCTCGTCTGCGGCACGTGGATGGCGATCTCGCTGAAGCTCGCCGGCTCGATCTTCACGATTCATTTGTTCGGCTATGCGATTCCGGGCTACGCGGCCGTCTGGGCGCTGGCCGTGAATCTCGTCGTGTCGATCGTCGTCAGCGCGCTCGTGCGCGTGCTCGGGATGGCGCATGCGGAAGACCGCACGCGGCCGGAGGATTATCTCGACGTCGTCGAGAGCTGAAGCGCGCGTCCGCTCCGGCGGGAAACGCAAGCAAAGACGCCCGCGGCGCGCATCGCGCCGCGGGCGTCGTCCGTCGATCGGTTGCGGGAAGCTTCGGCTTCCGAAGCGTTCGCCGCCTTCACTTCTTCATGTTCGGATCTTCGACGTTGATCATCCAGTGCACGCCGAACTTGTCGCGCAGCATGCCGAAGCCGAGCGCCCAGAACGTCTTCTCGAACGGCATCGTCACCGCGCCGCCGCCGCCGAGCAGCGCGTCGAAGATCTTCTTGCCTTCGTCGACGCTCGGAGGATTGAGCGACAGCGAATAGCCGTCGTGCACCTGCTGCGTGCCCGACTTGCAATCGCCGTCCGAGCACATCAGCACCGAGTCGCCGATCTGGAAATTCGCGTGCATCACCTTGTCGGCCATCTCGGGCGGCGTCGGCCGCTCGGGATTCGGCGGCGCGTCCTTGAAGCGCGCGATGAAATTCACTTTCGCGCCGAGCGCGTCGCCGTAGAACTTCAGCGCCTCGTCGCAGCGGCCGCCGAAAAACAGATACGGTTGTACTTGCATCGTCGTCTCCTTGAACTTGGGCTGGGAGGGGCGCAGTCGCACCCGTGCGAACGATTGTAGTGCGTCTGGATGACAGCGACGGGAAGAATGAAAAGGGCCGCAACGCGCGAGAGGGGAAAGCGCTCGGGAGAAGGGCCGCGATCGAACAGGACCTCAAAAGAACCGTGCCGGTGGCGGACGGCCGGGCGTGCGCCACCGGCGCGATGCAAGAGCGCCGCATCGCATCGCGACGCAGCGCTTCGTCGATTCATGCAATGGCAAGCAAAGAAACGGATGCCGGCCCCGAGCCGCGCGGCGGCGGACGTCGACGCCGCGCCGCGATTCGGGGCCCGCGCGCGTCAGCGCAGCGCGTCGATCATCCGCTCCAGCTTCACCGCATCCGCCGAGAACAGGCGGATGCCTTCGGCGAGCTTCTCGGTCGCCATCGCGTCGTCGTTCAGCTGGAAGCGGAACGACGATTCGTCGATCGCGACGCGCTCGAGCTGCGCGTCCTTCGCCGCGTCCGGAGACAGCTTGCGCGCGACCGTTTCGGCGCTGTCCTGCAGCTTCTGCAGCAGATCGGGGCTGATCGTCAGCAGATCGCAGCCGGCGAGCTCGGTGATCTGGCTCGTCGTGCGGAAGCTCGCGCCCATCACTTCGGTCGTGTAGCCGAAGTGCTTGTAGTACGTGTAGATGCGGCGCACCGACACGACGCCCGGATCGTTCGCGCCGCCGTCCTTCGCCTCGTCCCACTCGGCGCCTTTGTGCTTCTTGTACCAGTCGTAGATCCGGCCGACGAACGGCGAGATCAGTTGCGCGCCCGCCTCCGCGCACGCGGCCGCCTGCACGAGCGAGAACAGCAGCGTCATGTTGCAGCGGATGCCTTCGCGCTGCAGCACTTGCGCCGCACGAATGCCTTCCCACGTCGACGCGAGCTTGATCAGCACGCGTTCGCGGCCGATGCCCGCCGCTTCGTAGAGCTTGATGAGCTCGCGGCCCTTGTCGATCGAGCGCTGCGTGTCGAACGACAGGCGCGCGTCGACTTCGGTCGACACGCGGCCCGGGATCAGCTTCAGGATCTCGGTGCCGAACGCGATCAGCAGGCGATCGATGATGAAGCCGACGGATTCGCCCGCATGGTCGCGGACCGTTTTTTCGAGAATCGGCCGATAGGCGTCCTTCTGGACGGCCTTCAGGATCAGCGACGGATTCGTCGTCGCGTCCTGGGGCTGGTATTGCGCGAGTTGCTGGAAGTCGCCCGTGTCGGCGACGACGGTCGTGTATTGCTTGAGCTGGTCGAGTGCGGTAGTCATGACGAGTCGAAAGCGAGGCGCGGCGCGCCGGTTCGGTGAGGACGACCGCGCGGCGGGGCGCGGGGCGATGCGTGGCGGCGCGGCTTGCGCGGCCGCCGGGCCCTCCATTTTAGGCCCGAATCGGGAACCGGTGCCGAACGCTCGTGCGCGGACGGTTGCGCGGCGCGCGCCGACCGCGCATCGAGCGCGCATGCCGGCGATGCATCGGGATGCCGATCGCGCCGCCGCCCGCGTGCGAGCCGGGCGGACCGAACGCGGCGCGCACGCGAGCCCGGCGAACGTCAGGCGGTGCGACGCGCGTTGAGAATCGCCTGCGTGAGCACGCCCGCGACGAGCCCACAGAACGCCGAGCCGATCGACAGCAGCGTGAGGCCGGAGGCCGTGACCATGAACGTGACGAGCGCCGCCTCGCGCTGTCGCGCGTCCTGCATCGCGTTGGTGAGGCCGCTCATGATCGAGCCGAACAGCGCGAGCGCGGCGACCGATACGACGAGCGCCTTCGGCAGCGCGCCGAAGAGCGCGGCGATCGTCGCGCCGAACACGCCCGCGACGAGGTAGAACACGCCGCACCAGACGGCCGCCGTGTAGCGCTTCGTGCGATCGTCGTGCGCTTCCGGGCCGGTGCAGATCGCGGCCGTGATCGCCGCGAGGTTGATACCGTGCGAGCCGAACGGCGCGAGCACGAGCGACGCGATGCCCGTCGTCGCGATGAGCGGCGACGACGGCGTCTCGTAGCCGTCCGCGCGCAGCACCGCGATGCCCGGCACGTTCTGCGACGCCATCGCGACGACGAAGAGCGGAATGCCGATGCTCACGATCGCCGACAGCGAGAACGACGGCATCGTGAACACCGGCCGCGCGAGCGCAACGTGGAAGCGGCTGAAGTCGAGCAGGCCGAGCGCGCCGGCGGCCGCGGTGCCGGCCGCGAGCGTCGCGACGATCGCGTAGCGCGGCGCCGCGCGCTTGACGATCAGGTACGTGAAGAACATCGCGAGCACGAGCGCGGTCTGGAACTGCGCGGCGCGGAAGATCTCGATGCCGATCTCGAACAGGATGCCGGCGAGCAGCGCGGCGGCGATGCCGGACGGAATCCTGCGCATCAGCGTGTCGAACAGGCCGCTCGCGCCGACCGCCGCGAGCAGCAGCGCGCACACGACGAACGCGCCGATCGCGTCCGAGTACGCGACGCCCGGCAGCGATGCGACGAGGAGCGCCGCGCCGGGCGTCGACCACGCGACGACGATCGGCGCGCGATACCGCAGCGACAGCCCGATCGTCGTCACGGCCATGCCGATCGACAGCGCCCAGATCCACGACGAGATCTGCGCATCGCTCAGATGCGCGGCGCGGCCCGCCTGGAACATCAGCACGAGCGAGCTCGTGTAGCCCGTCATCATCGCGACGAAGCCCGCGACGAGCGCGGACGGCGACGTGTCCGCGAGAAGATTGAGCCGCGCGAGCGCGGGCGACAGATTGGAGGCGGGCGGCTGACTGCTCATCGGTGAAACGTCGGGTCTGATGCGTTGGGGGAGGTGAAAGGCGCGGTGCGCGGCGCGTGCGTCACTTGCTCAGCGCGCGCATCGCGGATTCGAGGCCCGCGAGCGTGAGCGGATACATCCGGTCGCCGAGCACGTCGCGGATGATCGAGATCGACTGCCGGTATTCCCACAGCCGCTCGGGCTCGGGGTTCAGCCACGCGAAGCGCGGGAACTGGTCGGCGAGACGGCGCAGCCACACGGCGCCCGCCTCGGGATTGTTGTATTCGACCGAGCCGCCCGGCTGCAGCACCTCGTAAGGGCTCATCGTCGCGTCGCCGACGAAGATCAGCTTGTAGTCGGGCGTGAACTTGTGCAGCACGTCCCACGTCGGCGTGCGCTCCGCGTGGCGGCGGCGGTTGTTCTTCCACAGATGGTCGTACACGCAGTTGTGGAAGTAGTAGAACTCGAGGTGCTTGAATTCGGCCTTCGCGGCGGAGAAGAGCTCCTCGGTGCGTTTGATGTGGTCGTCCATCGAGCCGCCGACGTCGAGCAGCATCAGCACCTTCACGTTGTTGTGGCGCTCGGGCACCATCCTGATATCGAGCCAGCCGGCGTTCGCGGCGGTGCTGCGGATGGTGTCGGGCAGGTCGAGCTCCTCGGCCGCGCCTTCGCGCGCGAAGCGCCGCAGCCGCCGCAGCGCGACCTTGATGTTGCGCGTGCCGATCTCGACCGAGTCGTCGTAGTCGCGATACGCGCGGGCTTCCCACACCTTGACCGCGGTGCGGTTGCCGCTCGACGGCCCGCCGATCCGGACGCCTTCCGGGTTGTAGCCGCCGTGCCCGAACGGCGACGTGCCGCCCGTGCCGATCCATTTGTTGCCGCCCTCGTGGCGCTCCTTCTGCTCGTCGAGCAATGCCTTGAGGCGCTCCATCAGCTTGTCGAGGCCGCCGAGCGACTGGATCTGCGCCTTCTCCTCGGGCGTGAGCTCGCGCTCGAGGCGCTTTTCGAGCCAGTCGAGCGGGATGTCGAACGCGTCCGACGGCAGCGCCGACACGCCGTGGAAGTACGCGCCGAACGCCTTGTCGAACTTGTCGAAGTACTGCTCGTCTTTCACGAGCGTCATGCGCGCGAGATAGTAGAACGCGTCGAGCGACGGCTCGATCGTCTGCGCCTTGAGCGCCTCCAGCAGCGTCAGGTATTCCTTGACGGACACCGGCAGCTTCGCGGCGCGCAGCGAGTAGAAGAAATCGATCAGCATGGGCGGGCCCTCGCGCAATCGCGGCGAGCCGGGCGGCAAACGCGCGTCGCGCGCTCGTTCGCGCTCGTGGCGGCTGAAATCCGGCGGCTCATCTCGCGTGTCTCCTCGCAGCTCCCGCGTGCCTAGCGGTTATGGCGGTTCATGTAGACGAGCCGCTCGAACAGGCTCACGTCCTGCTCGTTCTTGAGCAGCGCGCCCGCGAGCGGCGGCACGATCTGCTTCTGGTCCTTCGAGCGCAGCGCGTCGGGCGGGATGTCCTCGGCGAGCAGCAGCTTCAGCCAGTCGAGCAGCTCGGACGTCGACGGCTTCTTCTTCAGCCCCGACACGCCGCGCAACTCGAAGAAGCTCTCGAGCGCCGCGCGCAGCAGGTCCTGCTTGATGCCGGGGTAGTGGACCGCGACGATCTTCTGCATCGTCGACGGATCGGGGAACTGGATGTAGTGGAAGAAGCAGCGGCGCAGGAACGCGTCGGGCAGCTCCTTTTCGTTGTTCGACGTGATGATGACGAGCGGGCGGTGCTTCGCGCGCACGGTCTCGCGCGTCTCGTACACGTGGAACTCCATCCGGTCGAGCTCGCGCAGCAGGTCGTTCGGGAATTCGATGTCGGCCTTGTCGATCTCGTCGATGAGGAGCACGCTCGGGCGCTCGGCGTCGAACGCCTGCCAAAGTACGCCCTTGACAATGTAGTTCGCGATGTCCTTCACGCGCTCGTCGCCGAGCTGCGAGTCGCGCAGGCGCGATACCGCGTCGTACTCGTAGAGGCCCTGCTGCGCCTTCGTCGTCGACTTGACGTGCCACTGCAAGAGCGGCATGCCGAGCGCCGCGGCGACTTCCTCGGCGAGCATGGTCTTGCCCGTGCCCGGCTCGCCCTTGATGAGGAGCGGGCGCTGCAGCGTGAGGGCGGCGTTGACGGCAAGCTTCAGATCGTCTGTCGCGACGTAGTGCGAGGAACCTTCGAAACGCATGGCGGCGAGCTTCCGGCGAAAAAATCCCAGTATAAGGCAGAAGCGCCGACGGCTTCGCGCGCGCGGTGTATCGTGCGGGGCGCACTCGGCGGGGCCGCATGGTGGACGCATTCCCCGGCGACGCGGTACAATCTGGCCGTTTTTTTGGCCTGCGTGGCGGCCTCACAAGTAAAACGGCGCCGGCCGTTGCCTTTGCGGGCGCCAGTTTCCCCTCAAGCTAGGTTACAAGAGCTATGAATAAATTCGGCAAACATGTCGTTGTCGCAGCGGCGCTCGCGGCGCTCGCCGCCGGCGCGCAGGCGGCCGGTGTGGTCGGCAACCCGAAGGACGGGGCGAGCAAGGCCGCGATGTGCATCGGCTGTCACGGCATCGACGGCTACCGCGTCGCTTACCCGGAAGTCTACAGGGTTCCGCTCCTCGGCGGCCAGAACCAGGTTTATCTCGAGAACGCGCTGAAGGCCTACCGGAAGAAGGATCGCCATTTCCCGTCGATGAACGCGATCGCCGAATCGCTGACGGATCAGGACGTCGCCGATCTCGCGGCCTACTACGCCGCGCAAAAGCCCGATTCGAAGAACAATCCCTACAAGTAAGCTCGCGCTTGCTGATCTCAGCACCGGGATAGGAGCATCCATGAAGAAGCCTCAGACGGCACTCAAGACGGCGGCGGCGCTCGCGCTCGCGGCCGGCTTCGCGATCGGCACCGCGCATGCGGCGGACATCGCGAAGGGCAAGGAACTCGTCGAGTCGCACAACTGCGCGGCCTGCCACGGCGCGAAGCTCGACAATCCGATCAACGCGGAATATCCGCGCCTCGCGGCCCAGCACGCCGACTATCTGGTCTGGGCGATGCGCGAGTATCAGATGGGCCTGACGAACCCGCTCCTCGGCCGCAACAACGCGATCATGCAGGCGCAGGTGCAGAGCCTGTCGGTTGCCGACATGAAGGACATCGCCGCGTATCTCGAGTCGCTGCAAGGCAGCCTCGTGTTCAAGAAGTAAGGACGGATACGTCCGGCGTCGCGTGCGTCCGCTTGCGCGGCGCGCGCCCGAAAAAATGCCCCGCTTCGCGCGGGGCATTTTTTTGTTCGGCGCGCAGCGCGCGGATAGCGGTGTGCGATGCGGTCGCGAGCGCGGCGGTGCGGGCGATCGCGCAAGCGCGGGGTGAGCGCGGCGCTCGCCGGTGTGCGAGCGTTTCCGGAGCGCGACGCGCGGGCGGCGTGTGCTCGCCCGAGGATGCGCACGGCGCAGCGTGCGGCGGACTCGTTTTTTTGCCCGATTGCGATTGCGGCGCAATCCGTGCGCGCCGATGTTCGCGCGCCGGGCGAAGCCGTGCCGTGTCGTCGCTTCGGCCGTCGCAGCGGCTTTCGAGGGCGGATGGCAGGAGCGGGCGGTGCGAAGCCGCGAAACGGCGCGGCGAAAGCGGATGGCGAAACCGGACGAAGATACCGGAGGAGGCAGCGAAGCGCGACGTGGCGAAGCGCCGCCGCGTCAGCCGCGCGAAGCGCGTTGCAGGATGCGCTGCAGATAGGCGTCGGAGTCGGGCGGCGTGTTCGTCCGTTGCGCTTCCCAGATCGTTTCGCCGAGACATTCCATGATCGCATGCTGCGCGTCGTGCGCCGAATCGCAGCGGGCGGCGAGTTTCTCGTGCGCGGCCCGGATGCCGGGCGGTTGATCGATCGACAATTGCTCGCTGATCGCGAGATGCATCGACAGATGCAGGAACGGATTCGTGCGCCCTTCGTCGGGCGTGTAGTCGTGCGCGGCCGAACGTTCGGCGTCCTCGAGTTCCGCGTGGTATTCGGGATGCTCGACGATCCAGTCGGCCGCCATCGCTTCGAGCGGCGTGAGGATTTCGCCCTTGCGCTGCTTGCGCCAGGCGTCGATGAAGAAGCGACGCACGTCGTCGCGGCTCGGATTGAACATGATCGTAAAGCGGGGTGCGTGTAGCGGGCCGTCGCGGCCGCGCGAATGCGCATTTTACGCCGCTTGCGGCCGCGCTGCCGAAAGTGCGTCGATACGGTGCGCGGGCGACGGGCAGCGCGCATGCGACGGGGCGGACCGCCCGCGCGCGAGGTTCGCGTGCGGATGGTCGCGGCGCACGGGAAATCGTCCGGCAGCGGCTTGCCGGCGCAGATGCACGGCGATGATTTTCCGTTTCGTCGTGTCCGGCTGGCGAGCGGGCGGTGCGCCCGTGACGCGGGGCATGGAACCCGCCGCGCCGCGTGTTGCGCGGGTGGCGGCGGATTCGGCATAAACACCGCTTATGCGGGCGTTTGAAGCTCGTTAGAATCGAGCGCTTTCACTACTCGTTTCCCGCCATGGCCGCTGCCGCCGGAGCACCTTCCGCCGCCTTGCGCGGTGCGCTGTACGTCGCGTTGTCCGCCGCCGCGTTCGGCGCGATGGCGATCTTCGGCCGCTACGCGTATGCGGGCGGCGCCGACGTGCTCGGCTTGCTGATCGTCCGCTTCTCGATCGCGGGCGCGCTGCTCGCCGTCATCGCGCGACGGCGGCGCGTGAGCTGGCCGCGCGGCCGCGCGCTTTGCGCGATCGTCGGCATGGGCGCGCTGGGCTACGTCGGCCAGTCGCTGTGCTACTTCAGCGCGCTGCAACATGCGCAGGCGAGCCTCGTCGCGTTGCTGCTCTATTTGTATCCGGCGTTCGTCACGTTGCTCGCCGCGTGGTGGCTCGGCGAGCGGCTTACGCGCGCGAAGGCGGTCGCGCTCGCGCTGTGCGTCGCCGGCTCGGCGCTGATGGTGGGCGGCGGCCGCGGCGAGCCGCTCGGCATCGCGCTCGCGCTCGGCGCGGCGGTCATCTATTCGCTGTACATCGTCGTCGGCGCGAAGGCGACGCGCGGCGTCGATCCGCTCGCGACCGTCGCGGTCATCTGCTGCGCCGCTGCCGCGACGCTCGTCGGGCTCGCGCTTGCGCGCACGGCCGCGTTCGACTCGCCGCCGCATTGGCCGCGCGCGGCGTCCGGCTGGGCGGCGCTCGTCGCGATCGCGCTCGTGTCGACGGTCGCCGCGATGCTCGCGTTCTTCGCCGGCCTCGAGCGGCTCGGCGCCGCTCGAACGTCGATGCTGTCGACGCTCGAGCCTGTCGTGACGGTCGCGCTTGCCGCGTCTCTGTTCGGCGAGACGCTGACGCCGCTGCAATGGGCGGGCGGCGTCGCGATCCTTGCGGCGGTGCTGTGGCTCGTGCGTGCCGGCAATCCGGCCGACGAAGCGCCGCCGTCGACGATCGCGAGCGCGTGACGCGCGCGGGGTGGCGCGTGGGGCGTCTTGTCGATCGAGCGGGGCGGAGGGCGAGCGTGGGGAGGGAGTTGACGTCGCTCGCGGAAGGCACTTTTGCGACGGAGACTCCGCCGGGCGTATCGGGCGTATCGGGCGTATCGGGCGTATCGGGCGTATCGGGCGTATCGGGTACATCGAGTACATCGAGTACATCGGGCACGTCAGGTGCATCGGGTGTATCGAGCACGTCGGGCACGTCGAACATGTCGAGCGTGCCTAGCGACGAGCATGCGGAGTACGCCGGACACATGAACTACGCCGAGCACATCGAGCGAGCCAAGCACGGGGAGCGCGCGGAGCAAGCCGCGTACTCAATTTCGGCGAGCGCGCCCAGCACGCCCCATATGGAGAGCATGCCGAGCAGATCGAGCGGCTATACGCGGCGCTCGGAATTGAGGCGTGCAGGCGGCGGTGTGATTCGCGTACAGAACGGCTGAGCGGACGGTGCGAATGTCGATGCCGCGCGCCGCGGTCTCCTCAACGGCTTCGATTGCGTCGATGCAGCCTGCGGTGAACGGGACGCACGGGGCGCGGAGCCTCGCCACGCGGTCTCATCGCGACTGTTCGAAGCGAGCGAGATTGACGATGTCTCCATCGGCCGAAGGCGCGTTCGAGTCTCGCATCGCCGGATCGGACAAGGCATTTCGACGCACGCGCCTTCGCATCGAACGCCTGCGCGCAGGCGCGAAGCAAGCGCGGAGCAATTCGAGCGGACCGCGCCGCGTCGCATGCGGCGCGCGTTCGTCACTGCACGGGCGCCGGCGTCTTCGGCTTGTACTCGCACAGCGGCTCGATCGCGCAATGCCAGCATTCGGGCCGGCGCGCCTTGCACACGTAGCGTCCGTGCAGGATCAGCCAGTGATGCGCGTCGTGCACGAATTCCTTCGGCGTGAACTTCTCGAGCGCGGCTTCGACCGCGCGCACGTCCTTGCCGGGCGCGAGCCCCGTGCGGTTCGCGACGCGGAAGATGTGCGTGTCGACGGCGATCGTCGGCTGGCCGAACGCGGTGTTCAGCACGACGTTCGCGGTCTTGCGGCCGACGCCCGGCAGGCTCTCGAGCGCCTCGCGCTCGGCCGGGACTTCGCCGCCGAAGCGCTCGAGCAGGATCTTGCACGCCGCGACGACGTTCTTCGCCTTCGTCCGATAGAGGCCGATCGTCTTGATGTAGTCGGCCACGCCGTCCTCGCCGAGCGCCACGATCTTTTTCGGCGTGTTCGCGACCGGGAACATCTTGCGCATCGCCTTGTTGACCGACACGTCGGTCGCCTGCGCCGACAGCATCACCGCGATCAGCAGTTCGAACGGCGTCGTGTATTCGAGCTCGGTCGTCGGATGAGGATTGAGGCTTTGCAGCGTTTCGAAGATCGCGCGTCGTTTGTTGGCGTTCATGCGGTTATGGCTTCGTTTTCGAGGTCGGCGACGCGTCGCCCGCGGCGCTCGATTCGCCGCCGCCGGGCTGGTCGGTCGTGTCTCGCCGTTCGGCGAGGCGCCGGCGCCTCGCTTCGGCCGCGTCGATCTGCGCCTGCACGGCGGCGCTCACGCCTTCGGTGTTCTTCGGTCCCGCGCCTTGGGCGGCGAGCTCTTCCTTCTTCTTGCGGGCGCGTTCGAGCGCCGCCGCAATGATCGCACGCTTCTTCGCTTCCGGATCGTGGTCGGCGGACGTGGCGGTAGCGGACGTGCCGGTAACGGATGCACCGGCAGCGGACGCATCGGCAGCCGGCGCGGCCACGGAGGCGCTCGCCGCTGCCGCCGCGCGACGCGCCGCCGCACGCGCTTCGGCGGCTTCGCGCTCGCGCTTCTGGCGCGCGAGGCGCGCGTCGTGGCGCGCGCGCGCGGCGTCCGCCTGCTGCTGCGACCACGCGTCCCAGCCGGTCTTCTCGCCCGTGACGGGTATCATCGCGATGCAATCGACGGGGCACGGAGGCACGCACAGGTCGCAGCCGGTGCAGAGCTCGGCGACGATCGTGTGCATTTGTTTCGGTGCCCCGACGATCGCGTCGACGGGACACGCCTGCATGCACAGCGTGCAGCCGATGCACAGCTGCTCGTCGATGAACGCGACGGGGCGCGGGCGCTCGACGCCGTGCTCCGGATTGAGCGCGATCACGGGCTTGCCGAGCAGCTTCGCGAGCCGCGCGACGCCTTCGACGCCGCCCGGCGGGCATTGATCGTAGCCGGCCGCGCCGGCCGCGATCGCCTCCGCGTACGGGCGGCAGCCGTCGTAGCCGCACTTCGTGCATTGCGTTTGAGGAAGCAGATCTTCGATGCGATCCGCGAGGGTCTTGGAATCGGTCACAGTGACTACGTGGGGAGGCACGCGGGCGCGGCGCGGCGGCCGGGCGTTCGAACGCGGCCAGGATCTCTCTCGAAACGACAATTATCGCCGATTTTTCGCATTGCGCTTAACAACGCATGTGCCATAATCAAAACGCTTTTTCGCGTGACTATAGCAGGGTGTCCCTTAACGATGGCGCGCCCGTTCACGCCGCCGGCGATCGACGCAGGGCCGGCGGCGCGAGCCGGACTACGCGGCTCACATAGCAAAACGCCACTATGAATCAGCCAAAAATCAAAAGAGACCCAGAGGGAACCCGGCGCCGGATCCTGCTCGCGGCGGCCGAAGAGTTCGCGACAGGGGGGCTGTTCGGTGCGCGAGTCGACCAGATCGCGCGCCGCGCCGAAACCAACGAGCGCATGCTCTATTACTACTTCGGCAGCAAGGAACAGTTGTTTACCGCGGTGCTCGAATACGCATTCTCCGCGCTGATGGAAGCCGAGCGGACGATCGATCTGGAAGGCATCGCGCCCGTCGAGGCGATCACGCGGCTCGCCCATTTCGTGTGGGATTACTACCGTGACCATCCCGATTTGCTGCGCCTGCTCAACAACGAGAACCTGCACGAGGCGCGCTATCTGCAGAAATCGACGCACATTCGCGAAATGATCTCGCCGATCGTCAAGACGCTCGACGGCGTGCTCGAACGCGGCCAGAGGGCCGGGCTCTTCCGCACGGACATCGATCCGCTGCGGTTCTACGTGACGCTGTCGGGGCTCGGCTACTACATGGTGTCGAACCGCTTCACGCTCGCGGCGATCTTCGGCCGTGATTTCAGCACGCAGGGCGAGCGTACCGAGATGATCAAGATGAACACCGAGCTGCTGCTCGCGTTTTTGCTGAGGCGCTGAGCCGGGCGGCGCCCGGCCGGTTCCGATCGTTTGCGGCGCGGATGCGGCCGTAGATTCGTCAAATTCAAAAAAAACGCGCGCCGCTCGCGCCCGAAGGCGGGAGGCGGCGCGCGATTCGGCGGGAGCGCGCGGCGGCGCCCGCTTCAGGCGGCCTTGCGCGAGCGCGGCGCGCGCGTCGAAGGGGCCTTCGCCGCGGTGCGCTTGGCGGCGGCCGGCTTCGCCGCGCGGGCTTTCGCCGCCGGGCGCTTCGCGGTCGTCAGACGCAGCGCGGCCGCTTTCGCGGGCGCGGCGCTCGCCGTTTCACTGCCCGATTTCGATTCGCCCGGCTTGGACCGCGAAGCGGGCGCGGGCCCGGCCTGCGGCGTCGGCTTTTTCGGCTGCGACGCGTGCTCGCGGATGAAGTCGCGCAACTGCGGGTAGATGATCGTGCGCCAGCGGCGGCCGGAGAAGATGCCGTAGTGGCCGCACTTCTCGGCGGTGAGGCTGCGGCGTTGCACCTGCGGGATGCCTGTGCACAGCTCGTGCGCGACATGCGTCTGGCCGCTGCCCGAGATGTCGTCGAGCTCGCCTTCGATCGTCATCAGCGCGGTCGAATGAATGTCGGCCGGCTGCACGCGTTCGCCGCGGATGTCCCACGTGCCTTCGGCGAGACGGAACTCCTGAAACACGATGCGGATCGTGTCCAGGTAGTATTCGGCCGCCATGTCGAGCACCGCGTTGTATTCGTCATAGAAGCGGCGGTGCGCCTCGGCGTCTTCCTCGTCGCCGCGCAGCAGGCTTTGGTAGAAGTCCCAGTGCGATTGCGCGTGGCGCTCCGGATTCATCGCGACGAAGCCCGTGTGCTGCAGGAAGCCCGGATACACTTTGCGGCCTTCGCCCGGATAATTCGCGGGCACCGTGTGGATCACGTTGTTCTCGAACCACGAATGCGAGCGGTTCGTCGCGAGCGAATTCACCGACGTCGGGCTCTTGCGCGCGTCGATCGGGCCGCCCATCATCGTCATCGTGAGCGGCGTGTCCTCGCCGCGGCTCGCCATCAGCGAAATCGCCGCGAGCACGGGCACGGTCGGCTGGCACACCGAGATCACGTGCAGGTTGCGCGCGCCGATATGCCGGATGAATTCCTGGATGTAGTCGACGTAGTCGTCGAGATGGAACGGGCCGACTTCGACGGGCACCATCCGGGCGTCGATCCAGTCGGTGATGTAGACCTTGTGATCCTGCAGCAGCGTGCGGACCGTGTCGCGAAGGAGCGTCGAGTGGTGGCCGGACAGCGGCGCGCACACGAGCACGACGGGTTCGTCCTTCAGTTGCCCGACGGCGCCCGAATCGTCCGCGTAGCGCTTGAAGCGCAGCAGGCGGCAGAACGGCTTCTCGACGATCGTCTGCTCGACGATCGGAATGTTGTGCCCGTCCTTGACGATCTGATGAATCGCGAACTCCGGCTTTTCATAATCCTTGCCGAGCCGATACAGCAATTCGTAGCCCGCCGCGAGGCGCGTCGCGCCCGGCACGAGCGAAAGCGGGCTCGACGGATTCGCGAACGATTTGGATGCGGCTTGAGCCCAGGCGGTCAGCGGGCTCAACATCGCCCGCTGGAATTCGTGAAATTGGTAAAGCATGCGAGCTCCCGATGGGAGAACGGTGCGCGAACGCGGCGCGGGGCGTCGCGGCGTGCCGTGTCAGTCAGCAATCGGACCGATTCGCTCGTCGGATCGAATCAGTCGCGACTGATCATATCGGACATTCAGGGGTGTCGCAACGCAGCATACCCGCATTTCCGAGCGATGCCTCGACATCTGACCTTGTCTTACGTTTGTCGCGAAAAGCGTGATCGGCGCTAGCGTCCGGCGACGGCGTCGGCGGGCGTCGGCTGGCCGGCCGCGCGCAGCATTTCCTCCTCGTGATGCATCAGGTTGAACGCCGTGTGCACGAGCCCGACGTGCGAGAACGCCTGCGGGAAATTCCCTACCTGGCGACGCGTCACGGGATCGTATTCCTCGGCCAGCAGGCCGAGGTCGTTCGTGAGCGACAGCAGGCGGCGGAAGAGCGCGTGCGCGTCGTCGATGCGGCCCAACAGGGCGAGATTGTCGACGAGCCAGAAGCTGCATGCGAGAAACGTGCCTTCGCCGGGCGGCAGGCCGTCGTCGTATTCGGTCGTGTGATAGCGCAGCACGAGGCCGTCGCGCATCAGCCCGCGCTCGATCGCGGCGACCGTGTCCGCGACGCGCGGATCGGACGGCGGCAGGAAGCCGACGAGCGGCAGCATCAGCACGCTCGCGTCGAGCGCGTCGCTGCCGTAGCTCTGCGTGAACGCGCGCATCCGCGAATTCCAGCCGTGCGCGCAGACGTCCGCGTGGATCTCGGCGCGCACTTCGTGCCAGCGCTCGAGCGGCGCGGGCAGGCGGAACATCTCGGCCGACTTGATCGCGCGATCGAACGCGACCCACGCCATCACCTTCGAGAACGTGAAGTGGCGACGGCCGCCGCGCGTTTCCCAGATGCCTTCGTCGGGCTCGCGCCAGATCTTCTCGAGGTGCGCGAGCAGCGTCGTCTGCACCGACCACACCGTGTCGTCCGCCTGCAGGCCGCCCACGCGCGCGACGTGCAGCGCCGCCATCACTTCGCCGAACACGTCGAGCTGCAACTGGTTCGCCGCATTGTTGCCGATGCGCACCGGCCGGGAGTCGTGATAGCCCGGCAGCCAGCCGAGCTCCATCTCCGGCAGGCGCCGCTCGCCGGCGATTCCGTACATGATCTGGATCTGCTCGGGCGAGCCCGCCATCACGCGGCCGAGCCATGTGCGCCACGCGCGCGCCTCGTCGTAGTAGCCGCCGCGCATCAGCGCGAGCAGCGTGATCGTCGCGTCGCGCAGCCAGCAGTAGCGGTAGTCCCAGTTGCGCGAGCCGCCCAGTTGCTCGGGGAGCGACGTCGTCGGCGCGGCGACGATGCCGCCCGTCGGCTCGTACGCGAGCGCCTTCAGCGTGATCAGCGAGCGGCGCACGGCGGCCGCGTAGCGCCCGCGCACCGGGCAGCGCGCGGACCATTCGAGCCAGTAATTCTCGGTGCGCGCGAGCATCGACAGCGGCTCGCGCGCGGGCGGTAGCCGCAGGTGCGACGGCGCGTACGACAGCGAGAACGGCACGCGCTCTTCCGCCTTCACGGTGAATTCGGCGATCGTGTGCAGGTTCTCGCCCGACAGCGGCACCGGCGTGCGCAGCACGACCGTGTCCGGGCCGGCGATCGCCTTCACGCCGGCTTCGCGCGACAGCCGCGTGACCCACGGGACCGAGAAGCCGTAGTCGAAACGCAATACGAGCTGCATTTGCATTCTCATCTCGCCGCGCCGGCCGACGACGATCCGCACGAGCTCCGACCAGCCGCTGCCGGGCGGCATGAAGTCGATCACGGTGACGGCGCCTTCGTCGCTCTCGTAGTCGGTTTCGAGGATCAGCGTGTCGCCGCGGTAGCGGCGCGAGGTCGAGCTCACGCGGACGTCGGCGGCGGGCGCGACGAGCCAGCGGCCGTGCTCCGGCGTGCCGACGAGCGCGGCGAAGCACGCGCCGGAATCGAAACGGGGCCAGCACAGCCAGTCGACCGAGCCGTCCCGGGAAATCAGCGCGGCCGTGTGGCCGTCGCCGACGAGGGCGTAGTCTTCGATGAGGGCGGGCATGGGCGACGATCCTCCAGCAATCCTTGTCGTTTCACGATCTGGGCACGTTCGCGCCGCGCTGTACGGCGGCAAGCGGGCGCCCGTATACTCCGGCGGGCGGCGCGGCGCGGGCGCTCGAGGCGGCCCGCGTTTCGCAACATCACATCACTTGAGACGAATCGATGCAAGGAGGTTCCGATGACCCGACGCGCTCACGCGCCTTCGCCTTTCGCTTTCCCGCTTAGGTTGAGCCACTGGATGAAAGGTTTCGCGCTCGCGCTGCCGCTTTTCGGCGCTCATGCGTTCGCAGAAGAGGCGAGCGCGGGCCCGGCGGGCGGCGTCTTCAACCTGCTCGTCGGCACCTACACGGGCTCGGGCAGCGAAGGCATCTACGTGTATCGCTTCGACACCGGCTCGGGCGGCATGACGCCCGTGTCGTCGGCGAAGGCGGAGAACCCGTCGTATCTCGTCGCGAGCCGCGACGGCCGCCACGTGTACGCGGTCAACGAGCTGCCGGGCGACGCCGGCCCCGCGAGCGTGCGCGGCGGCGTGAGCGCGTTCGACTTCGACGCGAAGACGGGCGCGCTCACGTTCGTCAACCGCGTGTCGGCGCAAGGGAACGACCCGTGCTACCTGAGCCTGTCGCCGGACGGCAAGTATCTCGTCGCGGCGAACTATTCGGTCGCGTCCGATCCGGGCGGCAGCTTCTCGGTGTTCCCGGTCGAGGCGACGGGCGCGCTCGGCGCCGCGGTGCTGAACGTGCATCACGAGGGCACGGGGCCCGTGAAGGGGCGGCAGGACGGCGCGCACGTTCATTCGACCGTGTTCTCGCCGGACGGCCGGTATCTGTTCGTGCAGGATCTCGGCGCGGACAAGATTTTCTCGTACCGCTACACGCCGGACGGCAGCCGCGGGCTCATCGGCCCGACCGACATGCGCTACACGCTCGCGAAGCCGGGTTCGGGCCCGCGTCATCTCGTGTTCAGCGCGAACGGGCGGTTCGCGTACGTGACCAACGAGCTGAACGCGTCGGTCGGCGTGTACCGCTACGACGACGGCCGCCTCGCGCACGTCGAGACGGTGCCGATGACGGCGCCGGGCTTCGCGGGCAAGGTCGGCGGCGGCGCGCTGCATCTGTCGCCGGACGGGCGCTTCCTGTACGCGACCAATCGCGGCGACGCGAACGACATCGTGATCTATGCGGTCAACGCGGCCGACGGCAAGCTCGCGCTCGTCGGCCGTCAATCGAGCCTCGGCAAGACGCCGCGCGAGTTCGCGATCGATCCGAGCGGCAAGTGGCTCGTGGTCGGCAACCAGGACAGCGACAGCGTGTTCGTGTTCCGGCGCGACATCGCGAGCGGCCGGCTCGAGCCGAATCCGGCGCGCATCGAGCTCGGCAAGCCGGTCGACTTCAAGTTCGTGCCGGCGCGGTGACGCCGGGCGGCGCGCGGCGCGCTTGACCGCCCCGGCGGGGATCGGGGCGGGCGACGGGCGCGGCGTTCGCCGTTGGCGTTGATTCGGGCGCGAAAAAGCAAAACCCCTCGCGGCGTGCGAGGGGTTTTGCTTGCCGCATTGCGTCGCGCGGCGCGGCGCGGCGATCGCGCTGCGCCGCATGCGCGCGGGCGCGCCTATTCGGGCAGCGGCGGCGCGAGCACTTCGCGGCTGCCGTTGATGCCCATCGGCGACACGAGGCCCGCCGCCTCCATCTGCTCGACGAGGCGCGCCGCGCGGTTGTAGCCGATGCGCAACTGCCGCTGCACCGACGAGATCGACGCGCGCCGCGTGCGCACGACGAACGCGACCGCCTCGTCGTAGAGCGGATCGGCTTCCGCATCCGGCGCCTCGCCGAACAAGTCTTGCGAGCCGCCTTCGGCGCTCGGCCCGTCGAGAATGCCTTCCTCGTACTGCGGCTCGCCGAACTGCTTCAGGTATTCGACGATCCGGTGCACTTCCTCGTCCGCGACGAACGCGCCGTGCACGCGCTGCGGGTAGCCCGTGCCGGGCGGCAGGAACAGCATGTCGCCCTGGCCGAGCAGCGATTCGGCGCCCATCTGGTCGAGAATCGTGCGCGAATCGATCTTCGACGACACCTGGAACGCGACGCGCGTCGGAATGTTCGCCTTGATGAGGCCCGTGATCACGTCGACCGACGGACGCTGCGTCGCGAGGATCAGGTGGATGCCCGCGGCGCGCGCCTTCTGCGCGAGCCGCGCGATCAGCTCCTCGATCTTCTTGCCGGCGACCATCATCAGATCGGCGAGCTCGTCGATCACGACGACGATGAGGGGCAGCGTCGACAGCGGCTCGGGATCGTCGGGCGTGAGCGAGAACGGGTTGCCGATCTTCTTTTCCTTCGCGGCGGCGTCGCGGATCTTCTGGTTGAAGCTCGCGAGATTGCGCACGCCGACGGCCGACATCAGCCGGTAGCGCTTCTCCATCTCGCCGACGCACCAGTTGAGCGCGTTCGCGGCGAGCTTCATGTCGGTGACGACGGGCGCGAGCAGATGCGGGATGCCCTCGTAGACCGACAGCTCGAGCATCTTCGGATCGATCATGATGAGCCGCACGTCCTCGGGCGCCGCCTTGTACAGCAGCGACAGGATCATCGCGTTGATCGCGACCGACTTGCCCGAGCCCGTCGTGCCGGCGACGAGCATGTGCGGCGCCTTCGCGAGATCGGTGACGACCGGGTTGCCGGTGATGTCCTTGCCCATCGCGAGCGTCAACTGCGACGCCGAGTGCTGATACTGGCGCGACGCGAGAATTTCGGACAGGCGGATCACTTGCCGCTTCGCGTTCGGCAGCTCGAGGCCCATGCAGGTCTTGCCGGGGATCGTTTCGACGACGCGGATCGACGTGAGGCCGAGGCCGCGCGACAGGTCCTTCATCAGGCCGACGATCTGGCTGCCGCGCACGCCGAGCGCGGGCTCGATCTCGAAGCGCGTGATCACCGGGCCGGCCGACGCGCCGACCACCGTCACCGGCACCTTGAACTCCTGCAGGCGCTGCTCGATGATCTGGCCGGTATGCGCGAGATGCTCGTCGGAGATCGCCTCGATCGCGTCGGATGCGGGCTCGAGCAGGTCGAGCGTCGGCAGCTCGACGTTCGACGCGGCGGGCGCGTGGAATTCGAACGCGTTCGGGCCGGGCTGGCGGGCCGGGCTGGCGGGCTCGGCCGGGGCAGTGGGGGCGGCGGCCGGCTGCGCGGCGGCGATGGCGGCCGGCGCGGGGGGGATGAGCAGCGTGCCGGGCGTTGCCGGGGCGCCGGATGCCGGTGGTGCTTCCGGCGTTCCGGGGACGCTCGGTGTTCCTTGTGTTCCCGGTGCTCCCGGTGCTCCCGGTGCTCCCGGTGCTCCCGGTGCTCCCGGTACTCCCGGTACTCCCGGTACTCCCGGTACTCCCGGTACTCCCGGTACTCCCGGTGCGGCGGCGTGCGACGGCAGCGTCGCGCCCAGCGCGGTTGCGGTCGGCACGGCCACAGCCGGCGTGACGACGGGCGGCGTGACGACCGTCGATGCCGCGACTACCGGCGCAGCGACGGGCGGCGCTGCAACTGCCGGTCCGGCGACAGCAGTCATGGCAGCGGATGGCGCGGACGGGCTCGGGAACGCACCGCTGGTTGCGATGAAATCCGGCCCGGCTGCGTTCGTCGCGTGGCCGTGCGGGGCGGATGCGTGCGTTGCGGCGGCGCTCGGCGTCGACGCGACCGGCGCGATGTTCGGCGACGGAATAGACGGCGTGATTGGCGCGGTGGTCGCGCCTGGAGCGGCGGCGCTTGTCCCCGGGATTGTCGGCGCGCTCACGCTAGACATCGCGAACGGCGCTCCTGCGGGCGGCACGATCGGGTTCGACGCGACGGCAGGCGCAGCGGCAACGTTCTGAGCGGCATTGCCTGCCGCGGCGGCCGACGGGGCGACGTTCGTGGCGGCGGCGCTTGCTCGCGGGACGCTCGGCACGCCGGCCGATGACGCAGCCGTGCTCGCCGCAGCCGTGCTCGCGGGCGCAGTCGGCACGGCGGGGGCGGCCGGGACGGCCGCGCCGGGGAGCGTTGCGGTTACGCTGCTCGGCGCAATGGCGTCGGGCGACGCCGCAGCGGAAGTCGGTCCGGCGTGGCCGCTGGCGGCGCCGAAGGCCGCCGTCGGAGCGGCCGCCGTCGACGCATCGAACGGCGGCACGGCGGCGGATGCCGCTCGATCGATCGCGGGGGGGCCGGCGGGCGTCACCGGGGCGCTTGTGCTGGCGCTTGCCGTGGCGGCCGGCGCAGCCGCGTCGGCCCCGGCAACCTCGGCAACCTCGGCAACCGCGCGGGCGGCACCGAGCATTCCGAATGCCGCACCGACGATGCCGACGGCGCCGCCTGCGGCTGCGTCGCCCGCCGGGGCGGGCGCTGCGGGAGACGTCGAGTCGACCGGGGCCGACGCACTCGACGTTGTCGATGCGGCCGGCGATGCAGCCGGTGTCGGCGCAGCCCCGTCCTTCGAGTCGTTCGATAAGGTTGCCTCAGCCTGTTCCGGGACCTGGGCAGCCGAAGTTCCCGCCACGGCCTGCGTCTCGCTGCGCTGGACGCTCGTCGCGGGGCGCGCGGCGTCTGCCGAACGGGGGAGGGCGACGGCCGCGCCGCTTGCCGGCACCCCTGGGAACGCCGGGAGCGAAACGGCGGTGCCGCTCGCGATTGCGGCTTGCGCTGGCTGCGGCTGCGCGTGCGATTCGCTCGGCGTCGTCGCGGACGAAGCGGCCGCTGCGCCGGCATCGGCCACGTTCTCCCACGGTGCGACCGAGTTGCGCATGTCGCCGGCGGCCGGCGATGCGCTCGTCATCGCGTGCGAATCGACCGCCGCAGCCGGTTGCTGTGCGGCTTGCTTGCCGTCGTCGCCGGCGGACGCGATCGGGGTGCGATCCGCGACGCCGTTGTTCGATGTGGCGGCATGCGCGGCGAATGCCGTCTGCGCCGCGAATGGCGACGCATTCATGACGCGCGGCGAGGCGGCTGACCGGGGTTGCTCGTTCGAGGCCGAGGCTGCGGCGCTCGCCGAGTCTCGGTTCGACGACGGCGTGTCGGCGGCGCCGGGGGCCGGCCCTTGCGGCGCGGCGACGGCTTGCAGCATCGCGTCGCCCGAGTCGGTCGCGGAGTCGGCCGCATGCTTTTCATCGATGGCTTCGGATGTTGCGGCTGACGCGAATTTTGTCGCCGCGACCGGCTGCTCGGGTTCGATGCCGACCGGCGCGGGGGCCGCCGCAACGGGGACAACGGCGGTTGCGGGGTTGCTCGGCGAAGCGACGGCGGATGGCGCGTTTTGCTCGACCGAACTGCCGGCGTGCGTGCCGGCTTCGGCAGCCGGCATCGTGCCCTGGACAACGACACCCGCGGTAACGGCCGCAACGGCGGGCGCAGCGGCCATGTCGGCGCGATCGCGATGGGGGCCGTTCGTCGCCGACGACGCCGGTTCTTCGGACACGCCGGCCTCGCTGACATGGGCAACGGACGTACTGTCGTCGATGTCGTGGGCGGGGTCGACGGCGGCCGCGGCGGCGGCGGTTTCGACCGGAGCAATCCCGCTTGCGCAACCGGTAATGTCCGCGGCTGCAGCTTCAGTTACCGGGTCGGCGGCGACCATGCCGCCAACGCCAACGCCAACGCCAACGGAAGCGACGCCGACGGCCCGCGCGGCCGCATATTCAGCCGGTGCGGCGGCTTCGGCGACGGAAGGACTCGCGGCGGCGATCGCCGCCGCCGTCGGAACGTTCGATCCGGCCGTCTCGGCATCCCAGTCCGGCGATGTGGTCGATGCCGTCGGCGCGCGCGCCGTTTCCAGCGCCGCGCCGGCATCCGTTGCGCCGGCGAGCGCCGTCCACCGCGCCGCGCTGGCCTCGATCGAGCGCAGCGTTTCGTGCACGCTCGGCGCGGGCGCGATGCGTTCCGCGGGCTTTTCCGTCCATGCGTAGAGCGGCGCGCGCGCCGGGCCGGGCGCACGCTTGCGCGCCGGCTCGGCGGCCTGCGTCGGCATCGGCGCGCGGGCGGCGGGCTGCGGCGACGTCGCGGCGGCGTTGCGCGTCGGGCCGGCCGTCTGTTGCGACGGCGTGAACGACATCGGCCGATTGCGGACCGCTGACACGGCGGCGTGCGTCGCCGGGCGGCGCGGTGCGAAGCGGTGGTCGGGCGTGGCCGGGCGCGCTTCCGAGCGTTTGCCGATTGCCGCGACGGCCGCGGTCGAGCCGATCGGCTTCGCGATGCCGGCCGAGGCCGGCACGAACGTCGCGTGCGGCGTGGCGGGCAGGGCGGGCGAGGCGAACAACGCGGGTGAAGTGCCGGTGCCGAGCGGCGCGGCCGCGCCGCCCGCCGAGGCGGCGCTCGCCGTTTTTACGGGCACGCCCGCCGGCATCGTCGCTCCGGCAGACTTCACGGCGCCGGTCGCGGGCGTGGCCGAAACGGGAGTCGGCGCTTTCGCCGCACCCGCACCGCTTCCTTGCATCGCGAAACCGGCGGCCTTCGGCACGCCGCTTGCGGGCAACGTCGAATGGGCCGCGTTCGGCGCGATGTAGACGGGCATTGCTGCGCCGGCCGTTTTCGCCGGCTCGCCCGTCGGCAGGGCGCTGCCTGTCGCCTTCGCGAATCCGGGCCCCGACGCGTCGGGGCCCGCCGCCTTCGTGGCGCCGCTCGCTGCCGTTCCCGCCGTTCCAGCGGCTCCAGCCGTTCCAGCCGCCATCGCGGCGGCCGGCGTCGCGCTCCGCGGCGTCGCGCCCGGCCTGAGCCAGCCCGCGGGCGCGGTCGGCTCTGCGGCGGCTTTCGCCGCGCCGCTCGCCCCGGCATGGCGCCGCTCGCCGCGTTGCGCGTCGTTCGGCCGCCACAGCGTCGGCCGCGAATAGCGGCCGTTCTGTCGCGGAGCCATCGAGTTGACCGTGTGCGCGGTCGTCGGCTGCACGTCGGCCGCGCGTCGCACGCGCCGGTCGTCGTCGCGATGCAGCGCGGCGCGCGGCAGATCCGCGACGCCGCGCGATTCGTCGTCGCCGTGATCGCGCGCGAGGCGGATGCCGAACGACGCGTCGAGCCACGCGTTCACCTGCTGCCAGCGCACGCCGACGAGCCACGGCAGCCCGACGACGAACAGCACGACCATCGCGAGCGGCGTGCCGACGTGTCCGAGCACGCGCTCGAAGCCGCCCGCGAGCGCATGGCCGAGCGCGTTCGTCGTCGCGTCGCCCGGCAGCGCGGTCGCGAGCGTGCAGCTCGCGATCAGCACGCACAGGAAGCCGAGCCAGAGCCGGATCGAGCCGGGGCCCGCGAGCCCGCCGCCGCCCGGCAGCATCGCCTTGATGAGCCGCCAGAAAAGAGGGATGAACCAGACGGCCGAGAAGCCGAACCAGCCGAGAACTACCGTTTGCATGCTCAGAAACAGGAGGAGGACGGGGCGCGATGCGCGAACCCGTCGAGTTTAACCGGTCGACGACGGTGTTTTCGGGAACGGCGCGCGTCGCCGCGCCGTTCCCGTGCGGCGCGCCGGGGACGCCCGCCGTCCGGTTCGCCGGCCGGGCCGTGCGCCGTGCGTCGCGCGACGCGGCTTATTTGCTGTCGCGGCGCGCGAACGTGAGCGTCGCGCCGTCGTCGGTGACGATGATCAGCTGCTGCGGCTCGCGCATCTGCACGCCGGCCTTCGAGACGTGGGCGAGCGCGGCGAGGTAGTCGCGCTCGAGCGCGCTGCGCGCGGGCGCGGCGCACGCCATCCGCGTGCCGACGAGCGGGCCGAAGGCGAGCACGCCGTTCTTCACGTCGTAGGCGCCCATGTAGCGGTTGCAGCCCGAGAAGCCGGCCACGCGCCGCACGCCCGTTTGCGTCGACAGCGCGAGCTTGATCGGCTCGCCGTTGTCGCCGTGCGGGATGTCGCGTTGCGAGCCGTCGGCGTTGCGCCAGCCGACGAGCTCCCAGCTCGTGTCGTCGATCAGTTGGATCGTCGCGGGATTGAACGGATCGGGGGCGGGGGCGCTCGAGTCGGGATGAGTCGGCATCGTGCAGGCGGCGAGAAGCGCGGCGACGGTCAGCGCGCCGAGCGGCGCGCGCAGCGAGCGGACGATGCGAAAGCGCATGCGCGCGGCTGCGGATGAATTGAACATGACCTCGTTCCTCTTCGAATTTTCAATGTTGCGGGCGAAGCCGTAAGGGTAACGCACTAGCGTCGCCGGATGCGAGCGGACAGTCGCCGCACGCGTTCGTTCATGTGTTTTGCGGCGATGATGCGGTGCGTTTCTTGCGCGGTTCGCCGGCAATGCGGCGCGGCGTTGAGGATCGGCCTCGGGTTGTTGCGAGGCGCGGCGCGCCGGCGGCGAAAAGGAACGCGGCGCTCGCCACGAGGGAACGCGGCGCTCGCCGCGAGTTGGGTCGATGCGCCGGGGCCGCGCATGGCTCCGCGACGTCGGCGCCGTCGCGCGCGACGACGGGCCGACCCGCCGCCGGCGGACGGCGAGGCGACATGCTCGTGGCGAAGGCCCGCGAAGTCATGGACGCTGCGGCGAACGCCGCGTGTCGTGAAAAGCGCGGATGATGCGGGCGAGGGCGAGGGCGAGGGCGAGGGCGAGGGCGAGGGTGAGGGCAAGGGCAAGGGCAAGGGCAAGGGCAAGGGCAAGGGCAAGGGCAAGGGCAACGCGGCCGCCGCGCGGCCGCCGAGCCTCGTGGCGGCGCGGCGCCGGCCGTTTCACCGTGCGTCTCGAGCCACGGCGCGGCGCGGGCGCGCGCAGCGCCGTGTTGCCGGCGCGCCCGCCCGCGCACCCTGTTTCGGCCCGCCCGCGCATCCGCCAATTCGGCCGGCGGCGCGCGCGCCTCGCGTGATAGCATCGCGAGTCGTTTTCGCCATCCATCATCCAGCGGGAAATCTCATGCAGATCGGTCAGCGGCTCGGCACGCCGCTTTCGCCGTCCGCCACGCGCGTCATGCTGCTCGGCGCGGGCGAGTTGGGCAAGGAAGTCATCATCGCGTTGCAGCGGCTCGGCGTCGAAGTGATCGCCGTCGACCGCTATCCGAACGCGCCCGGCCATCAGGTTGCGCATCGCGCGCACGTGATCGACATGACGGACCCGGCCGCGCTGCGCGCGCTCGTCGACGCGGAGCGTCCGCATCTCGTCGTGCCCGAAATCGAGGCGATCGCGACCGATGCGCTCGCGGCGATCGAAGCGGCCGGCGTGGCCGAAGTGATCCCGACCGCGCGCGCGACGCAGCTCACGATGAATCGCGAGGGCATTCGCCGGCTCGCCGCCGAGGAGCTCGGGCTGCCGACGTCGCCGTACGCGTTCGCGCAATCGTTCGACGAATTCAAGGCGGCCGTCGCGCAGATCGGTTTCCCGTGCGTCGTCAAGCCCGTGATGTCGTCGTCGGGCAAGGGGCAGTCGGTCGTCAAGAGCGACGCCGACGTCGAGCCCGCGTGGCAGTACGCGATGGCGGGCGGCCGCGTGAATCACGGCCGCGTGATCGTCGAGGGCTTCATCCGGTTCGATTACGAGATCACGCAACTCACGGTGCGCGCGATCGACCCGGCGAGCCTCGAGACGCGCACCTATTTCTGCGAGCCGATCGGGCACGTGCAGGTCGCGGGCGATTACGTCGAGTCGTGGCAGCCGCAGCCGATGAGCGCGAAGGCGCTCGAGCGCTCGCGCGACATCGCGCATCGCGTGACGAGCGCGCTCGGCGGGCGCGGCATTTTCGGCGTCGAGCTGTTCGTGCGCGGCGACGACGTCTGGTTCTCGGAAGTGAGCCCGCGTCCGCACGACACGGGGCTCGTCACGCTCGCGTCGCAGCGTCAGTCGGAGTTCGAATTGCATGCGCGCGCGATCCTCGGCCTGCCGGTCGAGCCCGCGCTCGCGACGCCCGCCGCGTCGGCCGTGATCTACGGCGGGCTCGACGAGGCGGGCGTCGCGTTCGAAGGCGTGCGCGACGCGCTCGCGGTGCCGGGCGCGGACCTTCGCCTGTTCGGCAAGCCGGAGAGCTTCGTCAAGCGCCGGATGGGCGTCGCGCTCGCGGCGGGCGCGAACGTCGACGAAGCGCGCGAGCGCGCGAAGCGGGCGGCCGCCGCGGTGCGGCCGGTGTCCGCGCGCTGACGGCGGGCGGCACGTATCGCGCATCGCCCGCGTCGGCTCGCGCCGGTACGGGCGGGGCAGCCGCGATCGGCCGGCGGTTGCGACGCCCCCGGCCCGCCGGCGGCAGTCGAGGTTTCGGGCCGATGCCGCGCGCCGCGATTGGGCGTGCGGCGAAGGCTGTAGAGGAGGTGGCAATGAAGTGGATGTTGATCGTCGTGTTGTGTCTGTCGACGGCGGGCTGCGGGCTTGCCGCCGCGCCGTGCCGGATCGCGTCGGCGGGGCTGAAGATCGTGCCCGTCGTCGGCCACGTCGCGGCGGCGCCGACCGACGCGTGCGCGGGCGTCATCGATCCGGACTGACGGACTGACGGACCGGCGCGCGGCGCTCGTGCGGCGCGCGTCCATCGCTTGAAGAGGAAAGGCATGAACAAGGCAACGCAGGCGGCGATCGGCGTCGCCGCTCTGTGCGCGGCGGCGGGTGCGGCGCACGCGGCGCGGCTGACCGTCGAGGAAATCGACGCCGACGCGCGCGAAACCGTCGTCTATCGGTGCGCGAACGAGCCGAAGCCGGTGCGGGTGTCGTACTGGCGCGCGGACAACGGCCAAAGCTTCGCGCTCGTGCCCGTCAACGGGACGCCGCTGTTGTTCGTCGACACCGTGTCGGCGTCGGGCGCGCGCTATCAGGCGGGCCGCTACGTCTGGTGGACGAAGGGGCGCGACGCGAATCTGTACGACGAAATCGCGGACGAGAAGGCGCCGCCCGTGCTCGGCGGCTGCAGCGAGATTCAGAAGAAGCGCAAGAAGGATTGAACGGCGGGAGGGCGCTGCCGCGTGAGGGCGTGCGCTTCGTGCTTGTCGCTCGGTTCTTCGTCGTCGCTCGGCGTTTGGCGTTCGGTATCGGGTTATTGTGATTGGGGGGCCGGCGTTCGGCGTCTGACGTTGCATCCGGCGCTTGGCGCGACGCCGCATCGATCGGCTTGGCCCGCGCCGCGGCCGTATCGCGGCGCCTGAGTGCCGTGCGGCCGCGCGGTGGTTCGGGCGCCTGCCGCAGGCCGTCGTCCGCATCGCCGCCGCACGGATCTACCCGCGGGATCGCCCGCGCGGGACGGGCCGGCGGAACCCTTTCGCGAGGGATGCTACAATGCTGCCCTTTCTGCCGGCACTCCTGCCGGACGAAGCCCCGCGCGCGGAAGCCCCGCGCGCGGCCCGGACGGCCTCAAGCGCCGGCGGCGCCCTGCGGCGCGCCGCGGCTTCGTCTTCATTCCGAAGTGGTTTGCGCAGCGTGTCTCGCGAGCGAGCATGCCGCGCGCTAGATGTCCCGCCGCGCCTTTTGAGCGAAACGCCACCATGTCCGATTCTGTTGCCAAGCCTGTCGACGCGACGTTCGATCAATTCGGCCTTGCCGCCGAGATCCTGAAAGCGATTGCCGATCAGGGCTATACGACGCCGACGCCCATTCAGGCGAAGGCGATTCCGGTCGTGCTGTCCGGCCGCGACGTGATGGGCGCCGCGCAAACCGGCACCGGCAAGACCGCGAGCTTCTCGTTGCCGATCATCCAGCGCCTGCTGCCGCAGGCGAACACGAGCGCGTCGCCCGCCCGCCATCCGGTGCGCGCCCTCATTCTCACGCCGACTCGCGAGCTCGCCGACCAGGTCGCCGCGAACGTCCACGCATACGCGAAGCACACGCCGCTGCGCAGCGCGGTCGTGTTCGGCGGCGTCGACATGAATCCGCAGATGGCCGAGCTGCGCCGCGGCGTCGAGGTTCTGATCGCGACGCCGGGCCGCCTGCTCGACCACGTTCAGCAGAAGACCGCGAATCTCGGCCAGGTGCAGATCCTCGTGCTCGACGAAGCGGACCGGATGCTCGACATGGGCTTCCTGCCCGACCTGCAGCGAATCCTGAACCTGCTGCCGAAGGAGCGCCAGACGCTGCTGTTCTCGGCGACGTTCTCGCCGGAAATCAAGAAGCTCGCGTCGACCTACCTGCGCAACCCGCAGACGATCGAAGTCGCGCGCAGCAACGCGACGGCGACGAACGTCACGCAGGTCGTCTACGACGTCGCCGAAGGCGACAAGCAGGCGGCCGTCGTCAAGCTGATCCGCGACCGCTCGCTCAAGCAGGTGATCGTGTTTTGCAACAGCAAGATCGGCGCGAGCCGCCTCGCGCGCCAGATCGAGCGCGACGGGATCGTCGCGTCGGCGATTCACGGCGACCGTTCGCAAAGCGAGCGGATGCAGGCGCTCGACGCGTTCAAGCGCGGCGAGATCGAGGCGCTCGTCGCGACCGACGTCGCCGCGCGCGGGCTCGACATCGTCGAGCTGCCGGCCGTGATCAACTTCGATCTGCCGTTCAACGCGGAAGACTACGTGCACCGGATCGGCCGCACGGGGCGCGCGGGCGCGTCGGGCGACGCGCTGTCGCTGTGCAGCCCGAACGAGCGCAAGCAGCTCGCCGACATCGAGAAGCTGATCAAGCGCGCGCTGCCGCTCGAGGCGCTCGAGCTCGACCTGCCGCGCCATCGCCACGACGACCGCGGCGGCCGCCGCGAGCGCGACCGTGACGAGCGCCGAGGAGGCGCATCGGTGGGCCGCCGCTCGGCGGGCGGCGAGCGCTCGCATCATTCGCGCCGCGATGCGCCGATCGACGATTTCTTCCTGAAGCCGTACGTGCCGTCGCCTGCGGCGAGCCAGCCGGAAGAGGCGAAGCCCGTGCACCCGGAGAAGAAGGCGTCGAAGCAGCCGCTCGCCGCGCTGCTCGGCGGGTTCGGGATGCCGCGCAAGACGTCGTCGTGACGCGCGGGGCCGAGCGTCGCGCGTGACGGCGCGTCACGCCGGGCTCGGCGCCAAGGCCGCTGAGAAGCGGGCGGGTGCGTGAGCATCCGCCCGTTTCGTTTTGCATGGCCGATCGAGAGCGGGCGGGCCGAGGGCGAATGGCGGCGGTGTCTCGGTCGGGCCTCGAGAGAACCGCTCCGCGCGGGCTCGGCGGCTGCGTACTGCGTAGTGGGTGAACGAGCACGATAGCGGCGAACCGGCGGTTGCGGGCAGAGCGACGGGCAGAGCGACGAGGCTACGCGTCGCGGCCGAGCGCCACGCGCCTCGTCATCGACGCGCGTTCGGTCCGAACCGCGCGTCCCACGCGGCGATCGCGGCCGGCTGGAACGCGCCGAGCGACGCGCACGCCGCCTCGTCGAGCGCGAGCCCCAGATGCCGCGCGGCCGCGGCGAGCGGGGGCAGCGGCGCGGCGGGATCGAGCGCCGTCGCGCCCGTTTGCTTGCTGAGCTTTTCGCCGTTCGCATCGACGACGACGGGCACGTGCAGATAGTGCGGCGTCGGCAGCTCGAGGCAGCGCTGCAGGTAGATCTGCCGCGCGGTCGAGTCGAGCAGGTCCGCGCCGCGCACGACGTGCGTGATGCCCGCGTCGCCGTCGTCGACGACGACCGCGAGCTGGTACGCCCACTGTCCGTCCGCGCGCTTCAGCACGAAGTCGCCGACTTCCGTCGCGAGATCCTGCGTCTGCGCATGCTGCCAGCGATCGTCGAACGTGACGACGGCGGTTGCGCCGTCCGGCACGCGCAGCCGCCACGCACGCGCGGGCTTGCCGTGCAGGCCGTTGCGGCAGGTGCCGGGATACGCGAGCGTCATGTGCCGTTCGTGCGCGGCGCGCAGCGAATCGGCGATTTCCTTGCGCGAGCAGCCGCACGGATAGACGAGCCCCGCGGCCGTGAGCCGTTCGAGCGCGGTCGCGTAGCGCGCGACGCGGGTGCTTTGCCAGACGGGCGGCTCGTCGGGGACGAAGCCGAAGCTGCGCAGCGTCGCGAGAATGTCCTCGGCCGCTCCGGGCACCGTGCGCGGTGCGTCGATGTCCTCGATCCGCACGAGCCACGCGCCGCCCCACGCGCGCGCGTCGAGCCAGCTCGCGAGTGCGCCGACGAGCGAGCCGAAATGCAGCGGGCCGGTGGGCGACGGCGCGAAGCGCCCGCGATAGTCCGTCATCGAATGCGGCGTGCGAAGAAGGCGCGCGGCGTCAGGCGGCGTGCGCCGGCTCGGCGGTGCGATCCGCGCGCTCGCCCGGATGGCATGCGGGGCACGACTTGCCGGGCACGTAGAGCGGCGACTGCTGCGCGTCGGCCGGCACGACCGCGCGGCATGCGAAGCACGTGACGTCGGCTGTCGGCTCGAGGCGCGGATTGAGCGCCGTGCGGTAATCGAACACGAAGCAGTCGCCGTGATAATGCGCGCCGCCCACTTCCTCGAAATACTTGAGAATCCCGCCTTCGAGCTGATACACGTTCTCGATGCCGACGTCCTTCATGTGGATCGCCGCCTTTTCGCAGCGAATGCCGCCCGTGCAGAACGACACGACGGTCTTGCCTTCGAGGTCCGAGCGGTTCGCCTCGATCACGTCGGGGAACTGGCTGAACTTGTCGATCCGGTAGTCGAGCGCGTTGTCGAACGTGCCGACGTCGACTTCGAATGCATTGCGCGTGTCGAGCATCACGACCGGGCGGCCCGCATCGTCGTGGCCCCGGTCGAGCCAGGTCTTCAGCGTGCGCGAGTCGACGGACGGCGCGCGGCCGAGTTCCGGCTTGATCGCGGCCTTCTTCATCGTGATGATCTCGCGCTTCAGGCGCACGAGCATCCGCCGAAACGGCTGCGAGTCGGACAGGCTCTCCTTGAACTGCAGGTCCGCGAATTTGCCCTCGAAGAGCGGATCGTGGCGCAGGTAGTCGACGAACGCGCCGGTTGCGTCGCGGGTTCCCGCGATGAACAGATTGACGCCTTCGGGCGCGAGCAGGATCGTGCCGCGCAGCTCGAGCGCATTGCAGCGCGCGGCGATGAGCGGCCGCATTTGCTCGATCGAGTCGAGCGAGACGAAGCGGTAGGCGGCGAGGTTGACGGTGGTCATGTCGTTCGAAAGGTAAGGCGGCTGCGGCCCGACGGCGCGGCCGCACATGACGGGTGGCGGCGGAGGGCGCTCGGGCGGAAGCGGGCGAAAGCGGAAAACCCGTATTATCCCGCAAACCGCGTGGCTTTCCGCGGTCGGCCGAACGGACGACGTGCGACGACATCGCGCGGCCGCGCCGAGGCGGGCGAGCCGGCGCGCCGCAGCGGGTTCTCGATGCGGCCGGATCGCCGGCTTGCCGGGGCGCGTCCATCCGTTCGCACAATTGCCGAACCGCCGAACCGCCGAACCGCCGAACCGCCGAACCGCCGAACCGCCGAACCGCCGAACCGCCGAACCGCCGAACCGCCGAACCGCCGAA
>NZ_JPWT01000066.1:0-277121 GCF_000773065.1 Burkholderia sp. ABCPW 111 | reverse complement strand
ATCAAGGTCATCAAGCGCAGGGCCTACGGGTACCGTGACGAGGAGTACTTCTTCCTCAAGATCCGCGCCGCGTTCCCCGGAATTCCGCGATGAACCTTTATTTTCGAGGATCGTCGAGTAATTGAGAATCTTTGTTAGGAAGGTGATTTTGGAACGGACGCAATGGAAAATGTGCCGCTTCAAATGGAATGAACGGCGCTTCGGAAGGGGATATCGGTTGCGTCGCGCGCGACGGCGGCATGCGATGGAAGGCGGAACTCCGGATGCCGCACTTGCGAGGCGACCGGCCGGGAGTGGCCGATAAGCGTGCGTCGCACCGCATTCACGCGTTGATTTCCCGGGGCGTTGATCGAATTGTGTGGCGCGCGGACATTCGTTGCATTTTGCGTAGCCGGTATTGCGTATGCCGGCGGCGCGGCAATCGATTAATCGAAGCGGGGGCTTGTGCAAACCGCATCGAATAGACGATTTGGATCAGATTTATTCAGTGAGCGAGCGGATTCGGATTATCCGATGTCGAGAGCCTGCGACGCTTTCCGGATATTGCCAAACGAAACGGCGGGGCGATCCGAATAATCGAGAGCGAACATGCACGTCGTGAGCGAAGGGGGCGTGGAATGTCGGCGGCGCAAGCGCGAACCGGTTCGAACGCGTCGACTCGGCTTCTAGCGCGCGGAGCCGGCAAGCGCGCGGTACGGCGATGAAATGACGGAATCGGCGCGGCTGCGGGACACGTCGGGCTTTCGACTCGAAGGGGCGACAAATCTTCGGGGCGTGCGCTGTCAGCGGAATGCGCGATGGGATGCCGCTTCGCACTCGCTTGCGCCGACGCGATGCCGGCATCGAGGGAAAATAGACTGGTTGTAACGTCGCGCGCGATTTGTCACCGTTTAGCGATATGTTTGTCACTGCCTGATCTGCCGCTTTTGCGCCGGATTTGTCACGGTGAATGCACAGGGCACCGTGCGAGGGACGCACGTCCCGATTGCCGCCCACTGCACCGAAAAATGGACGCTGGCAGCTTCACCTCAGCCCGCCCGGCGAGGCATCGGCGCAAGGTTCCGCTATACTCTCGAAACATTTCCGTAAGAACAAAGTAATGCGCGTGTCGCGCATGCCAAAAAATCGAGGGAAGAAGTGGAACGGGGTATCTCGTATGTCTGCATCTCGCTTACCCGTGCGCAAGACCGGCGCACCAAGATGGTGGAGCAGTTTGCCAATCACGGCATTAATGCACGGTTCTTCGATGCATTTGACCTGAAGGGAGCTGTCGAAGCCATACCGGGTTACGACGCAGCCGGTCGCCAGCGGCGCTATGGCTGGCAGCTCTCTCGCGGGGAGGTCGGTTGCTACCTTAGCCATCGTGCGGCGTGGCTCCAACTGGTGCAATCCGGCAAGGAAGCAATGTGCGTCATGGAAGACGACATCACGCTGCTCGACGGGTTCAAAGCCGCTACGCTCGAACTCTACGACGCTCGCCAGCATTGGGATATGGTGCGGCTGATGTGGATCAACGAGCGTCAGCAATCCGAGTATGCGCGTCTTCCGAGCGGGACCAAATTGATGTGGATGGAAAACCCGGTGGGCTTGCAGTGCTACATGATCACGCGAACCGCCGCGCAACGCATGCTGGACTACACAGCGAAAATTACGCATGCGATTGATATCGCGTTCGATCGCAACTGGGAGCACAGGCAACGGATGTATGTCACGTATCCGCAGTTCGTAGCAGACACCGGCGCGCCGACGACGATCACTGACAGGCCTGATAGTCGAACGCTCATGCAGCGATTGAAAGCCAAGTATTACCGTAAGGTCGAGCGGCGCACATCACGCTGCTTCAACGACGAGCATCGGCCAAAGCGCCCAATTCAAATCGAAATCGCGCCTGCCAACGTCGAGGCAACGCCGACGCTTGCGTGAAGCATAGCTCGGCGGCGGGCGCGAACGCAAAGCGCCTGCCAATAAGCCGTCGACCTTTCCCGCCAGCTCGTCGAATGATGCCGTCCAGCCGCTCGCGATCGAGTCAGAACAAACCGCCTGTCAGCGTTCCGGGTTCCCAGTTCGTAATCACAAGCTCGCGGCTCTTTGACGCACCGCCAGTTGCGTTGTTCAAACTGTACTTGATTGACAGCCCGAGCATCGGAAAACCATCGAACGCTCGACGAATGTCGGGATGATCGTTGATGCTCACCATCACCTTGCCTTTACAGGCGCGCATCATAGCCGCCATCCGTTCGTATTCTTCGAACGGGAACGGAACGCCATATCCCTCGGTCTGCCAGTACGGCGGATCACAATAGAAGAACGTGTGCGGCCGATCATACCGGTCCATGCATTCGTACCACGGCAGGTTTTCGACGTGTGCGCTGGCCAACCGCAGATGTGCGGCTGACAGACTCTCTTCGATCCGTAGCAGGTTGACCGATGGTGCGGTCGTAGCGGTGCCGAACGTCTGCCCTTGAACTTTGCCGCCGAAGGCATGGTGCTGCAGGTAGTAAAACCGCGCTGCACGTTGTATATCTGTGAGCGTCTCCGGGACCGCAAGCTGGTGCCATTTGAATACCTGTCGACTCGAAATCGCGTACTTGAATTGCCGCACGAACTCTTCAAGGTGGTGCTGCACGACGCGGTATAGATTCACCAGCTCGCCGTTGATGTCATTCAGCACCTCGACTGGTGCCGGCATCGGCCGTAGGAAGTACAAGGCAGCACCACCGCAGAACACCTCGACGTAGCATTCGTGTTGTGGGAATAGTGGAATGAGTTGCTCGGCCAAGCGACGCTTGCCGCCGAGCCACGGAATGATGGGTTGTGCCATTTAGGGTGCGAATTGTCTGTTAAACTCGCCCTGCCTTCGCGAAGGTGGCAGGGCCTTGGCTTCTCACTGTTCCGCGCAGTGAGTAAGTGACCGGCACGAGTGCTCCTACACTCGTGCCGGTCGCCTTGTTCCGAACAAAAATGAAGTGTTACTCGCTTGTGGGCGCATCCGGCCACCGCACATCCAGCGGGAAGCCCGGTTGTTCCGGCAGATCGCGAAGCGTCTGCCGATAGACTACCCACTTCTCCCGAGTTGCCGCCGACACGTCAGGCGCTTGTGTCCAGTCAGACGCACGAAGGAGCGAATCCCGTTGTTCTCGCGCCTTCTGTGCGGCAAGGACCGGGCGGAGTTCTTCGCCACGCTTAAGCAGGTCCGTAACGTCCGGCGGCACAACGGAGCAATTCCATTGTGCGATGAACGCATCGCCGCACTGAAGTCCCGTTTGCCGATCTAGTGGATGGCCTACCCAATAATCGCGCCCGTGTACGAGCTGCGGCCAGCGATCCTCAATCGCCATGATGAGAAGTTCGTGCTCGACCAAGTAGCCTCCTTACGCGTTGCGAATACGGGTGCATCGCAGGAACAACGTGCGCGGTGCAGCGTCACCGTTCCAGTTGTCGGTTCGGATGCCCTTCACGAACCATGTGTCCGGCGCATCCACAGTCGTCGTGCCGGTGCTTTGTCGAAGCGGGCCGAACTCAGCAAAATCGTACGGCTGACACGTTGCGCCTGCATTCGCTTTGCCATTGTCCCGGTTGTACAGGTCATCGAGGATGGCGCTCATCCACGCGTTCCGGTACGTGCAGTACAGATTCCCATCCGTATTGAGAATCTGCTGACCCCGCATGAACATCGTGCCAAAATCATCGACCGACCACGTTACGAAGTTATAGGCGTTGTTGATGATCTCCAGGCCGCCACCATCGCGCGCTCGAAAGTACGTGCTAACGTCTTGGCCCTCTCGCCAGTTTCTGAGCTGGAAGTCCGCCTGCCAGCCTTGCTTACTGAGCGCCAAGCGGCCACCAACGGTACCGCCGGACGTGTTCAGCTTCGAGTCAGGATCGAAGCTCATATCCGTCCACAGTTTTCCGTGATTTTGACCATTGATTGAAAGCCATGCGGCATTACGCTCGTTGTTCGTCGTGAGCATGTACGGCACACCATCGCCGCTTTTTACGGCGAACCCTTGCACCCATTGCTGCGTCGCGTAGGTTCCCGATAGCGCTTGTACGAATGCCGTCGTCGCGAGTCGTGTCGAGTTATCCTTTGCATCCGGTGTCGGGGCTGTCGGCGCTCCAGTCAGCGCTGGCGAATCGAGTAGCGCGACGCGCTGAAAATCGACCTCGGTCGAATACAGCGACGAAGCTGATCCCCCTTCCAACTTGATGCGACGGCAAGCGATCAGTCCGCGTGTGCCTTTCGGGTTTCCGTCCAGCACCTTGCGGATGCGCAGTTTTCGCGTACCACGCGGAACGGCAGACGATGCACTCAAATACGTCCAACCCGCATCGGGAGGAGCCTTTAACTGCAGAGATTGCCCGAGAATCTTCGGCGGAGATGCGTCATCGTAGAATTCCGCATCGATATAGAAGCTTCCCCCGGTCAGTCCGCCAGCGAACAGTTCTGCTTGAAGACTGATCGTGACTCCATCGCCAAGCCCGACGAAGTCCGAGTAATCGACAAAGTAAACGACCTTACCGTCGAGATCACGATCAAGCGCCCAAAACGTACCTTCGCCGTAGCTGCCAATGGCTGGTTTGAGCACAAGGCCGTTCGTATCGATGTTGGACGAGTTCCCGGAAAACCACGATGCGCTTCCGAATTCAGCCGACCCATTGAACAGCAGGTTCGGACTGTTGACTCCGTTGACCCGGCCACCCGTTTGGATGCCCCCCGCAATACTGTCCGTGTAAATTTTTCGGATGCCCTTCAGAAGCTGCTTGTTGTCGTTTGGATCAAGTTTCATCCCGACGCTTTCGGGTACGGCGGCAAGCTCTTCTTGAACGGTTTGCATGAAGTGGCGAGTAACAACAGTCCCTTTGATCCCTTGCGAGGGATCGCCCGGATACCAGTTGCCATCAGGCGTGTTGATTCGTTGCATGGTTACTCTTCCTGGTAGATGAAGTAGACGAACGTGTCGGCTGGCTTCAGGTCTTGGAACACGGATTCGAGAATCGGGTCGGCAAACGTCAGCAGCGGCTCGCCAACCGCGCTTTCGTCAACACGGAAGTAGATTTCCAGTGAAGGCGAGCCGTGAACGGTTACACCCCATTGATAGACGATGTCCTCGATCCAGATCGCATCGCCGATCGCACCTTCGTCAACGCGAAATGGCTCCAGCTCGACGATTTCGATCCGGTAGCCCAGAGCGTTTGCCAGTCGCTTGAAGTACGCAATTGACATGCCGCCAGTCTCATTGACCTTGGCGACGACGGTCGATATGCGCTGTTGCAACGTCGCATCCACAGCCGGCGTGATGCCACACACACGCTCCCAATCTGGCAAGAGCTGGTGCGCAAAGAACGGCGTGATGCCGTTCACGATCGTTTCGGCGTCGGCGAGCGCGCGATCCAGCACCTTTCCTTCGGCAGTCAGCTCGGCCGCGAGACGCGGCTCACGCGGATCGTATGAGACGGCAGGAATAAGCCGCCCGAGCAGTTCGGCGTGTTCGTTCATGTCATCGTCCTCAACGTCACCTTGCCGAGCCGGCACCACTCGATCACCTGCGCATCGACCACTGGGACGACATTGGCCGTTGGGCTTTCAAGCACATAGTCTTCGATGCCAAGCGTATCGTTGATGACGCCGCCGATGCGGTTTCGAATGACCATGTCGCCAGGAGACACGATCGCGTTATAGGCTGCGAGACCGGATTCGACAGCCGATTGAGCCGCGTCGAGCGTGATGCCGTTCAGCTTGACGGCCGCCGTGACGTCGTAGGGCTTGATCGACGGCACGACAACGCGTGCATCCTTGGCCCGCACCGGCCGCTGAACGTCAATGTGCGCCTGCACGGCTTTTAATACGTCATCCGAAGGTAGGCCATCTTCGGTCACGATAACGACGTCGACCGTGCCGAGCCCCCGACGCAACGGATAGACAAACGCGGCCGTTACGCCGGCCACCTCCATCGCCCATTGCCAGTAATCGTATTTGTTGCCGCCGGCCGGTGGACGACGAATGCGCTGCAGCAGACGTGCGAGCAAGCTGTCGAGCGTTTCGATTGCCGTGCCGCCACGAAGACTGATGATCGCCAGCGTCGCGTCGACGTTGACCGGCGGCACGGTGAGCGTGAGCGCATCGCCATCCTGACGGTTTCCGTCGACACCGGCGTCGACGGCCACCACACTGACGACGAGATTGCCCGCCGCGTCGAATGTGCCATCGCTCGTCGTTACATACGCCGTGCCGTCCTGGTACTTCGCGCTCAAACCGCTAGCGAGCTGGACACCGGGCTTGCCTGTTACGCGCACCGTGCCGCTGGCGACAACGGCTGGTTTGCGCTCGATGCCGCGCAGGCGTGCATGCAGGATGAGATTGTCCTCGTCGGCCGTGTCCGGGAATATCTGCTTCGCCGTCCAGACCTGGTGCGCATACAGCCCTTCGATCACGCTGGCCACGCCGCTCGCGCGCACATAGTGGTCGGAATCCGGGCCGATGTCGGCGTCGGAACGCTGGTTCTTGATCTCGCGCAGAATGTTCGCGCGGACCTGGTCGAGCGTCAGAACGGTCGCCGGCATTACGACACCTTGACCGGATGCTGGAAGTGCTGAACGTCGCCTGTCGCGTCATGCACGTCGATGAGAAGAGCGAGCCAGCTTTTTTCGCCCGATGCGGACGACACCGATACCTTGCTCGCTCGCCCATCCTTGACCAGGGGCGCGAGCGCCTGCTCGGCATACTGGACTGCAAGGCGACGCACGCGAGGCGTATCCTTCTCTCGCGCAAGCGTGTGCAGCAGCGAGCCGACGTCCGGCGCGGCCCACCAGGAGCCGAGCGGTGTGGCGAGGCGGATATACACGGCGTTCGCGAGCGTCGTGGTCCGCGTGCCGGTATATCCGCCTGTTTGCGGGTTCAGAAGTGCGTCCATGCCGCGATTGTGATCGCGCGCGCGTGGACAATTCAGATGATGGAGGTCAGTGAGTGCCGCTGATGTCAGGCGACAGGGGTGCCCGTGATGCTGCCCGTTTCCGGATGCTTGTGGCCGTTGAAGCTCTTGCCGCTGATCACGGCATCCTTGTCGACGTTCAGGCTGTCGATGCGCGCGCCGTCGCCACCCGACATCGACATGCCGCCCTTGCCGGTGATCTGCTCGGCCACGTTGAGCGCGTGATCCATATTGACGGTCGGCGTCTTGAAGTTGACCGATTCTTCGGCTTCGATGTTCAGCGTCTTCGTCTTGATGTCGATGACGCGGCCGCGAGCGAGGACGATGGAATCACCTTCGTCCGTGTACAGCGCCACCTCGCCAGCCTTCAACGCCTTCAACCGATACTGACCATGCTCGGTCGCGATGACGATTCCATGACTCGTCTTGCCGCCGACCGGCACCACGACCATCATCGTGCCGGCCGGCGGCGAACTGGTGTAGCCGTAGTGTTGGAATAGTTCGAGGTCGACCATGTTCTCGCCAGCGAGACCTTCGCCGCGAACGGTCGCGGTCGGGCCGTTTGTCTGCACGCCACCGATCATTCCTCGGAAGGCTTGCCGAATGCCGGAAACCGCACGCTGGATGCGCTTGTCGATGTCCTTGATCATTTCATGATGCTCGCGTCGATGGTGGCGTCCGTGACTTCGATCGATGGTCCGCCGCGTTTCTTCTTCCGATGCTTGCGGCCCGAATGCGGATGCGCGTCGAGAATCCACACGCCATCTTCCTTCAGGGTCAGCGTCGTGTGCGTGCCGCCTGGACGGCCACCCGTGAATCGACGCGCCATCAGGAAGTAGATGGCATCGATCCCGTATTCCTCCCATACGACGTGCACCCGTTGGCCCGGCTTCCACAGCACGCCGTCCGAGGTTCGGTGTCCCTTGACGCTCGCGCGCAGCGTGTGCGCGGCGAGTGCCGAGTCGGAAATGATCTTGCGCGCACGCGCTTCGGCCGCTGCCAGATTGGGCGCGTCGTGGTCGACGACTATCTTGGGGCGGTACACCGGCACATCCTTGTCTTTCACGGTCGCCTTGATGGCGTGCTTGCCGGCCTTCGATCCGGTGCCGTGCGCCTGGCCGAGCACCGTGACTTCCGAGTGTCGCTCGGCGATCGACAAATCCTCGTCGAACCACTCGACGTTGTTGCCCTTACCATCCTCGCGCAGGATCAGGATCGCGACGGGCGGGGCATTGTAGTCCGGCCCGCCGACCACGAGCGTGCCGTCCGGATCGAACCACGGCCACAAACCTTCACCCTCGGCCGCGTGAACGAGCGCGTCCCATGCCGTGTCACCCGGGTCGACGCTGATCTTGTCCCACGTCGACTGCGCGCGCGCCGTGTCGATACGAATCTTCCTGATCCCGAGCGGTTTAACGATGTTCGCGACCACCTCCGCTAACGTGACCTGTTTAGCCGTGAAAATCGGTGCCGAGCAGTCGCGCAGGATCGCGGCATAGTCCCGGCCGCTGATCGACAGCGTCTTCTCGGTCTTGCTGGTGCGGCGACGCACCTGGTCGACGTAGCCGACGAGCACGGTATCGTCGCCGACCTTGACCTCGACGTGCGCGCCCGACTTGACGGAGTCCGGCATCTTGCCGGACGGGCGCGTGAGGCGCACGTCCCACGCGTCGGCCGGCGTCAGCAGATCGGAATCGATCGAATACGACGACCAGGCACTATGCGCCTTGCCACCGATCAGCAGCGTCACATCGTTATTGGGCGAAGCCACGGACAATGTCTCCTCGCTGAATGAAGTTCGGATTGCGGATCTGTGAATTCAGGCGAAGAAGCTCCGTCGAGCGCAAATAGTCTCCGTACCAGAGATGCGCCAGCAACGTGAGGTTCGACGGCGCATCAACCGTGCGCGAAATGATCGGCGGCAGGACGTCGATCACCTTGATCGCCAGCTCCTGCACCGACAGTGCCGTCTCTTTTAACGGCTCGATAACGGGCCGAGCCTGTTCGACCGGCACGGCCGCGCGTACGGCGTCGATCGCGGCTTGGATCAATCCACGCGTATCGTTCGCGATCTGCTCGACCTGATCCGGCGTCAGCGTCGGGGTGTCGGCCTCATTCGCCAGGATGTCGGATGCAACGCTGGCCGTCACCGTGGCAACGACAACCGCCGTGACGGCCGTGACGAGCTGGATGTCCGATGCGTCAGCGGCAACGGTGCTAGGACGTGCCGGTGCATACGGCGTGGCGGGGTCGGTCGAGCTGCTGGGTGCGGCCGTCGTGGCCTGCGTGCCAGGAATGACGAGCGGCTGGCCAGCGGCCGACGCTGCAGGCAGCTTCACGACCGTCTTCATCTGGTCGCGCATGTCGTTCCAGTCAGACATGACGAGTCCTGGATCGAACGAACGGAAATCCGCGATACCGCTGACCAGGCCGATCAGGTCCGACGCGAACGCGCCTGGCCAGGACAGATAATCGACCGTCGCACGTCGAAAGCCGACGACAAGCGCCGTGATCGGACCGAGCGCCTCGCTCAGGACATCGCGCAAAGCATTGAGTCGGCGCAGGCCAGCCTTCATCGTCTTGAGCAGGCCGACTGCTCGCTCGAACATGCTGGTGCCGGCATCCTGCGCGGTGGTCGCGAGCTGCGCGGCGGCGTCAGCGGTTTGCGTCGGCCGCTGCTCAATGAAGAACGGATTGGCCGGCGTCGAGCGCTTGAACCGCATCTCGATCACACACGCGTCGACGTTCTCGGCATCATGGGACACGTGCGCGCCAATGAGCTGCATGCTTGGCATCGACCCGAACACCGGATGGATCAGTTCGCCCGGCCCCTTGATCGCGAGTGCGCCGAGCAGCGCCTGCATCCGATCCTCGTAATCGTCGCCGAAGAAGATCGCGGTAATACTGGTGGTGTGCGCCTTCAGGCCGAGATCTTCAACGTCTTCGCCGTCGACGTGCGGCACCGCGTATTCAGCGGTATCGCGGTCGATCGTATCGTCCGTGTGCTGCGCGTCGAACGGAACGCCGCGAAACGAAGCATCGAGCAGGCTATCTTTCCATGCCATATCAGAATCTCCGAGCCGCCTTTTGGCCAGCCATCGTGACGAAGTCGTAGAGGTGCTGGCCATCGAGGTTGATGGTGAAGTGTCCCTCGACAACAGGCGGCTTCTCGTCCTTCTTCTGCGCGAAGATCGCGTCGCCGATCATTTTGCCGAGCTTCTCCCCCCATTCGTGGCCGAAGTATCCGGCGACGGCCCCGACGCCCGCGCCGACGATGTTGCCTGCGACGGGAACGACCGAGCCAAGCGCCGCGCCGGTCGCCGCACCAGCAGCCATCCCGGCAAGACCACCAACAGCACCGCCGGCAACACCGACGTAAGCGGCTTTCTTCTCGTCAGCCGTCTTCGACTGATCGCCCGCGATCGAAAACGCCTCGAGGCCGCTTGCGATCGCCAGCAATGGGCCACCACGCGTGCCGATGGCTTTCGCCATGCCTGCGAACCGTGCGCCGAATCCTGCCGCGCTGGCCGCGCCTGCGACACCTGCGCTCGCCAGCCCGGCATCGGCTGCCGCCACGGCGCCGGCAGCGCGGCCGCCGGTCACAAACCGCATCAGACCCGCGCCCAGGAGGATGGCCGTCAGCCCTTCGAATGCGAGCGTGGTGCCGGCAATTGCTTTCGCGAGGCCCGGGTATTCCTTCGCATAGTTCGCGAGCTTCGACGCCGCGTCGCCGAGCTGGTGATTCAATCCGCGCAGGGCGTCCATCTCCGCGATCTCGGCCTCGTTCTTGAGCTGCTGCGCCTTGAACCCGTCCATCGCTTTCACGACGTCGAAGTCGCCTGCGATCGTGCCGCCTCCGCGATCCCATTCGTGCATGGCGGCTTCATACACCTCCTGCCGCTTGTGCTTCTGCGTGATGTAGCCGGTCAGCGCCATCACGGACTGCTGGTTGCCGAACAGCTTGCCGATCGCCGAACCCTGCAGCAGGTTCGCCATGTCCGTCAGCAATTCCTTGTCCTCGCCCGGTTTGGCGGTTTTCAGTTTGCGCTGGATTTCCTGGTACTTCTTGTCGCTCTTGAAGATCGTCTCGATCGTCGCCTCTATCGCGTCGAGCATGTCGCCGCCGCGCGCCAGGGTCCGCATTTTGACGCCCTCGAAATCCTTGATGCCGGCGCGTTTCGCCGCGTGGGCCAGCTCCCGGCTCGACATCTGGTTGAGCAGGTCGGTCACGTTCGTGCCGGCCTGACCGGCAGTGCCAGCCGTGGACATTGCCGTTTCGTTCAGCGCCAGAATCTTCGCGTAGCCGCGCGCGCCCGAGAAACCCGCATTGCCTGCGGCCGCCATCTGCGCCGGAAGGTAATGGCTCAGGTCCGGGAACTTGAATTCACCCATGTGGCTGGCGACCGCCCCCATGTCCAGCACACGCCCGGTGTCGTGCTCTTCAAAGCGCAAGTTCTGCACGGCCTTGACCGCGACGTTGCCCAGGTCGACCGGGTCGGCTCCCTCGGCTTGCGCGCCTCGCTGCAGTTTCGGCAGAAGCTCGAACGCTGCTTTGTGTCCAAGCGCGTCGTGAGCCATCAGTTTTTCGAGGGATTCCATCGCTTGGTCGAGCGTCCCGCCACCTTCCTGAACAGCCGCGTAAACAACTGCTCGCAGCTCATCGGTGGCCTTCACGCGATCCTTCGGTGCAAGGTTGCGATAGCTGGTGTTCGCGATCATCGCCAGATGCTGATCGAACCGCATTGCCTGGCCCACCGGGCCGGACAGTACACGCGCTCCGGCATAGGCCCCCGCGATCCCTTCGCCGACGCGCAGCATGCCATGCGAGCCGCGAGCCAGCAGGCTTTCGCGTTCGACCGTCTTGCCAAGTTCCTTGTTCAGCTCAGCGACCTTGCGCTGAACGGCTGCGAATGCACGAGCTTGTTCGTTCGACGACGAGAAGCCGGCCCGCGCGAGTCGGTTGTACGACGCGACCGTCTGATCGATTTCGCGCCGGATCGTCTGTTCCGATCGAATGTCGAGCTGCTGACGGGCATTGGCGAGCCGTTGCGACCCGGTCAGCACGTTACGGTTCGCGCGCTGATACGCAGCCTCGGTCTGCGCGACATTGCGTTGCACGGCTTGCTCGGCCTGCGCGCTCTGCGTCATGCGGACGTTGTACAGCATCCGGCTCGTCGACACGGCGACGCGCGACGCGTCGGTATAGGTCTGCGTCGTCTGGCGCACGCTGCGCTGGACATTGCGTTCGGATTGCTGCGCCGGTGCGGACACCTGGTCGCGCATCCGAATGGTCATGCCGACGGCGAGATCGCGAGACATTCCTATTTACCCTTGCGGCGTTTGCGCCGCATGCTTTTAACGGTCGGCCCGGTCTTCCCGGGGCGACCGTTCGAACCCTGTCCGCGCAGCGTGGCGAACGCGGACAGGTAACCCTCCAGCTCCGGTTCGCTCAGGTTCCGGACTCGCTCTTCGCTGAACCCGCAGGGTCCGAGGATGAGGACGGCGAGTCGGAAGTTGCGAAGGTGGGTTTCCTTTCCTTTCGCTTTTTTTTGAGCAGTTCCTGCTTGGCGTACAACTGGTCATAGTCGACGTCGATCGCCGTGCCGATCAGCTCCGGCGTGATCTCTTCCTTCGGGACAGTGCCGAGCGACAGCAGGCATGACGAGATGATCGCCGCGTTGACGCGCATGTTCGACACACCGCCGCCGAGGATCGACGGATGCTCATAGGCTGAGATGTTGTCGTCGACCGTCGCGAGACGCAGCTCGAAGTCGTAGTGATACTGGCCACTGCCGGCCGGATATTCGATGCCGTAGTCCAGCGAACCCTTTTCCGTCATGATGCTCATTCCGTCACCCGCCGAGTCGAGAAGATGGTGAGGTCGCGGCGCGCCTCGTTTTCCACGCTGTACTGATCGCCCATGTCGAGCGTGACGCAGTCGTAATAGCTCACGCGCTGGCCGCCGGGTGATACCGGAAACATGGTCAGCTTGCCGCCCTCCATGTTGAACCAGTCGATCTCGTCGCCGTCGAGTGGGATCACGACCGCCACCTTCAGCTCGTGTTCCTCGACGCCACGCGCGAAGCCCTTGACGCGGCCCGTGCGATTCATCGTCTTGACCGGCTTCTTGCCGGTCTTCGACGTTGGCGACACGCTCACGACCTCGGCCTCCTGGCCGTCGACCTCGAGCACGATCGCGCCAACGTATTCTTCCAATGCCATGGCTGGCTCCTATAGTGTTGCGAAGGGTGTTACAGGATCAGGTCGATCCGGCCGGCGAACACGTGCAACCCGTTCACGACGTCGCACGGGATCGCAGCATTGAGCTGGTTGACGTCCTGCAGATCGCGCTCGACGATCAGCTTGTCCTTGTTCGCGTCGACGTTCTCGATGATTTCCAGCTCTTCCAGCTTGTAGAGCACATCGAGCAGTTCGCTGCGCACCTTCGGCGGCGTCTTCTCCGACTGCTTCTCGCGCGGAAACCGCAGCGCAATGCGCTGCTGACACGCCTTGCGAACGTAGTCAAGCGTGCGGATCGTCGTGATGTCGAGCAGCGCCGGATCGTCGATGCCCTGTGCATCCTTTGTGTACGTCGTGATTGACCGGACGATCTGCACAGCGTTGCCCGGGCCGATCTCGAACGGCGTCACGCCGTTGTGCAGCGCTTTCTCCTGCTCGGTGCGCCCGGGCTGCGACGGGATCGGCGTCACGTCGAGACCGGTCAGCGCGAGCGTGTTCAGCGGCCGAGCCGGGTCCGTCTCGCTGGCAATGACAGCCGCATAGGCGGCGGCGATCTCGGCCGGCAAGCACACCGAACCCGGGTGCCAGCCGATCGTGATCCGGCCCGCGTCGAGGTCGCCGGCCAGCGTGGTCGCGGTGGCGAGCGTCGCGGGCGTGCCAGCGACGCTCACTGCCGGACGCTGTTCGAGCGGCCCCGAGATGCTGTCCAGGTGCGTGCGCAGCTTCGTCAGTGATTCCCTCGTCGGCCAGCACGTCACATACACGTTGTACTTCGCGCCGTACACGGCCGCGAGCGCCGGAGCGATGTCGGGATCGTTCAGGCCGCCCGTGAACGCCGTGATCGTCGCCGTGACGCCGGCTGCCTGGTTGAGCTGCAACAGGACCATGTCATTGCCGAACGCGCCCTTGTTCTTCGTCGTCAACGTCACCTTGCCGTTGACCGAATCCGCCGTGACCGGCAGCGCCGTCTTCTGCGCGATCTGAGCCGCGAGACGCGTGGCAATCGCCGTTTCCGTGTCGGTCGCGTACACGGCGATGTCGACCCGGGTGTTGCCGATGATCAGCGCGAACGCGCCATCGGCCGTCGCTGGCCCCTTGAACTCGACCGATCCCTTGGCCGGTTGGCCGGCCTGCGCGTCGTCGACGGCGATGACCGTCAGGCTGACGTATTTGTTCGCCGTGATCGCCGCGACGGCCGCGATGTGCGCGAGCGAGCCTGCGCCGAAGTACAGCGCCGCCTGGTCGCCGGAGAACACATCGACCGGCTTCAGCGCCGGGACAGTGCCGTCAGCGGTACGCTGCCCGACGATGATCACGGTCTGGTCGTTCGCCGGCAGCGTACGCACGGCGAGTTTCGTGTTGTATTCGAAGTACTTGCCCGGCTTGCGGATGCCCGACGGGATCGTATCGAAAGCGATGTTTTGGCTTGCCATCAGTTAGGCTCCTTTCGCGGCCTTTTTGGCACTCGATTCAACCGCGGGACTCGGCGCGACGTCGACGCTCGACTCCACGGCCGGCGCAGCTTCCACAACCAGATCGCCGTCGGCGACGCGGCGGTGGTAATAGGCGGTATCCGGCACATCGACGGCTTCAGCGTCCGTGATGTACTGGCGCGATGCGTGTTCCTTCGGGACACGCAACCCGGAACGGGCTTTCACTTTCATGGTTGCTCCTTCATCTCAATGTGATCCACCGCATCGGCCGGGCGATCGGTGCCGGGTTGCAGGTAGTAGCGCAGCAGCGTCGACTTCCAGTCCGGCGTCGGTGGATCGAGCTGACCTTCGTATTGCTCGAACACCTCGCCGAGCGGCCCTTCGACGCTGCCTTGCGGAAATGCACCGACGAACAGCGTGTCTTCGACCCACGCGGTATGAAATTCGAGCGCGTAGACCGACATGGCGTCGTGACGGACCTTCGTGTTGAACAGCGTGCGAATCGCGCCCGGCGCGAAATGCCGGATCGGCAGGCCCATGTCCTGCTCGTTCAGGAGGTAGCGGACGGCCGAGATCAGCAGGTTCGTGCCGACCTCGATCTGCGCCGGCCCGCCGTGCCGACTGGTTTCTTCGTTCCGAACGCTGCGTGCGCCGACCATCACGACGAAGGTCGCCTCGGCCTTCCACTTCGAGCGGCCGGTCGACACGGGATCGGTGCGCTTGACACCGCCGAACGTGACCCAGGCGGCCGGGAAGCGTCGAATAACGGTGTCCAGCTCGTCGTCGTCGAATTCGCCGCCGTAGGTCTTCACCTCGGTGACCATCTTGCCGAGGCCGCGCGTGAGGCGGTCGACGATGCCGAGTTCAACAGCGGTCACAATCGGAACGTAGGGCATGGCGTTATCGGTTCTCGCGAGCGAACACGCGCGTGCCTGTCACGAACTGGACAGAGTTGTCGGGTTGCGGGACCGATCCCGTCGTTGTCGAACCGAGCGTGACGTCGCCGGCCGCGACGAGCTTCAGGGACGCGATCGCGGCCTTGTAACGCTTGTCGATTTCGTCGGTCATGACGGTTTCGCCGCCGCACAGGCGATAGCGCGCGATGTCGCAACACACGCCCGCGAGCATCTTCGGTTGCGGATCGAGCGGCAGCGCGTACCGGCCCGCCAGATACGTATCGATCTCGGCGGATGCCTCGTCGAGCGCATCGGCCAGCACGACGGCGTTCACGTCGCCGGTGCGTTCGCGATCGGACAGCGAGATCGCCTCGCGCTGTCCGAAGCGGCCGATCATGAATTCGACAGTGGCGTACATGGCGCGTTAGCTCTTCTTGCCGGCCGACTGCGTGGACTTGCCGCCGGATTTCGCGGCTTCCTGCTCAGCTTCGAATGCCTGGATGCGCGCGAGCAGATCGTTTTCGCGCGTGACGAGGCCCGCGTGGCGCTCGTCGAATTCGGCAATGCGGCGCTTCAAGTCCGTTTCCGCAGCTTCGAACTCGTTTTCGGCGGCCTTCAGATCGGCCTCGCGCAACTTGATCGACGCTTCGCGCTGCGCCAGCTCCGCTTCGATGTCAGCCAACGCCAGCGCACGCTTCGCGTCGTCTTCGCTCACATCGAGCGTCAGCGTATCGGCGTTCGCCAGCGCGGCGGTCACGTGGTCGGCGTCGTGATGCGGGAGCGCCTGCGCTTCTTCGTCGCTGAGATGGATCGCCGTGTCGACCACGACCAGGGACTTGTCGGCGACGATTGCGGCGTGTGCGTCCGGATGAAGCGCAGCCAGCGCGATCGTTTTCGGCACGATCCCGAACACATGGCCAGCGCGGCGAAACCCTTCCTTGGCCGACGCCACCTTGATCGCCGGATGTTTCTTGCTCATGAACCTCTCCTGTGAATTCGAACCCAACCGGAGCCCACCATTGCGCCGCAGCTCCGGGACGGTCTTCCTCCGCGCTTATCGGCGTCGCGCGGCCGTCTCTCGCGGGGTGTTATCCCGTTACGCTGCCAGCCACGGCGTGGCCAGCAGCTCAGCCGAACCCTTCCAGATGTTGGTCGCGCCGTAGTTGTTCGAGTCGGCGTGAAGGATCTTCCGACCGACGCCTTCGTACATCGGCGGCACCACCAGAAGCGACGGACGGATGCCGAGCGGGCGGCCGTTGTCGCCCTTCATGCCGGTCATCGCTTCGCGCGCGGCCTGGTAGCTGTCTTCGCTCAACGGTTCCTGGGACGCATACGCGAGCTGCCAGAGCGCGAAGCCGACGTTGCAGCGCGCGTCGACGCCGTAGCGGTACGTCTTCGCCGAGAACACGACTTCGTCGGTTTCCTGATCCATCGGGACGAACGTGTACGGCTTGCGCTGCTGCAGAATGATCGGCTTGACGACGCGCGTCATGTCGAGCAGATACCAGGTCGGGCCTGCGCCGGCCTTGAAGTTCGAGACCGAGCCGACCGTGCCGTTTTCCTGCAACACCGGGTGATCGGTGTCGAAGAAGTACTGGCCGTCGTAGCAGGTCTTTGTCGTGCCTTGCTTGAGCAGGTTGAACACCAGCTCGTCGGGATGCTGTTTCGCGTCCAGGCCCATCTGAGCGATCACCGGCTTGTAGACGCCGTAGGTGTCGTCCGCGATCGCTTCGCGGTCGACGCCGACCGTGTTCTCGAACGTCTTGTTCTTGATTGCGAAGTCGTGCGTCGTCAGGTTCTGGATCACGCGATCGCCGATCCATTCGCGGAATCGCGTCGTCTGGCCGAGCCACGGATAGACTTCCTGCGAAGTGGTCGACGGCACGGGCATCGCGACGCGGTTCCAGTCGGACGGCGCGCCGTCGAAGGCTTGCTGGAATACAGAGTTGTATCCCGTGAACAGGACGCGCAAGTTGGCGCGATTGATTTCCATGTGCGTTCCTTATGGAGTAGTCGATTGGGGTGTAGCGGATCGCGTTAGAACGCTATCCAGACGCCGCCCGGGTCGATGTCGACCACGGTGCCGGCGACCGAGCGCTTGCCGCCGCCGTCCGTCTTCGCGACGGTCTGGTCGTCGACGATGTACGCGGTCGAGCCGATGTCCTTCAGCGTGAGTTGATCAGCGCCGGCCGAATTCGCGACACGCCACTGGCCGCGCCGGATCGTCACGTTCGTCGCGCCGTCCGCGCCGGCCGTGTTGTCGATCTGCTCCTGGACGATGCCCGCGCCCTTGAGCGTGGTCGATTCCGCGCCCTTGGTCGCGAAGCCGGTCGCCGTGTCGATCGCGGCGATCGCGCCGACAAAGAACAGCACGCCGCTCTTGGCCGGGTAGCTGAACAGCAGGCCGGCGCGATGGACGGTGTCGCGGTCGGCAGTCAATGCAGTCATGTGAATCTCCTGGTGGAAGTGAAACGAGCGGCCACGCGACCGTCAGGCGGCCGGCTGCGACGTCTTGTAGGTCGCAGGGTCGAGGCCGAGCGCCTTACACACGGCGAGTTCTTCGGCCGACAGCGCGGCAGCGCCCGTTTTGTCATCGGCCGGCGGGTTGCCGCCCGTCTGCGTGCCGCCGAGCGCTTGGATCGGTTGAGCGGTCGAGATGAATTGCTTCAGCGCGGCGACGTTGCTCTTGCCCAGGTCGCGCGCCCAGCCTTCCTGCGCAGGCAGCAGGCGGCCGTTCTTCAGCGCGGCCGTCACCAGTTCCTCGACTTCGTTGCCGGCGAGCTTCGCGTTGGCCGCGTCGAGCTGCGTGCGCAGGTCGGTCATGACCGCGATCGGCACGAAGCGCGCCGGGTCGGCCTGGTTTGCCGTGAGCGTGGCGATCTGGCTGCGCTGCGCGTCGAGCAACGCCGGCAGGTTGGCGCTCGCGGCCGCGACGCCCTGGCCGCCGGACAGCGATTCGATCAGCTTCTTGAGCTGGGCCGTGACGTCATCGGCGGTCGCGCCGACCGGCATGTTCAGCAGCCAGCGCAGTTGTTCCAGGAGTTCTTCCATATTGGGAACCTCGGTAGGTAGGACAGTGGAAAGCGCCGCGTGCGCGGCGGAGTCGAATGCGTGCATCGCCGCCGAGCAGGCAGCCGTGAGCTGCACCTCGTCGAGACAGTCGAGCGCGGGGTCGTTGGTCAGCGCCGCATTGAGCAGCGCGGTCACGTTGCCCGCCTTGTCAAAGGCGAACACGGGAGAGATGTAGGCGTATTCGTCGGCGTCGAGCATCAAGGAAGCGCGAGCGGTCCATTTGACGTCGGTCGCGTACAGACCATCGCCTTCACGCCATTCCAGCGTCTTGAACCACGCGGCGGCCGGCGCGGGCTGGCCGTTCGTCGCCGCGTTCAGCGTCTGGTGCTCATAGTCGATCACATAGCGGGTCTGGCGCGCGCTGGCCGCCGCGATGAGGCGTTCCGCGCCAGCCGCATCGAGCCGCCACGCTGCGCATTGGGTCGGCCGGCCGTCCCGCGCACGGAACTCGCCGGCCGGCAGCAGCTTGAGCGTCGTGCCGGTGGATTGGATTTGCGCCGAAAGCGCCGCGATGAAGAAAGTAGCCATGCCGCCATGGTGGCGGCCAGTAGCGGGCCTGACGAGCTGGCAGAGGTCAGTTGGGCCTGCCGTCATCCGCCACGAGGGGGCCGCTATACTGCGCGCATGGAAAAAATCTCATGCGCCGGGCGTATCTCGCACTGGCGATTTTCGGTTTTCCCGAGCCCGAACAGTTTTTCTCAACACCCTCCCGATAAGAAATCGTTTTTAACGGGGGGGTTAAACAACGTGGCGGGCTTCGCCAGTCCTGACCTATACCTCGGCAACCCCACAGTATCCCAGCGGCTTCTAGGCCCTAATTTTCCATTCCGGCCTTTTGCCGCCACTCAAGCATCGAATAGGCGGCGCAGGTAGGCGGAAACCTCCGACTCGATCCCGATATTGTCCGCCTCGGTCAGCACGAAGACCGGACGCGCCGGAATCTTGATCGTCCAGCCCTGGCTACGGGTCCATTTCACGATCTTGACCTGCTTGTGGCCGTTCTTCGCGAACACGGCCAGGTGCGGGTGGTTCGCCTGGCGCATGATCATGCCGTCGCGGCCCTTGCGCAGTCTAACGTAGCCGGACATGGGATGACGCTGGATCGTGCCGCCGAACTGGTGGATCGCCGCGTATACAACATTGGTGCCGACGCGGGCGGACGTGGCGTCGTGCGTCGACGTGACGCTCGACGCGAGTCGCCCCGAGCGCTGCAGAATCTTGCCGGTGCCGGCTTCCTCGCGACGGCGCTTGAGCGTCTTCGGACTCAACCCGAGCCACTTCGGCCGCCCCTGTTGCGCGAAATTCTCTTCGACCGCGTCGAGCATCAGTGCGGCGATCAGCGACGTGATCGGCGAGGCATCCTGCATCAGCGCGTACACCCGCGCCATCGCCGCCTCGTACTGCGTGTCATCGACCTGGGTTTCAATCATCGGCTATACTCTGTTCATACCGATTGCAGTCGCACAAGCTTCCGACTGACGCGACCAAAGGAACTGCACGGTGGCCCGCGACGAGTCGGCGTCGCGGGCTTTTCTATTTGCGGTACGCCAGAAAGCCGTCACGCTGCTTCTCTATATAGCGACGGCGCGCTTCCTCGCCGCGCTCGACGTTCGCCATCATGGCCGTCGACCCGGCCCAGCCGTCCTGGCCCAGCTCGAACACGCTCAGACCGTATTGCGCGCCAGCCTGGCCGTCGATCAACCAGGACTTGATGTAGCGCCGTTTGAGCAACCACGCCCCGGGCTGCGCGCGACTCTCTTCCCACCGCAGCCATACCTCGTCCGGTTCCTGGATCGCCCGCGCGAGCAGCGACATATACGCGCCGCGCCCATCCTTGTCCGCCTTCCAGCTTCCGTCGCCGGCCTGGAACAGATCCTCCGAGATCGTGACGGCCGAGCGCGTGACGTCCTTGAATACCGTCGACTCGCCGAGCTGCAGGCCGAACTCCCGCAGGAACGCCTGCGCGTATTGCTGCGGGGGAAGGCCGGCCGGCAACATGGTCGACGCCGGCACCGGGGTCGGCGTCGGCACCGTCGGCAGCTCGACGCCGGACGGGAAGGTGCGCGGCAAGCTGTCGGACGGCGGCGGTGTGAATGGCTTCATCCACTGCGCGCCGGGGTTCGAGCTGAAACCCGGGTCCGGCAGCAGCTTCTGACCGGTGGCCGGGTCTTTATAGGCGAGCGCGGGCTGTTTCGCGCCGGAGCGATCGACGATCTCGACCTCGACGATGTTCCCCTTGCTGTCGCGTACCGGGATACCGTTCTGTTCGACATACGCGCGCGTGCGGGTCCGCACGCGGCACCGGCACCGGTAGCCGTTCGGCGGATAGAACGTCTGCCAGAACGGATCGTCGTACCGGTAGATCGCGCCGGCGAGCGCGCGGTGCGCCGGCCGCGTGCGGCTATCGAGCACCGCGACGTACTCCCAATACGGATGCGTGTCGACCTGCTCGAGCTGCGTCGCGTAGCGGCCGGCCATGTAGGCCGACTGCATGTTGGTCTGGAAGATCGTCTGCAAGCGACGGGGCGTGAGCCGCTTGCCCTCGATCTCGCCAGTGTCCGGGTCGACTATTACGCCCTGGCCGAGCCAACCCTTGCGTTCCAGGACCGGCGAAAGCTGCCGTTTAAACTCGTCGAACGTCGTGCCCTTTTTTAACGACGTCGTGAGCGCCTGGCGAATGTCCTGCAGCACGTCGACCTTCATCACGCCGGCAACCGTGAACGCCTTCGCGTGCGCCTCGGCGGCGACGTCCTGCCAGCGGAATCCGATCTGGTAGCCCTTCGACTCGAAGTAGGCGATCGCTTTCTCCGGTTCGAGGCCGATCGCGTAGGCCAGATCAACCGCCATTCAGCCGCCCCCACACGTCGGCCACGAAGATGCAGCGCGCGAGCAGCTCCCGCATCGCCGTATCGTCCATGTCCGGCTGCGCTTCGAGCAGCATCTCGATCGCCTCGTCAGGCGTCGCGCCCCGACGCAGCGCCGCGATCGCCGGTCCGAGCGTGGCGCGCAGCGCCTCGGTGATCGCGTCGGCCGGCAGCGCGGCGATCGTCTGATCCAGTTCGTCCTGATCGGGATAGACGATCTCGCCGGCTGCGTTGCGCAGCACGGCGCGATACCGCATCTTCGCGGTACGCGGCAGCTCGTCGACACGTTCCTCGGGCGGCAGCGCCATCTGCGGCTTCGGCACCGTGAGGATGTCCTCGCCGTCCTTCGGCTCCGGGATCATGAGCTTGTCCTGCGCCCACTGGCGGCCGATTTTCATTCCGGCTCCGACGAACTTCGGAATCGCATCGGCATACAGCGCCAAGTCCGCAGGGTCGCGGGTGTCGAATTCGAAACGCGGGCAGCGGCGTGGGTCGGATGCGCCGAAGTTCAGCGCCGACAGCATGTAACAGAGGCTCGTGAGCGTGCGCTGCGCCTGGCGGGCGTCCGACGTCAACAGATCCTGCCGCACCTCGTTGTGCGTCTTGCCGAGCGCGTTCGTCGACGTCTTGCCGTCGGCCTGCGACGTAAGCGTGCCACCGAGGATCGCCTTCGACACGCTCTTCTCGCACCAGTTGATCATCGCCTCGAACGGGTCTTTCGTGCCGTCGGACGCTTCCTGGAACTCGATCATCATCCCCTCCGGGATGATGCCGGCCGCGTTGTGGCCGATCTCGGCGACCGCACGCAGCAGCGTGGCTTTCTCTTCCTTCGTCGAGCCCGGCGGATACTTGCCGACACGCAGCGGCAAGCCGTAGATTTCGAGGAACTCGGCCAGGTCCGATACGGCATAGGTCTTGAACAGGTACGGCCATGCCAACACGCGGTGCAGACCTGCGCGGGTCAGATACCCACTCTTCGCGCGATGCTTGTGGACGAGCCAGCCGAACGGCCAGAGCGGTTGGCCGTCGGACGAGTTGTCACGCAGACGCAGATCGTTGCCGTCGTACAGCGGCGTGCGGAACCAGCGCTGCGGCCGGTGAGTAAGCGTTTTCGGGAGCCATACCTTCTCGACCTGGTGCCACTCGATCTCCTGCGCCGAGAAACCGTGGCCGACCGCGTCCATCAGATCGAATAGCACGTCGTCGAAGTTGGCGATGTCGGTGAACCACTCATCCAACTGCGCGGTTTGCTTTTTCTCTTCGGTGCTGGCATTCGCGGGTGCGACGATGTTCCAGTCGAGCGTGAGCAGCGCGCGCTTGCGCTTGCTCATCTCGGCGAACAGGTGCGCGTCGCGTTCCTCCATGTCGACGAACAGATCGGACTGCGCCATCAGGTCGCCGTACTCGGCGGCTTCCAGGATCGAATGCAGCTTCTTCGGCGTGAGGCCTCGCGACGGATGCTGCGCAAAATCGCGCGTGATCCAGCCGAGCTTCGACGTCTGCGGCTCGGACAGCACCTCGCGCTGGATCGGCTGTCCGTACATATCAAGAATTTGAGCCATGTTCAGTTTCCTCAATAGCCGCGCCGGCTCGACAGCGGATAGTCATAGTCGTCGTCATCGTGATCGGCACCGCGCTCGATCGGCCGGGACGTGACCGCCTCGTAACCGTCCGTGATGCCGTAGCCGCGCGACTGCGCGATCATCCAAAGAATGTGCAGCGCGGTCAGGCCGTCGAAGTGGTGATGGCCCTGCGGCTCCGGCCATTCATCCAGCTCGGCGAGCAGCGCAGTTTGCGTCGCGTGGAACAAAATCGATGGCGTAATGCGATCCGTGACGAACGGCTCCAATGAATCGATCCGCAACTCGGGTGCGACGCTCGCCGTGACGCCGACGAGCGGTAACGGCACGCCGGCCCGCAATGCGGCCTTGATCAGATCCTGTCGCGCCCATTCATACGCATTGTTGTTTTCGAAGCCGAACGCGCGGCACCGGAATTCACGTTGAACCTTGATCAGGTCAGCTTCGAGCTTCGACGGCACGCGGCGCTTGATCTCCGCGTGGATGACATGCAGCTTGCGACTGACGATGTCCAGACCGCCGACCAAGATCGCGGACGGGTCCGACTTCCTGCCTTGCCCCATCGATGGATCGCACGCGCCGAACATCAACCAGGACTGCAATCGCTGCACCCAGAACGTGATGTAACCGAACACCTTGTCTTCTTCGGTGCGCGGATCGCCCTGCATCTCGGTCGCGAACGCGCGCGGCGATTTCGCACGCTGACGCATCAGATAGAACAGCGTGCGCACCGATGGCCAGGACGTGACGGCGCCAGCGTCCATCTCGGCCCGGTGTTCCAGGTAGAACTGATACGACGGCAGGTCCGCGTCGGCGATCGCCTCACCACGCGCGGCGGCCTCTTCGATCGCCGGCTTGTCGTCGTTCAGCATCAGCGCTTCGCACTGCTGCCACAGATCCATGTTCGTCGGCATCTGCGCGATCGCGCGGAAATGATGGACGATATGGCCGATGGTGCGCTTCGCGCGCGAGATCGGATCATCCTTGTCCAGCACCGTGCCGACGCCGATGTATTTCACGCTGCCGTCCGGCGGGCCAAGGTAGTCGATCGCCTTTTCCAGCCACGTCCAGCGGTTCTGGCGCTCGGTCGGACTCTTCGCCTCGGCGTCGGTGATCAGATCATCGCCCATCAGCACCTTCGGCCGGCTGGCACCGTGGAACGTCCCGCGAATCGCTTGCTCGGCACCGAACGGCTCGACCTTGACGCCGTTCTTCGTGACGAACTCGCCGACCTTCCACATTGGTCCCTTGCCGCACACCTCGGGGAAGTCGAGCTGAAGCGCTGCGTTAGCGGTCAGCTCGGTTTTAACCACTTCGAGCAGCTTCGTCGGCAGCGATGTTTCCGCGCCGAGCAGGATGACGTAGTCGAGGAACGACGGCAGCGCGTCCGTCCATCCGACTTCGCGCCGGATTTCCTCGCGCTGCAACAGCCCCTGTACGATGATGTAGACAGGGCCGATCTTCGTGCACATCGACGACTTCGCCTCGCCGCGCGGTGCGACCCACCATTCACGCGTGCCGCCAGGCTGGCGCAGCAGCTTCGGGAATCGCCCGCAGAAGTGCGCCTGGAACAGCGACGGCGTGCCGCGAATGTGATGCGGGAAATACGTGTACGCGAAGAACTGATAGTCGCCGTCGACGAGTACGCGTCGACGGCGTTCCAGGCGCGCAGCCGGCGACGGATCGAGGCCCGTTGCATGGGCCTCGATGTCGCGCCGCAGCTCGGCCTGCAGCTCGGCGATTTCCTTGTGGAAATCCTTCTCAGTGAACTTCTGGACCATTACGCAAACGTGGTCGGACGGGCGATTGCGCGGATCATGGCGCTGCAACCTCGCTGCATGTCGGTCTTTGCAATCCCGAGCCAGTGCTTATCGATGTCAGGCTGCTGCTCCAACACGTCGAATAGCTCGCCGAGCTGACTGCCCATTGTCTTGATGTGGTTGATTGCCTCGATCTCGGTAGCTGAAAGATCGCGGTATCCCGTGATCATGCGATGCTGGTTTTCCATGCGACGCTCCTTTAACCATAGGTGGTGGCCAGCTCGTCGCCGAACGGGCCGAGGACATCGGCGAACGCGCCGACGTGTTCCGGATGCCGATCCTTGATGAACGTAGCCAGGCGCTGCACGACGCCCATCGCGATCGCCAGCTCGTTCGTCTCCGGTAGGATGCGTTTCGATGCGTTGATCGTCTTGTTGTACGCATCGGCGAGACTCGCGAGCAGCGCGACCTTGTCGGCCGGCTTCATCTCCGCGCCGTCCAGTTCGTCCATCGTCGCCTGGTATTGCGTGACCAGGCCGGCCAGCATCTGACGGGCCGCGCCTTCAATGCCGCCGCCCGCGATGAGCTGCGCTGCCTGGGCCTTGTCCCAATCGTCACCGGCCGCGCGCGCATCGTCCTTCCAGCGCCGAGCCGTCGACGAATTGACGCCGCTCTTTAGCGCGGCGACTTCGAGCGACAGACGATCGAACACGAAAGCTCGACGCACCTTGTCGCGCACTTCCTTCGGGTAGGCCATGCGCGTTACAGACCCAGCTTCGCGCGGGCGAACGAGATACCCATCGCGACGATGCCCCCGGCCACCGCGCCGGCACCTGCGCCAGCCGCCGCGCCATACTTGATGGCACGCCTCTCGACGTTGGCGACCTGTTCCTTCAACTCGCCGACCCCCGCGTCGATCTTCCTCAGCAGCTTCATTTCGGGGCTTTCTTCCACCTTGACGTCACTCATGGCTTGTCCTGTTTTCTGTCCAGTTTGTTGGTGATGTCGGTCAGCTTTTGGTCAATGCTGCGCAGACCGTCTCGGAATTCATCGCGCATGGCCTGATTCTCGGAACGAGGAACGTAGTCTCGGGCCATCATTTCGCGCACCGCTGCGATCGCTTTCTGGAACTCGCTGTCACGAGCCTCGTTCGCCTTCAGCTTTTCTTGCACGCTGCGAATCCATGACATGCCGAACAACTGGACCACGCCGAGCAGCAACATGAACACGCCGATCAAAATCGCGGCCGGGTCGAGCGTCACTTGCATGGATACCTCCGTTTGAGGGCGTGCTCGCGACGCTCCTGGCATTCGATGCAGAAGCGGCAACCGGATATCGCGCGGCGACGCTCGTCGGGAATCGGTTCGCCGCATGCCTCGTTCTGGCAGAACACTTCGGATTCGGCAGTGCCGCGAGCCGGCCGTGTCGCTGCTGCAATAGCGAGCGCGCGATACTGTTCCTCGATGTCGCTCGCGTGGTCAAAGTCATCCATCTATTGCTTGTCCTCTTGCTCCGGAAGCGCGGCCTTCACCGCCTTCAATTTCGATTCGGTGTTTCGGGCGCGGGTCGCGTAGTCGACGACCCAGTCGAGGACGTCGGCTTGTGATACCCCGGAGTCAGCGGCGGCATCGGCGTCGGGTCCGACAACAGCAGAGGCGGTATCGGTGCTTGTCGGCACTGCGGAATCACCAGCGTCGGCGATGCCTGCGGCGTCGTTCCACACGCGGACAAAGCCACGGCTGAACACACAGCCAACGACAGGCGACGCAGTTTGCAGGGCAGTGGCCGGCGTGCTACGGCGAGGTTGCGCGACATGATCGATTCGCTCCTTCAGCGCCGTCGCGGTCTGTGCGACGGCGGTTTGAACAGTGAGATAGCCGGACTCCACGGCTGACGCACGTGTCACGTCGGCCGCGTACTTGCCGAATGCGTCGCTCGCGGCCGACGTGGATGCATGCTCGACGGACGCACGGTAGTCGGCCAACGCCTTGTCACCATGTGCAGTCGCAACGCTGTAGCCGTGCTGGTAGGTTTTCGCGAAGGCGGACGCGAGCAGTGCGGCAATGACGATGCCTGCGGCCAGCTTCCCGTACTTACAGATTGCTATCGTCATTTGCCCTTTCCTTGGAGGGACGGCCGCGCCATGCGGCGAGCGCCTGGATGACTGCGGAATAGCCGCCAACGCAACCGAGATAGATCAACCAAGTATCGAACGTGAGCTGATTACGGATGCCCTGATAGATGAACATGCCAGTCGCGACGGCCGACGCGATGTTCGGCCAGAGCTTCGCGTGCGAAAGCTTGCCGTCGTGGCCAGTGATGAGATCGGTGAGACTCATGGAGTCAGCTTGCCGTCAGGAACAGCGTGCGCTCGGCGCGACGACGGCGCGTCAGTCCGGCCATCGGCTTTCCACCTGCCTTGTCCCACAGCAGGAACTGTTCGGCCGCGCCTGCATAATCCTTCGCGCGCAGCTTCCGGAGAAGCGTCGACGAGCCACCGGAACGCAGATACACCAGGCCGTCCTTGACGCCCGGCTTGCCAGGACCGATGTTGAATACAAACGACACCAGCGCATCGAACTGACTTTGCGTCAGTTCGAGATCGAAGTCATTGATGATGTCCTCTCCGCGTGTACGGATGTCTTGTGCGAAGAGCATGTCGGACACTGCCTGCGTGATCTTCAACCCCTTGTAGACGTCCGGTCCGGTGTGGCCGCGCCCGATCGTCCAGGGTGCGCCACCCGTCGCAGGATCGGGGTACGCTTCGAGACGATCGCTCTCGAAATCCTCGATCAGATTGCAGCCGGCGGGGGACAGTCGTTGTTGCTTCATTGCCATCTCCGATTGAATGGCACGACTGTAGGCTGCGTGTAGCGGACACCTTAGTGGATCAGTGTCAGTGCAAACAAAAAGCCCCGCACGCGGCGGGGCTTCGTTTAATCATGGCGGGATTCTAACGCTAGAACAACTCCGCCTGGGGAACGGTGCGTTCAGATGCGTCGGCGCGCTTGAGGATGCGCCAAACATGTCGGTCGGCCATCTGATAGCGAAGGGCGAGCTGCGCGACGGCATGGTTTGCAGCATGGTCGCGGGTCAGCATGTCGAACTCTGCCCGAATGCTCCGATACATCAGTTCACGCATGGCTTTCACGCAACGCGGAATGTACAACACGTCACCGCCAAAATGCGCAGTGAGCTGATCGGCCGCTTCCGGGCCGACGATCTCGGCCAGCGCCTCGTAACGGATTTCGCCGAGACGCGAGCGGCGCAGCGCGACCGGGAACGTCGTGCCGCCGAGCTGCTCGACCAGGCGTACCGTCGTCGGCAGACCGATCAGCTTGACGATCGTCTTCACGACGTCGGGCAACAGGTGTTCGACACCATCGAACTTCATGCCGACCTCCGCTTCGCATCGTATTGCAGCGCGGCGATGAGCTTGCCGAGCATCACGTCGTCACAGAACTCGATCGCGTCGACCTTGCAGATTCGCTTCACCATGCCGCCGACGTAATCCCACGGACGGCCAGCGTCAGCTAGCAGCGCTTCAATCTTGCGAATCTGAGCGGCGCGCGGCTGCGCAACGTGCGGTCGACGGCCGGCATCGCGCTTCGGTTTGAAGCCGCAGCGCTCGAAGTGCTTCAGCAGCTTGTGCGCCCCCTCCGGAGTCAGGTCTTTCGACGAGCCGACGCCGGCGATGCTGCGAAGCACCGTGCGGTATTCGTCGTCGGTCATCGCGAGCTGTTGTTTGGCGATGTGGATTTTGGCTACCGTTGTTTTCGCGATCAGCATCACGACCTCCACCAGCGCCGCAGTTCCTTGCGGCAGAGACAGACCAGGAAGACGACGCCCGTCACGATGATCAGCACGTCAGACATGGCCGAGCCTCCGCATGTCAGGTGTGCCGACACCGGGACGGACAACAGCCGACCGACCCTGCTCGACACCGCGCCAGTGATCGTCGGTCGTGCGGCGGCCAGCCACGTCCCGAGTGCGCGGCTCAAACTCGCGTACCTCGCCGTGGTTCGCGCGCATATATGCATCGATCATGGTCTTTTGCTCATCGGTACGGGATGCGTTCTGCATCTGCTGGCGCACCGCGTACACCCATCCTTCGCAAAACTCGTCGGCGCGCGCTGTTTTGTTCTTCGGACCGCAGCGACGCAGCTTCGTCTGGATGTAGTCGCGACGTGCCGCGCGCAACTGACGTGCGAACACGTCGAACGTGTACTTCGCGATCTCGGACGCGGGTGCAACGCCGACGAACGTATAGCCGCCGACAATCGCCGTACACGTATCGTTGAGCTGGCGACGAAACAGCAATTCGCAGCCGTATGCGTCAGCAACGACGCCCGCGAGCGCGACCTCATACCGTACCGGCCGGCGCGCGGCAGCGCTCTTCACCCATTCCTCACTCACGCCGGCCGCGAGCAGTTCGGGATGGTTGATCCCGAATTGCTTCATCAGCTTCTGTGCCTGGCGAAGTGCAGCGGCGGCTTCGTGCGGCTCGCTCGATTTCGACAATGCGAGGCACTTCCTGATTTTCGCGATGGCGGTGTTCCTGTCCATTGTTGTTCAGCCCCTGTTGGATTCGATCGCGAGCAAGTCGGATTCGCTGCGACGACACACCGTGTCCGGGTTCACCATCGTCATCCGGAGATTGGGTGTCTCGCCGACGTAATAGACTTGCTTCATCCCGTCGTAGCGTTCTTCGCACATGACTGCCTCGCCAAGTACCTTCATCACCTGCAGCGCCTTGTCTGCGTCGAGGAGATATCCGTAGAAGCCAATTTCGACGTAGGCGACCGGCTTTAGCCGGCGACTGGAACCTGTGGATTTCGTGACCATGTCTGTGCGCCTCTCAGATCGCCGCGAGATCGAGACTGATCGCGCGATATTCTTCCGTCTCGTCGACGCGCTCGTACAGCCGAATATATGGCTTGCTGCCCGTCACTCGAATGCTGTCGACGATCGCACGCATCGCCTTGGTCCACTTCGGATCGTCGATCGCGAGGCGACGCAACGCGAGAATGCGCCCGGTGTTCACGTTGCCTTCCTTGTCGACCTGGAACGCTTCGTTGATCAGCACCTTGACCTTGTCGTTGCTGCCTTCGGTCCATTCGCGCAGGCACTCGTCGATCAGTTCCTTCGCCGCCTGCAGGCGCTCGTCGAACTGAAGGTGTTCGGCGATCTGGCGCACGATCTTGTAGCGACCGTCGAACGTGATGAGCGAAATGTTGCCCTTCGCGCCACCGACCTTGACGCCGTATTGCTCATGGCTGGTTGCGACGAACGCAGCGATGTCGCCGAATGCACGCGTCTTGAACTCAGCCATCTCCGACTGAAGACGCCTGGCTTCGGCCACCAACGACGTGATCGTTTGATCACGCAACTGGTCGATCGGCTCGACCAGCGATTCCGGAATGAGGCGGCCACGTGCGTCTTTTACGTAGCCGACCGGGATTTGATTCTTCGTCATAGCGTGTTCCTGGGAAGAAAATGGATTGACCGGTCAGTGCATGCGCCGGAGATTCTTGCTCTCAATCGCCTCTTCGATCCTCTCTCGCACGCGTGGCCGTTCCGACAGGTACTTGTCCAGCCATTCAACGAGACCAGTGATATTTCCTTGAACGTGTAGCGTCAGGATGTGATTCACCGAGCCAACCATCTGTGAACCAACCTCGTCGTACTGTGCGATCTTGGTCAGGAGCTGCTGCACCGTCTTGTTCGCGCGGTGCAACTCGCATCGCAGTTCGGCCACACTGCTTAATGCCTCGGGGTTGGTCAGGGTTTGGCCTTGGGTGATATGGATAGTCATGCTTGTGCTCCCGCGATCGCTTCGATGTTGATGCAGTCGACGAACTTGAGCAGACGAGACGTTTCCTCGCGCGTCAGCTCGATCGTCTTCCGTCCCTTGGTTACCGTGAGGCGGCCGGCCGTCGAGAAGCCGCAGACGAAATCACCAGGCGCGGCATCGGTCGGAGTAAATGCCGGTGCTTTTCGCGCGGCTTTTGTCACGGTCTGTTTCGTGCCGTCGAACTCGCGCACAAGATCGTCGCTCGGGTAGTACAGATTGATCGGGGACGAGCCATCCATGACCTTCTTGTCGCGGATCACGCGCCCCTGGCGGATGTACGGATCGATGCGCGGCTGGATGTCCTTCGCATCCACGTCGAGCTGCTCGGCGAGCTGCGCGCCGGACGAACCCGGGTGGTCGATGATGGCCTGGAGAATCTGCTGTACGGATGCCATGTTCATTCCTTTCAAGAGAGGGTTTGATATGCCTTGATGAGCTTGCGAGCGGCAGAAACTCCCTGCCAGAACTCTTCCGTTGACTTCTCTTTGATGAGACGTTTCGCCATCGAAATCGCAGCGGCTTGCGTCTTGCCACTTGCAATACGAAAGCCTGTGCCAACGTGCGTCACGACAAATGCCGGCTCGCCCGCCGTTGTTGCAACCGGATTGGCATGAGCAGCAAACAGCTCCGTCGGATATTCGGGAAAATCGATGCGATCGCCATCGACCGGAATACGACGGGCACGACGCCCTTCGTCAGAGCATGTGAAAACGTGTAGCTTCATAAAAGGACTCCTAATATAGTTTGATGATCTTCGAGAAAGGCGCTGCTTCTGTTTTTAGTGTCCTCGCTCCGTCCATAGCACACGGATCTCGCCGACCTTGAACTGGCCGGTGCGGTAACGTGAGATGCCCGAGCCACCCGTGCGGTAGTACGTGGCTTCACCTTTCGCGATCATGTCGGCGCAGACCTCGCAGTTCTGCACCTGGATCGTCGGCTTCGAGCCGTTCGAGAACTCGATGCCGATGACCGTGAAGCCCTGCGTGGTGAGCGTCTCGATCGTCGCTGCAAGACGCAGTGCCGTGAGCTGCATGAGCTGATTGATCGGTGGCACGGGCGAATTGAGGGCGTTACAGTTCGTCGTCACTTGGACTCTCCTTTAACGGGGCGCAGCGGGCAGTTGCGGCACGTGCGCCAGTGGCTCAGTTCCATCGGGTTATTGATCGGGGCGCGGCGATTGGCGAAGGACACGCATACCGTCAGCGAGATCGGCTGCCCGGTATGCGTGCACTGCACCTGTCCGAACGTCTTCAGGACGCGGGCGGCGACGCGATTGGTGTTGCCGGGGTATTTGCCCGACAGGACAAGCGAAACGGTCGTTCGTGAGACGTCGAGCAGCTTGGCCACGTTGGTTTGCGACGTCGCGGCGACAGCCTCGCGAAGCATGGCGAGCCAGTCCGGATCAGCATGCGTCATGGTCCGGCTCCTCTTGCCATACGACCTTCCCAAGGTTCGGGTCGTAGACCGATTTCGTGCGCTGGATCATCGGCGGGCGCGGGCCGGTGTACTTCGATGCGATCAGGCGATACCGAGCCTGTTTCGCGCCCTTGCCACGGATGTATGCGTGACCCGAATCAACGAGTGTCAGGTAGCCGGCATGCGACAGGCATTTGACGTAGGACTGCGCCGTCGAGTCGGTGATCGCGACGTCGGGCGTCGACGCACGCATAGCCAGCTCGCGCGGCGTGAAGTCGCCCATGATGCGCATCGTGCGCCACATATGTTCGTTGCCACGCGACTGCATGACGGGCTGGCCCTTGCGATCGAGACGCGGGGCTTCGACACCGACGTCGCGGACGAGGCGATAGTGCTTCCGATCACTGATCGCCTTGCGCTCGCCGATCTGCTCGACGTACTCGCCGCGTTCCAGCGCTTGCAAATACGTCTGAACGGTCGCCTTGTCGATGTCGGCAGCACGGACGATGCTGTGCGGGGTGAAGTCGTCTCGCTGGCTGCGAATCGCTTCCCATACACGCTGTCGCGGACCCTTGCCGCCGGTCAGTTCGAGGTGGGCGGGTTTTCTAGCCATGTTTGCCTCCCTTCACAACAGCCAGAGCAGCGAGCGCGATGCAAGTCAGCGCAGCGAACAGCACGACGACCGTCCAGGTAGCCAGATCGATCCAGGTCGACGGGATCAGCAATCCGGCCAGGAGTGCAGCGAGTGCCACTGCGGACACGCGAGCGACGAACTGAATCGCTCGACCGGCATCGGCGGCGGCATTCGCTTCGGGTGTGATGTGGTGGTCGATCATGTCGACCTCACACGCGGCGCTTCGGCGCTTCGCCGGTGTACAGCTCGCGCTTGCCCCACTGCGCGAGGTCGATCGCATCCTTGCCGGCCATCAACGCTTCCTCCTGGATACGTTCGAGGTTCACGCAGACGCGACGCACGGACCCGTGCGCCAGTTCGACGAGCCGCGTGAGCAGATCGTCCGCAACCGTGATGTGTCGGCAATACAGCGTCGCGAGCTGGCGAGCGTCGTCGATCGTGACGGGCTGTGCCGGCACCCAGGCCAGCACGCGGCCGTGCATACGCTCCCACTTCTTGAGTTTGATCGGCAGCGCTTCCTCGCCGATCATCAAGATCGGTGCCTGGCTCGACTCGTACAGATCGCGGACCAGCTCGACCGCGTTGCGGTCGACCAGGTGATCCATCTCGTCGATGATCAGCGGCCGGCCGGACGCGGCCAGTTCTTCGGCGACCTGATCGGCCATCTCGGGGATCGTGCCGCCGGGTTTGATACCCATCTCGAACAGGATCGCCTTCAGGAAATGCTTCTTCGTCCAGACCGACTTCGCCTGCACGTAGCGCGCGCGGCGAGCGTTCGCCACGTAGTTCGCGGCCATGCTCTTGCCGTAGCCGGACGGGCCGTAAAAGCACACGAGACCGGGCAGGTTCGCGCTGCGCGAGACAGCGCGCTCGATCGCGATGTCGCACAGGTTCAGGTTGGTGATTTGAGCGACGCCGCCTACAATCGGTTTGAGCGTGGATTCGAGTTGTGTCATGCTTGCTCCTGTTGGTGTTACTGATGGCTGGCGAGCTGCAACTCTTCAGCCTGTTCCGCGCGGCGCTTTTGCGCCGCGAATTCTTTGCTCAACGCGTATCTGCCGTACCACTGCAATTCGTCCTGGTCGGGAATGCCCCCTGTTTCGATGTGTTCGTTCAGGGTCTGCCACCGGGCAAATCGCAGTTCGGGTGTTTCCGGAAGCTGAAACACGGTGGCGGTTTCAGTGACGGCTTCCGATTCCGATTGCGGTTCAAGGGCCATGAGTGCGGCCGGTTCGATGTCGATCACTGGCTCGACGTCCACAAAGCGCCGACTCAGCGCGTGGCGCGTGATGTCGCCGAACCCCGGGATCGTGATGACCTCGGGCGTTTCGAGGGTCAGTGCCGGTTGGCCACGACGTTCCGCCTCGACCTCGTCGAGCTTCGCTTGCAGGCGATTCGCTCGCGCATCGGCACGCTTCTCGCGAGCCTGTTCGACAGCGGACTGCGGCATGTAGGCCCGTTCGTTCGCGCCGGCCTCGGCCTGGCAGATGTAGCGACCGTCGAGCGCGTAGATCCAAACGAACCGCGCATCGTTGATGTCGTAAGCGACTTGAACTTCTTCGTCGTGGAATTCGAGCAGCTCCTGCGGATTCGAATACCGGTGATTCAGGAACCGAACCTCGCCGCGCGCGACGGTGCGCTTGATACGCGGCCGGAACACCATGCGCGCATCGTGTTCGTCGAGCGTGTCGGCCTGCCAACCTTGCGCGCCATGCGCCGCCCACGCTTCATTGGGCGACATGTGCCGACGCTTGCCGGTGTTCGGATCACGGATGACGGGTAGCGTGCTATGGGGACGGTCGTTGTACGCGTCGACCTGTTCCTGGCAAAACTGGATGAACGCGTCCCATCCCATCAGCGAGATCGCGCCGCCGTGCTTGAGAGCGTCGCGCGTGATCTTGAACATCACGTGCTTGGCCTGGCGGTCCATGTCCACGCCCATGTACGACGGCAGCGTCTTCGCGGCGGCGACCCACAGCGTCTGGTGAAGGCGCTCGACGACACCTCGTGCCTGCGAGTTGTACGGAATCGAGTGCGTGACGACGAAGCCCAGGCGACCCTGGACGCCGACGCCTTCGTCTTTCAGCAATGCGTTCTTGTAGCCGGACCCGTTGTCGACGTAGAACATGCTCGGCACGCCGCACTTGAGTACTGCGGTACTCAGCGCGTCGAGCACGGCGAACGACGACTCGGCCAGGTCGAGCGAGATGCCGACCGCGCGTCGCGTGGCGACGTCGATAATCGACGTGATCTCCGGCCGGAACGGCCGACCGTGCAGCGGGTGCTGTACCTCCGCGTCGAACGTATGACCGTCGGCCGACCAGATGTCGTTCGGCAGCAGCTTGTCGAACGTGCGGCGGATAAACGGCAGCATGGTCTTCAGTTCGCGCGATCCCATACGCCCGGTCTGCAACGTCACGCTGCCGAGCTTGTCGAGGAAGCGTCGGACCTGATGGACGCTCGGCACGTCGTAGGTGACCCGCTGCACCGCGCATGCCGTCGTGAAGTCACGATAGGCTTGCTCGACCGACGGCTTCTGCGGCTGCTGATAGTGTTCGAGGAAGAGCTTCGCCCACGCCGGGATCACGAAGCTCGACTTCGGAATCTTCGGCGCGAGAGAGCCTTGTTTCGCGAGGCCGAGATAGCGCTTCAGCGTGCGGATGCTCGGGAATTCGTCACCCTTGCGACCGCGCGCATCTTTGGCCGCGCGCAACATGGCTGTCAGGTGATCGTCGAGCGTGCCGAGGCGCGCCTGCGTGAGCAGCGTGTGCATCGCCGCCTCGCGCGAGACACGGCATTGCGTCATGATGCGATCGAGCATCGACAAGATGCCCTTGCGCGCATCGGCGCGCAGGCGCTGCACATCGGTCTCGACGAGCTGCAGTTGCTGCTCGCGGCGGATGATCGCCTGCGGCTTCGCTTCGGGCATCGTCCCGACGAGCGCGGTTGACGCTCGGCGGCGGATTTCTGCTTGTGCGTCGACGGGCAGGCTTTCGAGCGCATATTCGAGGCCGCCACCGCGACCCTCGCGTTTCCGAAACGACCAAGCCGCCGATTTCGCGCGCAGTTTGACACCTTGCATCGTGGTCGGAAGGCTCGGCAAGTTCATGCCCGCCAGTTCTGCGGCGGCGTAGTGCGATTTGACGACGGCCTGCATCACTCGGCCTCCGCATCATCGAACCGCAGCTCAGGCGCGCGATCCTTCGTGACGTTCTCGCGGTGGTAGCCGGCCTGGGTCATCGCGCAGGTCAGTGCCGCGATTGCTTCGGCCTGTTCGTGGCCGGATGCGTAGTAGCGGCAAAGCACAGCCGCCGCGTCGGCAAACGCGCTTTGCAAGGATGCGAGATCGGAGACGCCGGGGCGACGGCCGGTCGGAATCTCGATGACGACGCGGCGGCCGTCCGCAACGCACAGGTATTCGCTGACGAAGCGTGCGCCGCAGAATTCTTCGAATTGACGCACGCGGTTCAGCGGCATCGACGTCTCGGCGAGCCAGCGATACAGCGTTTTTACTTCGACGCCCATCAGATCGGCCAGCACCTTCGCCGGCCGGCGGCGCTCGTCAGCATGTTGAACGCACAACTCGAAAGCCTCACTCAGGCTTGTCGCGTGCAGGGATTTCCAGGTCCGTTTTCTCATCGTCGTGTCGTCCAGGTCGGGAATCGCGCCGATAGCGCGTCGGGATCGGGGTGCGTACGATTCAATCCATTGCAACGGCGGCCGAACGCACAGTGCGGGGCGCACAAACAGGGGAGGACGGTGACAAAACGGGCGTAAAATTTCGTTTCTCGTATCGGCTCGGCCAGATTGCCTCTGGCGGAACGCCGATCGTTTCAGCAATTAGCTTCTCGGCGTTCGGATACGCCGTGCGAAGCGCGTTGCGCAAGGTTCCAGGCGCATATCCGTGATGGATTGAAAGAGCGCGAAGGGACCAGCCGGCCTTTTTCACGGCGGCGATGATGTCCGCCTGATGCCAATCGGATCGTTGGGCGGTCTTTTTTGGGACATTTTCATGCCTCATGGCGTACTCCATGCGGTTCGTCATGAAGCAATTAAACCCGAACGGAACGCGAAAATCAACCCTTTCGGGTTGTTTATTGTTCCGATCGGACTTGTCATCACCCCGATTGGGTGATTTTCCCTTGTAAATCAACCATTTGTACGGAAGATGAAAGCAACAATGGAGCGAGATGCCCCTCTTTCAAGTTCCGATCGGGATGTTGAAACCTTCAACAAGCAGGTCGGCGAGAGGCTGCGTCGTGTCCGAACGGACGTGTTGAAGACGTCGATCGCCGAGATGGCAGCTACCTTCGGCATTGGCACCAGCACAATTCAACGGTACGAGAACGGGGAGCGGACTCCCGACGCGTTCTTTCTTCGGCAAGTCGCCGAGCGAGCCGGGGTTCCGATCAACTCGCTGTTTGGCCAGGAGCCTGAGGTAGCTCCCACCGCCTTCACCGAGGGGCGATCTGACGACGCGCAGCCCCAAAGCGCATGTTTCGATACGATGGGAAACCCGGTCGACATCGCCGAGTTCGTGTTTATCCCGCGTTACAACGTGAAAGCCGCCGCTGGGCACGGGGCGTCGTTGGGCGACGGCAAACCTCCGCTGGCGATGGCTTTCCGGCGATATTGGGTCGACAATTACCTACGGATCAACCCGAAAGATTTGGCTGTGATCGCAGTAAAGGGCGACTCCATGGAAGGGGTGCTGAGTGATCGGGACGTAATCTTGGTCAACCAAGCGGATACCCGACCAGGCGCAGGTTTGTACGTGCTGAGAATGGACGGGGAGCTGTTTGTGAAACGTCTTCAGCGGCTTCCGGAGGGGAGGCTCGAAGTAAGTAGCGCCAACGAGGCGTACCGGCCGTTTACGGTTGATATGGCGTCGCCGCCAAGCGACTTCGAGATCATCGGCCGCGTTGTCTGGGTGGGCCGGCAAATATAGGTGGTGTGGATAACTTCCACTCCCCGCCTATTCTGGTGTCAAAATCTTTGCGAAATCCGCGCATTTCGCAGTCATTTCTCGCAGAATCCTTCGCGCACCGCCGCGACCGCCGAAATTGCCCGACGCCTTGTGCGGCGGGCGTTCGAGCGCTTTTCTAGTCCGGATTCTGGCGGTGTCAAATCGAGCACCTCCCCACACTGGTGGATTCGGCTGCCGCGGAAGGCGAGGTGATCGATCGATGGGCGCGCCAAAAACAGAAAAGGGTTACAAGCGACTAGCCTGTAACCCTTCGAATTCCTTGGTGGGGCGTGAGTGACTCGAACACTCGACCTACGGATTAAGAGTCCGCTGCTCTACCAACTGAGCTAACGCCCCGACAGAAGTGAAATTATGCATGGGCTTTTGAACCATGTCTAGCCCTTTTTGCTTTTTTCTCGAAAAATTCGCGCGCGGCCCGCGCTGCTGTGTCGAGTTCGCACGATCCGTCGCTTCTCGCGCGCTCCCGGTATGATGTCGCCCAAACCCTGTCGCGCGGCGGGCGCGCGGCTCTTTCTGGGCGTACGACGATGGACGAAAACACTGTCCGTGATTTGCTGGATCGGCTCCTTGCTCCGTGGGTCCGCTCCCTTTCCCTCACTCCCGTATCGGTTTCGGAGGAGCGCGTCACCTTGCGGCTGCCGTTCTCCGGCGAGCTGCGCCACTCGGGCGGCGTGATCTGCGGTCAGGTGTTCATGGCGGCCGCCGACACCGCGATGGTCGTCGCGATCTCCGCCGCGCTCGGCGAATTCCGACCGATGACGACCGTCGCGCTCAACACCCATTTCATGCGCCCAGTGCGCAAGGGCGACGTGCTCGTCACCGCTCGCGTGCTGCGGATGGGCCGCAATCTCGTGTTCGGCGAAATCGAGCTGTTCGACGAGGACGGCAAGATGGCCGTCCACGCCACGTCGACCTACGCGCTCGTTTCCTGAGCGCCGGCAGCGGCAGGCGGCAACGAGGAGCGCATCCGATGTTCGACCAAGTCGTATTCGCGGGCGGCGGCAATCGCTGCTGGTGGCAGGCGGGATTCTGGGACGTCCTGCGGCCCGCGCTCGACGTGCGGCCGCGCGTGATCGCCGGCATTTCGGCCGGCGCGGCGACCGCGTGCATGCTCTACACGCGCGATTCGCGCTGGGTGATGCGCTATTACGAAGAGGCGCTCAAGCACAACCGCAGGAACGTCTACTGGGGCAATCTGCTGCGCGCCGAACCGGTCTTTCCGCATTACCGGATCTATCGGCAGGCGCTTCTCGACATCTACGGCGAGCCGTTCGCGAAACTCGCCGGCGCGCCGGAGATCCGCATCGGCGTGTCGCACGTGCCGCGCTGGCTCGGCGCGCGCAGCGCGGTCGCGGCGGGACTCATCGCGTACAACATCGAGAAGTACGTTCGCAAGGCGCTGCACCCGACGCTCGGCCGTTCGCTCGGTTTCCGCCCCGAATTCGTCCGCGCGCAGGATTGCACGCGCGCCGACGAGCTCGCCGATCTCGTTCTCCAGTCTTCGTGCACGCCGCCATTTACACCCGTTCTGCGCCGCAACGGCCGGCCGGTGCTCGACGGCGGGATGGTCGACAACGTGCCGGTCGGCGCGCTCGATGCGTCGCCCGGGCTCGTGCTCGTGATGGTGACGCGGCTCTACCCGAGGCCGCAGACATTCGTCGTCGAGCGCGGCGGCCAGCGGCGGCTTTACGTGCAGCCTTCGCGCAAGGTGCCGATCTCGAGCTGGGACTACACGAGTCCGCACCAGATGCAGCATGCGTACGATCTCGGCCGGCGCGATGGTGAGCGCTTCCTCACTTCAGCGCCGACGCTCGTCGGCGAAACCGGTGCGGGGTGTTAAGGCTGGGCGGGGCTGCGGTGTGCGGAATGCGGGGCCCGGGACTTGGGATACGAGATACGAGATACGAGATACGAGATACGAGATACGAGAGGCGAGAGGCGAGAGGCGAGAGGCGAGAGGCGAGAGGCGAGAGGCGAGAGGCGAGAGGCGAGAGGCGAGAGGCGAGAGGCGAGAGGCAACTTGCGGAATGCAGCGAACCGCTGAATCGGGCGCGAGGCGCGCGGCCGCCGCGCACCTCGCTTCCTCCCGCCGCCGCCGCCGCCGTCCCGCCGACGCTCAGCGGCGAATCCGTCCCTGAGTGAGCGCCTCGGGATTCGCGACACTCGACAGGTCGCCCGCGTCGAACGCGAGGATGTTCTTGAACGCGGCGCTGAAGTAGAGCTCGTAGCTTTCGCGTTCGACGTAGCCGATGTGCGGCGTGCAGATCACGTTCTCCATCCGCAGCAGGCTGTAACCCTGCAGGATCGGCTCGCTCTCGTAGACGTCGATCGCGACCATCCCCGGCCGGTTGCGCGCGAGCGCGGAGACGAGCGCGTTTTCTTCGAGCAGCTCCGCGCGGCTCGTGTTGACGAAGAGCGACGTCGGCTTCATCCGCAGCAGATCGTCGAGCTTGACGATGCCGCGCGTGTCGTCGTGCAGGCGCAGGTGCAGCGACAGCACGTCGGACTGCTCGAAGAGCGCCTCGCGGCTCCCGGCGGTCGCGTAGCCGTCGGCGCGCGCCGCTTCGAGCGAATGCTCGCGGCCCCAGATCATCACGTTCATCCCGAACGCCTTGCCGTAGCCGGCGACGAGCCGGCCGATCTTGCCGTAGCCCCAAATCCCGAGCGTCTGCCCGCGCAGCACTTGGCCGAGCCCGAAGTTCGGCGGCATCGCCGACGTCTTCAGGCCCGACTGCTGCCATGCGCCCTGCTTCAGGTTCGCGACGTACTGCGGAATGCGGCGCTGCGCGGCCATGATGAGCGCCCAGGTCAGCTCGGCGGGCGCGATCGGCGAGCCCGTGCCCTCGAGCACGGCGACGCCGCGCTCCGTGCATGCGTCGAGGTCGATGTGGGTCGAGATGCGCCCCGTCTGGCTGATCATGCGCAGATGCGGGAGCTTGCCGAGCAGTTGCGACGTGATGTGGGTGCGCTCGCGAATCAGCACGAGCGCTTCGACTTCCGCCAGGCGGCTCGCGAGCTGCCCGAGGCCGCGCACCGTGTTGTTGAAGATCTTCACTTCATGGTCGGCGAGCATCTCGAAGCAGTTGAGCTTGCGGACGGCGTCCTGGTAGTCGTCGAGGATGGCAATTTTCATGGCGTGTTTCGGGATTCGCGCGGGATGAGCGATGTCAGGTGGTGGCCGTCGCGCTTCGTCGCGCGCCGGTCCGGCCCGGTTTGGGGGCCGTAATGATCCTATGGCGGCGCGGCAACAGGTGTATCTCTTTTTAACAGCTTGTTACGCGGCGCGGCAAGCGTTTGCGTCCGGGCGGAAATCATGCTGTTCGGGCCCCGCTCGATGCCGGCCGGACGGCGATTCCGCCGTTTCTCAATTGGGCGATTTGCGCAGGGAGATTGCTCAATTATTTCATTATCAAGAACAATTGGTCTTTCCGGCTAGGCGGGCTGAGCAAGTTCGAAGGTTTTTATCGAGATTCCGCGCGAAGTTGAGCAACTCTGCATCTTTTTCGCTGTCGTAGGAAAATTACTCATTTGCTTCATATTTTTGAAGCGGTAACAGCGGTAGGAGTGGAGTATGGATCATTTGCAGTCGATGCGAGTGTTCGTCAAGGTCGCGGATCTCGGCAGTTTCGCCCGGGCGGCGAGCGCGATGGACATCTCGAACGCGGTCGCGACGCGCCACGTCGCCGACCTCGAAGGCCGGCTCGGCACCCGCCTTCTGAATCGCACCACCCGTAGCCTCTCGCTGACCGAATCCGGCCAGGTCTATTTGGAGCGGGCGCGCCAGATCCTCGACGAGCTCGAAGATGTCGAGCAGATGGTCGTCGCGCGCAACCACGAGCCCGTCGGCACGCTGCGGATCGTCGCGCCCGTCGTGTTCGGCCTGCATAACCTCGCGCCGGTGCTGCAGACATACACGCAGCGCTTTCCAAAGGTCATTCCCGATCTAACCCTCGTCGATCGACAGGTCGATCTCGTCGAGGAAGGGTTCGACGTCGGCGTCGTGATCACGCGGCAGATGCGCAGCGCGAGCATCGTCACGCGCCGGCTGACGACGGGCTGCATGGTGGTCTGCGCGACGCCGAGCTATCTGGAGAAGCACGGCATGCCGACGCATCCCGAGCAGCTCGTCGAGCACCCGTGCCTCAGCCTGCCGTCCGAATACTGGGGCGACGAGCGCGTGTTCACCGGCCCGGACGGCGAGGTGCGCGTGCGGCCGTCGAACGTCGTCGTCGCGAACAACACCGAAATGCTGCGCCAGTTCGCGATGCTCGGCATGGGCGTCGCGATCCTGCCGAGCTACCTGATCGGCAGCGACATCGCGCGCGGCAAGCTCGTGCGCCTGCTGAGCGAGTACCGGCTGCCGCAGGTCGAGATCAACATCGCGTATCCGAGCCGCCGTCACCTGCCGGCGAAGGTGCGCACGTTCATCGATCACCTCGTCGAGCACTTCAGCCAATTGCCGGACACGATGTTGGGCGAGCAGTGGGCCGCGCAGGGCGGCTTCGGCCAGCCCGTCGAGGCGCTGCCCGCCGACGCGCTCGCCGAGCGCCCGAGCGCCGCCGATCCGGCGCTGTCGCCGCGCCTGCCGCGCGCGCCGCGGGCGCGCACCGTCGTGCCGTCTCCGCTGTAACGCGCGCCGGCGCCGCGCGCGTCCTTGTCCGGCGCGCACGCCGCTGTGCGCCGGATCTCCACCGCAAAAAGCAAAAGCGCGGGCTCGTCGGGAGCCCGCGCTTTTGTTTGGACCGACGCGTCGAGGCGTTCATGCCGCTCGATCGCACGGCACGGCGCACGCCGCGTGGCGCCGCGCCCGGCGCGCCGCGCGGGCTCGGCGTCGACGCCGATTACGAACCCGTCTTGCGGGCGGGCGTCTTGCGCGCGGCCGTCTTTCGAGCGGGCGCCGCCTTCTTCTCGGCTTTTTCGTCGCCGTCCGTCGCGGCGTCTTCGGCCGCGGCCGTCGACTTGGACGCGGTCTTCTTCGCCGCCGCGGGCTTCGGCTCCTTCTTCTCGAACTCGAAGCCGATCTTGCCGTCTGCCTGCTTGACGAGGTACGCCTTGAAGTTGCGTCCGGTGCGCGACGACTTGAAGTTCGGCAGCAGATCGGTGCGGCCGTTCTCGAGGAGCTTCGCCATCTGTTCGCGGGTGATCTCCTGCTGCAGGATCACCTTGCCGGAGCGGAAGTCGCAAGTCTTCGGGTTCGCGACTGCATGCTCGCAGACGTAGCTCATCCCGTGCTCGAACACGCGGCCCTTGCACTTCGGACATGCGCCGACCGGCTCCTGCGCGGAAAAATCGGGCGCCTCGCCCTCTTCGCCGCCCTGGTCCTGGCCGAAGTCGAACTCGAGCTTGTAGTTCTTCGTCTCGTCGTCGAACGTGAGCTTGAGGATCGCGGAGAACGGGCGGCCCATCTTGCTGCGGAAGCCCGACAGCGGCCCGATCTCTTTCTTCTGCAACAGCTCCTCGACTTCGGCGATCTCGAACTGCCGGCTGCCCGGGATCTTCGAGATCGAGAAATCGCACTTCGTGCAGGCGAAGCGCCGGTAGTTCTCCTTCACCTGGCCGCCGCAGTTCGGGCACGGCGTCTCGAGCGTCGCGTAGTCGCCCGGGATCGTGTCGGAGTCGTATTCCTTCGCGCGCTTGACGATCGTCTGCGTCATCCGCGCGATTTCCTGCATGAACGCGTCGCGCTGCAGGTTGCCGCGCTCCATCTGCGACAGCTTGTATTCCCACTCGCCCGTCAGCTCGGGGGCGGTCAGCTCCTTCACGCCGAGGCCGCGCAAGAGCGTCATCAGCTGGAACGCCTTCGCGGTCGGGATCAATTCGCGGCCTTCGCGCACGAGGTACTTCTCGCCGAGGAGGCCTTCGATGATGGCCGCGCGCGTCGCCGGCGTGCCGAGGCCCTTTGCGGCCATCGCTTCGCGCAGCTCGTCGTCCTCGACGAGCTTGCCCGCGCCTTCCATTGCCGACAGCAGCGTCGCTTCCGAATAGCGCGCGGGCGGCTTCGTCGTGAGGCCGTGCGCGGCGATCTTGTCGGTCTTGACCTTCTCTTCCTTCTGCACCGGCACGAGGTTCGCGTCGGCGCCCTCGGCGTCGCGGCCGTACACCTGCAGCCAGCCCGGCTCGACGAGCACCTTGCCTTCCGTCTTGAAGTGGTGGCCGGCGACTTCGGTGATCCGCGTCGTCACCTTGTACTCGGCGGCCGGGAAGAACACGGCGAGGAAGCGCTTGACGACGAGGTCGTAGAGCTTTTGCTCAGGCTCGGACAGCGATTTCGGCGCTTGCAGCGTCGGGATGATCGCGAAGTGGTCGCTGATCTTCGAGTTGTCGAAGATCCGCTTGTTCGGCTTCACCCAGTTCTTGTCGAGCACCTGCTTCGCGTGCGGCAGGTAGTTGTTGCTTTCCTTGAGCATCTCGAGCGTCGATTTCACCGTGTCGAGGTAGTCCTCCGGCAGCGCGCGCGCGTCGGTACGCGGATAGGTGAGCACCTTGTGCTTCTCGTACAGCGCCTGAGCCAGGCCGAGCGTATTCTTCGCGGAGAAGCCGAAGCGGCTGTTCGCCTCGCGCTGCAGGCTCGTCAGGTCGTACAGCAGCGGCGACAGCTGCGTCGACGGCTTCGATTCCTCGGTGACGGTGCCGATCTGGTCGCGGCACGCGGCGACGATCGTCTCCGCGGCGGGCAGGCTCCAGAGGCGCGAGTCGCGCTTTTCGGGGTCGAATTCGTCCTTCTTGAACTTCGGATCGTACCAGCGGCCTTCGTAGAAGCCGCCCGCGCAGACGAATTCCGCGCGCACTTCCCAGTAGTCGCGCGGCACGAAGCGGCGAATCTTTTCTTCGCGCTCGACGACGATCGACAGCGTGGGCGTCTGTACGCGGCCGACGGTCGTCAGGAAGAAGCCGCCGCCCTTGCTGTTGAACGCCGTCATCGCGCGCGTGCCGTTGATGCCGACGAGCCAGTCGGCCTCCGAGCGGCAGCGGGCGGCGTCGGCGAGCGGTTGCATGTCCGAGTCGGTGCGCAGGCGCGCGAAGCCGTCGCGGATCGCGGCGGGCGTCATCGACTGTAGCCACAGGCGCTGGACCGGCTGCTTCGCCTTCGCGTGCTGCGCGATCAGGCGGAAGATCAGCTCGCCCTCGCGCCCCGCGTCGCATGCGTTGATCAGGCGCTCGACGTCCTTGCGCTTGATCAGCTTCGTCAGCACCTTGAGGCGAGACTCGCTCTTCGCGATCGGATTCAGATCGAAATGGGGGGGAATGACGGGCAGGTGCGCGAAGCTCCATTTGCCGCGCTTGACCTCGTATTCCTCGGGCGCGGCAATTTCGAGCAGGTGGCCGACCGCCGACGACAGCACGTAATCGTCGCTTTCGTAATATTCGTCATGCTTGGTAAAGCCGCCCAAAGCGCGCGCGATGTCGTTCGCGACAGAAGGCTTTTCCGCAATGATGAGTGCTTTCGACATGACAAGTGTGTATTGGTAGACCGGGCGAGCCCGAGTGCGGGCCCTTTTACGACGGCTTTATAGCACACGGCGCCCAAACGGCGGCCGGCGCGAGCAAAAAGCGGGTCATCATAAGTGGGGGCAAGGGCGGCGGCAAGCCTGTCGCACGCCCTCTCGCGTAAACCAGCGGTAAAGCCGCATTTCGCGATCGATATTTTGGGGCCGAATGGCGCTAGTCGAACAAATTGCGCAGCTTCGGTGCATGCGGCGCGCCCGGCAGCGCGGTCAGGTCGGACAGCATTCGTTCGACGATTGCCGCATGCGGCAGCACGGTGCCGAAGAAGCGAACCGAGTTCGCGTCTTCGATAAGGAGCGTCGGGAAGTTCTCGACGTCGAGCTCGTCGAGCCGATCGGCGTGCGTTTCGATGTCGACCCACGCGAAGCAGGCGTCGGGGTGCGCGTCGGCGAGCCTGTCGAACGCAACGCGGTATTCGCGGCAGGTGCCGCACCACTCGGCGCACAGGCAGGCGACGAGTAGCGTGTCGGGATTCCGGAGGCGCTCGGCGATCCGATCTTCGTCGGTGTCGAGATTCAGCGCGGGCATTGGTGGATTTCCTTGAATCGTAAGGTGGCGGCGGCTCGGGCGAACGCGCGAGCGGGACGCCTATTCGCCGGAATGTAGCACGCCGCCCGTTCCGCGCGCTTGAGCGCACGCGTGCGCGCCGTCGATGCGGGTGTAGCGGCCGCCCGGCAGCGCCGCGATGCGTCCGGCAAGCTCCAGTTGCAGCAGCAGCCGGTGCAGCGAGTCGCTCGCGAGCGACGTGCGCTGAGCGAGCAGCTCGGGCGGCACGGGGCCGTAGCCGATCGCGTCTAGCAGGCGGCGTGCGTCGTCGTCGAGCGCGGCGTCGGCCGACGCGCCGGCGCGCGCGTCGCACGGCTTGACGGCAGGCCGGGCGGGGTCGAGGCCGAATTCCTCGAGCACGTCGGCGGCGGTCTCGACGAGCTTCGCGCCGTCGCGGATCAGCGCATGGCAGCCTTGCGACAGCGGCGCGTGGATCGAGCCGGGGATCGCGAACACGTCGCGTCCCATCTCGTTCGCGAGTCGCGCGGTGATGAGCGAGCCGGAGCGCGGCGCCGCCTCGACGATCAGCACGCCGCCCGATAGCGCGGCGATCAGCCGGTTGCGTTGCGGAAAATGCGCGGATCGCGCGGGCGTGCCGAGCGGCCACTCGGAGACGAGCGCGCCGCGCTCGGCGATTTCGTGGGCGAGCGCATGGTGGCGAGCGGGATAGACGAGGTCGGCGCCGGTGCCGATCACGGCGACCGTGCCGCTTGCGCCGTCGAGCCCGCCTCGGTGCGCGGCGCCGTCGATGCCGCGCGCGAGGCCGGACACGATCGAAAGGCCGGCGTCCGACATCTCGCGCGCGAAGCGTGTCGCGTCGGCGAGCCCTTGCGGCGTGGCGTCGCGACTGCCGACGATCGCGACCGCGCGCGCATGGAGCAGCGCAACGCGCCCCTTTATATATAGCAGCGGCGGCGGATCGTAGAGTTCGGCGAGCGAGCGGGGATAGGCGGGATCGTGCCGGGTCACGAGCGCGTTGCCGGGTTCGGCGAGCCAGGCGAGCGCCGCGTCGACGCGCGGCTCGAAATCGTCGGCGGGCGGCGCGAGCAGCGCGCGGGCCGCCGCGTCGCCGGCGAGCGCCGCCAATTCCGCGTGCGACGCGGAGAAGAGCGCTTCGGGCGACGCGAATGCGCCGAGGAGCGCAGCGCAGGCAGCGGCCGGCACGCCCGACGCGCCGGCAAGCCGCAGCCAGCCGGCGAGCTCGGCGCGCGTCAGCATCAGCGGCGACATGATGAACCCCTCCAGAAGCGCGGCCAGCGGGCCGCGTGGTGCCGTGATAAAATTTTCATCATCTGAAATAAAACGAATGCCACGCGCGCAGGCGCGCGGCGATTGGCCGGTCATCGCGGCGCGCGGCGCATTCCGCGCGTCGCAGAATCCATCTTGAGGCCGGCGCGCGCGCCGCGGCAGTCGGCCGAACGGCCGATGCGCGCGAGTCGTTCGTCTCTCAACACTGAACATCATGGCTTTGCTGAACATCCTTCATTACCCCGACAAACGGCTGCACAAGGTGGCCAAGCCGGTCGACAAGGTCGACGATCGCATCCGCAAGCTCGTCGCCGACATGGCCGAGACGATGTACGCAGCGCCCGGAATCGGTCTCGCGGCGACGCAGGTCGACGTGCACGAGCGCGTGATCGTGATCGACGTGTCCGACGAGAAGAACGAGCTGCGCGTTTTCATCAATCCGGAAATCGTCTGGACGAGCGACGGCAAGCAGATTTACGAGGAGGGCTGCCTGTCGGTGCCCGGCGTCTACGACGAAGTCGAGCGGCCGGACCGGGTGCGCGTGCGCGCGCTCGACGAGAAAGGCGAGCTGTTCGAGGTCGATTGCGAAGGGCTCCTCGCGGTGTGCATCCAGCACGAGATGGATCACCTGATGGGCCGCGTGTTCGTCCAGTATCTGTCGCCGCTCAAGCAGAACCGGATCAAGACGAAGATGAAGAAACTCGAACGCGCGATGTGACGCGCGCGGCTGCTTCCCGATTCATTTGCACATGACACATTCACTGCGAGTCATTTTCGCCGGCACGCCGGAATTCGCCGCGGCGGCCCTCGCCGCGATCCATCACGCCGGCTTCCCGGTGCCGCTCGTGCTGACGCAGCCCGATCGCCCGGCCGGGCGCGGGATGAAGCTGCAGGCAAGCGCGGTGAAGCGCTATGCGCTCGAGCACGGCATCGCGGTCGCGCAGCCGCCGTCGCTGCGCCGCGCGGGCAAGTATCCGGCCGAAGCCGCCGCCGCGCTCGATTTGCTGCGCGCGACGCCGCACGACGTGATGGTTGTCGCCGCATACGGCCTTTTGCTGCCGCAGGAAGTGCTCGACCTGCCGCGCCACGGCTGCATCAACATCCACGCGTCGCTGCTGCCGCGCTGGCGCGGCGCGGCGCCGATCCATCGCGCGATCGAGGCGGGCGACGCCGAAACCGGCGTCACGCTGATGCAGATGGACGCGGGCCTCGACACGGGCGCGATGCTGCACGACGCGCGCGTCGCGATCGCGGCCGACGACACGACGGCGACGCTGCACGACAAGCTTGCGGCGTCGGGCGCGCGCCTCATCGTCGATGCGCTCGCCGAGCTCGAGCGCGCAGGCTCGCTCGTGTCCACGCCGCAGCCCGCCGGCGGCGTCACCTATGCCGAGAAGATCGGCAAGCACGAGGCGGCGCTCGACTGGCGCAAGCCGGCCGCCGTGCTCGCGCGGCAGGTGCGCGCATTCGACCCGTTCCCGGGCGGCGCGGGCACGCTCGACGGCGCGGCGCTCAAGCTGTGGGCGGCCGATGCGGTGCCGGCGCATGGCGGCGCGGCGCCCGGCACGATCGTCGAAGCGGGGCCGGACGGCGTCGTGATCGCATGCGGCGACGGCGCGCTGCGCGTCACGCAACTGCAGAAACCGGGCGGCAAGCGCTTGCCTGTGCGCGAGTTTCTCGCGGGCGCGCCGCTCGTGGCCGGGCAGCGCTTCGTATTGCCCGACGCCGCGTAATTTCGTCGCCCGAGAACATTCCATCGGAATCGCGCGCGCCGCGCAATCGGCCGAACGGCCAGGTCGCGCGGCGTCGGGCGCACGCGTAGAATTCTTTGACATCAGCATCGAGGGATCGGCATGTTCGGCATCACCCATCTTGGCTTGTTCGTGGCGGCAGTCTTCCTGTTGAACGTCACGCCGGGGCCCGATACCGCGTACATCGTCGGCCGCAGCGTCGCGCAAGGGCGCGGCGCGGGGCTCATGTCCGCGCTCGGCATTTCGGCCGGCTGCTGCGTGCATGTGCTCGCATGCGCATTTGGCCTGACGGCGGTGCTTGCTGCGTCGGCTACCGCGTTTACGGTCATCAAGATCGTCGGGGCGGCCTATCTCGTCTACCTCGGCGTGCGCCTCATTTTCTCGAAGCAGGAACCGGCGGCCGAGCAGTCCGCCGCGCGGCGCGGCGCGGACAAATCGCTGCGCCAGCTGTTCACGCAAGGGTTCCTGACCAACGTGCTGAATCCGAAGGTGGTGCTGTTCTTCGTGTCCTTCTTCCCACAGTTCGTGTCGGCGGACAGCGACCACAAGGTGCTCGCCTTCCTCACGCTCGGCGCGGTGTTCCTCGCGATGAGCACGGTGTGGTCGTGTACCGTGGCGTGGGTCGCGGGCACCGTCACGCGGCGCTTCGCCGGCAAGCCTGGTGTGAAGAAATGGCTCGACCGCGGCGTCGGCAGTGCGTTCGTGGGCCTCGGCGTCAAGCTCGCGACGTCGACGCGCTAAGGATTGAATTTTCTCGAAACGCTCTTATCTAACAAATCGCTTACAATCATGCGCTGCCGATGAGCGTGCGGCGCGATCCCCGCAGACGGATAAGGAGTGGGAAACATGTTCAATTGGGTCAAAACGGCGATGCTGATGGCCGCGATCACGGCCCTGTTCATCGTGATCGGCGGGATGATCGGCGGATCGCGCGGGATGATGATCGCGCTGCTGATCGCGCTCGGTATGAATTTCTTCTCGTACTGGTTCTCGGACAAGATGGTGCTGCGCATGTACAACGCGCAGGAAGTCGACGAGACCACGGCGCCGCAGTTCTATCGGATGGTGCGCGAGCTCGCGACGCGCGCGAATCTGCCGATGCCGCGCGTCTACCTGATCGACGAAGCCCAGCCGAACGCGTTCGCGACCGGCCGCAATCCCGAGCATGCGGCTGTTGCCGCGACGACAGGCATCCTGCGCGTGCTGTCCGAGCGCGAGATGCGCGGCGTGATGGCGCATGAGCTCGCGCACGTGAAGCACCGCGACATCCTGATTTCGACGATCTCCGCGACGATGGCGGGCGCGATCTCGGCGCTCGCGAACTTCGCGATGTTTTTCGGCGGGCGCGACGAGAACGGGCGTCCGGCCAATCCGATCGCGGGCATCGCAGTCGCGCTCCTCGCGCCGATTGCTGGCGCGCTGATCCAGATGGCGATTTCGCGGGCGCGCGAGTTCGAGGCGGACCGCGGCGGCGCGCAGATTTCGGGCGATCCGCAGGCGCTTGCTTCGGCGCTCGACAAGATCCATCGCTATGCGTCGGGCATTCCGTTCCAGACGGCGGAACAGCATCCGGCCACCGCGCAGATGATGATCATGAATCCGTTGTCGGGCGGCGGGCTGCAGAACCTGTTCTCGACGCACCCGGCCACCGAGGAGCGGATCGCGCGGCTGATGGAAATGGCGCGCACCGGCCGCTTCGATTGACGACCGTCATCGCACGGCGACGCACTCGCGAAGGGGCGTCGCGGCGGTAGCAATTCCTGACGCGCTTTCGCGCGTCGGACGATCGGGCAAACCCCGCATGCCTTGAGCTGCGGGGTTTGTCGTTTTCGGCGAGATGGCTGCTTGGTCGATGCCGCAAAGAGCGCCTTGCGAGCGGCCGAGGATTGTGTCGATACTGCGCCAACCGCGCCAACCGCGCCAACCGCGCCAACCGCGCCAACCGCGCCAACCGCGCCAACCGCGCCAACCGCACCAACCGCACCAACCCGAGTCCCACTCCCCCGGCACGCTACAATATCCCGCTGACCGGCCCAGAGCCGGCCACCGGCACCTCCCTACCATCGCCCGGCGCCACCGCGCGCTGCGGACACTGCTGATCCGATGACCCAGACTCGCCCTTCTCGTTCCCGCGCATCCGGCGCGCCCGCTCGCGCTCCGCGCCTGTCGATGCTGCATCTCGTCCCCGATTCGCTCGGCTTCGCGCTCGACGGCGCCGCGCAAGCGGTCGACGCGGTCAGTCGCGGCGCGGCGCTGCCCGCCGCGCTCGCCGCCGTCCAGGCGTCGTTTGCCGACGGGGCGCAAGCGGCGGCGCGCGGCGCGATCCAGGACATCGCGTATCGCGCGGTGCGCCGTCGCGGCACGGCTGAATGGCTGATCGCGCAATTCGTCGCGAAGGCGCCGCATGCGCATGTGCATGCGCTTCTCGTCTGCGCGTTCGCGCTCCTCGTCGACGACGACGAACACGCCGCGTATGCGCCTTTCACCGTTGTCGATCAGGCGGTGAGCGCGATCGGCGCGCGCCGCGAGTGCTCGTTCGCGAAGGGGCTCGTCAACGCGGTGCTGCGCCGGTTCCTGCGCGAACGGGCCGCGTGGCTCGAGCGGATGCAGTCCGATCGCCGCGCACGCTGGAACTACGAGACGTGGTGGATCGACGCGGTCGAGCGCGCATGGCCCGACGCGTGGCAGCGCATTCTCGCCGCGGGCGACGCCCCCGGCCCGCTGACGCTGCGCGTGAACGCGCGCCGCATGACGGCCGACGCGTATCTCGATCTGCTGCGCGCCGAGCGGATCGACGCCGAGAGGATCGGCCGGCACGCAATACGACTCGCGTCGCCGCTGCCGGTCGAGCGCATTCCGGGCTTCGCGGACGGCGTCGTGTCGGTACAGGATGCGGGCGCGCAGCTCGCGGCCGAATCGCTCGGCGCGCGCGACGGCATGCGCGTGCTCGACGCGTGCGCGGCGCCCGGCGGCAAGACGGGCCATCTTCTCGAGCTCGCGGACGTCGAAGTCGTCGCGCTCGAAAGCGATTCGGCGCGCGCGCCGCGCATCGGCGAGAATCTCGCGAGACTGTCGCTCGCGGCCGACGTGCGCGTCGGCGATGCGGGCGATCCCGCGCAATGGCACGACGGCCGCCCGTTCGACCGGATTCTCGCGGACGTGCCGTGTTCCGCGTCGGGCATCGTGCGCCGTCATCCGGACATTCGCTGGCTGCGCCGCGCGGCCGACATTCCCGCGCTCGTCGCCGAGCAGCGCCGCATTCTCGCCGCGCTCTGGCCGCTCCTGAAACCGGGCGGCGAGCTGCTGTATGCAACCTGCTCGATCTTTCCGGAAGAGGGCGAGCAGCAGGCGCGCTGGTTTGGAGACGCCCATCAAGATGCGGTACGATTGGACGCGCCCGGGCAGTTGCTGCCGCAGGGGGCGTCAGGCGGGGCGCCGGCCGCCGGGGGATCGGGCGAGCCCGGCCGGCATGTCGATCACGACGGATTTTTCTACGCGCGCTTTCAGAAACGGTGACGATCAAACGCTTCTTTCCACTCCGGCTCGCGGCCGTGCTCTGGGCCGCGCTGACGCTGTGTCTCGCTGCCGTTCCCTCCGCGCACGCCGATCCGATCGCCGTGCAGCGCGCGTCGCTGCAGTCGGACGGCAACGGCTGGAGTCTCGACGCGCGTTTCGACTTCGAGCTCAACAGCAGCCTGGAGGATGCGGTCAACAAAGCCATCCCGCTTTATTTCACGACCGATTTCGAACTGAGCCGCGCGCGCTGGTATTGGTTCGACGAGCAGCCGGTGTCGGTGTCGCAGACGATCCGTCTGTCGTTTCAGCCGCTCACGCGCGAATACCGCGTGTCGACGGGCGGCTTGCAGCTCGGCTTTCCGACGCTGAAGGAGGCGCTCGCGGTGGTCAAGCACGTGACGTCCTGGCATGTGATCGACAAGAGCCAGGTGCGCCCGGGCGAAACGTACACGGCGTCGGTGCGGATGCAGCTCGACACCGCGCTGATGCCGAAGCCGTTCCAGGTCGACGCGGTGAACAACCGCGACTGGAACCTCGTTTCCGATTGGAAGCGCTTCACTTTCACGGCGGCCGAACGTGCTAAGTAAAATGCGCGTCCGCCGCGCGACGAGCGGAAAGAGCCTCCTCATACGCGTGATCGTGTCGACCGTCGCGATCACGGCGATTCTGTTGCTCGTGCTGCTCGCGGCCGCGAGCGCGAACACCGAGTTCTTCGATCGCTACTACTCGTGGCTCTACTCGGCGAACATCATCGTCGCGCTCGTGTTCATGCTCGTCGTGCTCGGGCTCGTCGGGATGATCGTCGCGCGGCTGAGGAAAGGCAAGTTCGGCACGCGGCTGCTCGCGAAGCTCGCGGTGTTCTTCACGCTCGTCGGCGTCGTGCCGGGCGGGATCATCTATATCGTGTCGTATCAGTTCGTGTCGCGCAGCATCGAGTCGTGGTTCGACGTGAACGTCGAGACGGCGCTCACCGCGGGCCTGAATCTCGGCCGCGGGATGCTCGACACGTCGCTCGCGGATTTGCAGACGAAGGCGCGCCTGATGGCCGAGCAGCTCGCGAGCGCCGACACCAACACGAACGGCACGACGCTCACGCTTCTGCGGCTGCGCGAGCAGATCGGCGTGCAGGACGCGACGATCGTCGAGCCGGGGCGCAGCACGGGCGCGTCGCCCGACGTGCACATCGTCGCGCAGGCGTCGGGCAACTTCGCCGCGCTGATCCCGGACGACATGCCGACGCCGCTGATGCTGAGCCAGGCGCGCGAGCATGGCGGCTATGCGGCGATCGAAGGCGAAGTGGACGGCGATCCGCACGCGCACGGCTCGAAAGGCGCGCTGCGCCTGCGCGTCGTGCAGCGCATTCCCGATTCGTCGACGTCGCTGCTGCAGCCCGACGAGCGCTTCCTGCAGCTCACGCAGCCGGTGTCGCCGACGCTTGCGCGCAACGCCGACGCGGTGCAACGCGCGTATCGCGAATATCAGGAGAAGGCGCTTGGCCGCAGCGGGCTGCGCAAGATGTACATCGGCACGCTCACGCTCGCGCTCTTCCTCGCGACGTTCATCGCGATGATGATCGCGCTCGCGCTCGGCAACCAGCTCGCGCGGCCGTTGTTCCTGCTCGCGCAGGGCACGAAGGAGGTCGCGGAAGGCGATTACACGCCGAAGCGCGAAATCAAGACGCGCGACGAGCTCGGCTTCCTCACGCAGTCGTTCAACGCGATGACGCGGCAGTTGTCGGAGGCGCGCCTCGCGGTCGAGAAGAACCGCGTCGCGCTCGAGCATTCGAAGACCTACCTCGAGAGCATTCTCGCGAACCTGACGGCGGGCGTGTTCGTGCTCGACCGCCAGTTCCGCCTGACGACCGCGAACCGCGGCGCCGAGCGGATTTTCCGTCAGCCGTTCAATTCGCTGATCGGCACGACGCTCGATCAGGTCGGCGTCGTCGCGGAATTCGGCGCGATGGTGAGAAAGGCGTTCGCCGATCGCGAGGCGGCGGGCCGGGGCAGCGGCGAGGATCGCGGCCACTGGCAGCAGCAGTTCGCGGTCGAGGTGCCGGGCGAGGCCGATCCGCTGACGCTGCTCGTGCGCGGCACGCGGCTCGTGTCGACGGCGGCCGCTCCGGGGCAGCCCGACGATCCGCAGACGTCCGGCTACGTCGTCGTGTTCGACGACATCTCCGACGTGATCTCCGCGCAGCGTTCGGTCGCATGGGGCGAGGTGGCGCGGCGGCTTGCGCACGAGATCAAGAATCCGCTCACGCCGATCCAGCTGTCGGCCGAGCGCCTGCAGATGAAGCTTTCCGACAAGCTCGCGCCGCCCGACGCCGACGTGCTCAAGCGCGGCGCGACGACGATCGTCAATCAGGTGGCCGCGATGAAGCGGATGGTCGACGATTTCCGCGATTACGCGCGCACGCCGCCCGCGGTGCTCGTCAATCTGCAGCTCAACGATCTGGTGAGCGAAGTATTGACGCTCTACGGCGTCGGCGAAGGCAAGAACACGATCGTCGTCGAGCAGGCGCCGCTTCCCGTGATCCGCGGCGATGCGACGCAACTGCGTCAGGTGATCCACAATCTGCTGCAGAACGCGCAGGATTCGGTCGCCGACGTCGAGCATCCCCGTGTGTTGCTCGAAACCAAGACAGTAGAATATGGCGATCCCGACGCGGACGGCAAAACGCGGGTCGCGGTTCGGTTGACCGTCTCGGACAACGGTCCGGGTTTTCCGGCGCGCATCCTGACGCGCGCGTTCGAGCCTTACGTGACGACGAAGGCGAAGGGCACGGGGCTCGGTCTCGCGACGGTGAAGAAGATCGTCGACGAGCATGGCGCGCGGATCGATTTGCGCAATCGCATGCACGGCGACGTCGTGGAAGGCGCGCAGGTCTCGATCCTGTTCCTGCAACTCGCGGACGATGCGGCGGGCGCCGGGGGCGGAGCGAACGGCGGCACGGCACCCGCCAAGACAAGAGCAACTGTGCAGACAAAGGCAGCGTAAATGGCAACCATCCTGGTGGTAGATGATGAAATGGGCATCCGGGAATTGCTCTCGGAGATCCTCAGCGACGAAGGGCATGTCGTCGACGTAGCGGAGAACGCGCAGGCCGCGCGCGACTACCGGCTGCGGCATGCGCCCGATCTCGTGCTGCTCGACATCTGGATGCCCGATACCGACGGCGTCACGTTGCTGAAGGAGTGGGCGAGCCAAGGACAATTGACGATGCCCGTCATCATGATGTCGGGGCACGCGACGATCGACACGGCCGTCGAGGCGACGAAGATCGGCGCGCTCGATTTCCTCGAGAAGCCGATCACGCTGCAGAAGCTGCTGAAGTCGGTCGAGCACGGCCTCGCGCGCGGCGCGGCGCCGCTGCCCGCGAGCACGGCGGCGAAGCCGGCGGCGGGGCCGTCGTCGGTCGCGTCCGCGGCCGCGCTGCCGACGTTCAACGACGACGCGTCCGCGGCGTTCGAGGGCCAGACGACAGCCGCGATTCCGTTCGACATTCCGCTGCGCGAGGCGCGCGACGCGTTCGAGCGCGCGTACTTCGAATATCACCTCGCGCGCGAGAACGGCAGCATGACGCGCGTCGCGGAGAAGACGGGCCTCGAGCGCACGCACTTGTACCGGAAGCTGAAGCAGCTCGGCGTCGAGCTCGGCAAGAAGCCGGCCGAAGGCGCGGTATAAATTTTTGCGCAAAGGGCTTGATCGGTGTTTTGCGCATTGCTATAATTTTTTTTCTTCGTGGCCCGGTAGCTCAGTTGGTAGAGCAGCGGATTGAAAATCCGCGTGTCGGTGGTTCGATTCCGCCCCAGGCCACCAGCAGTATTCCACCCCAAGAATCGCCAGATTCTTGGGGTTTTTCGTTTGTGGAGCGGCATGTCCGGCCTTCGGCCGATTTTGGGGCGGCGTGATAAAATCTCCGTCGACTCAAAGACTTAGAGGGCTTGAGGGCGCGCCCGAGCGGCGCCGCAAGTCCTTTTTTGTTTCGGCGCCCGAGCACGGCGCGAGAGCGTGCGCCGCCGCAGCGCGGCGCGATGAGCGACATAAGCGCCGCGCCGTTTCGGGCCGCGCGCTGCTGCCTATACTGGGTGGGCCGGCACTGCCGGCGCGCGTCGGGCCGCCGGCGCGCTCGCTCATCATTCACGGAGTATCACGGTGATTCGGACAGACGCTAAGGACGGCGCGCTCGTATTGTTTTCCGGCGGCCAGGATTCGGCCACGTGCGTTGCCTGGGCGCTCGAGCGCTATCAGAGCGTCGAGACGCTCGGCTTCGATTACGGCCAGCGTCATCGCGTCGAGCTCGAGTGCCGCGAGGGCGTGCGCGACGCGCTGAAGCGGCGTTTTCCGCAGTGGGCGCACAAGCTCGGCGACGATCACATGATCGATCTGTCGGTGCTGGGCGCGATCAGCGACACCGCGATGACGCGCGCGATCGAGATCGAGACGGCGTCGAACGGCCTGCCGAACACGTTCGTGCCGGGCCGCAATCTGCTGTTCGTGACGATCGGCGCGGCGATCGCGTATCGGCGCGGGCTGCGCGCGCTCGTCGGCGGCATGTGCGAGACAGATTTCTCCGGTTACCCGGATTGCCGCGACGACACGATGAAGGCGCTGCAGGTCGCGCTCAATCTCGGCATGGATGCGCGCTTCGTGCTGGAGACGCCGCTGATGTGGCTCGACAAGGCCGATACATGGCGGCTTGCCGAGCAGCTCGGCGGCCAGCCGCTCGTCGAGTTGATTCGCGTCGAGACGCACACGTGCTATGTCGGCGAGCGCTCGGAGCTGCACGACTGGGGTTTCGGCTGCGGCGAGTGCCCGGCGTGCAAGCTGCGCAAGCGCGGCTACGAGGCGTATCTGCGCGGCGAAAGCGTGACGGAGGCGCCCGTCTGAGGCGCGCGGCGCTCGCGTGGGTGCGCGGGTGCCGGTGGGATTCATCGAGTAATGGAAGGCGAACGGCGCAAGCCGGAACGAAGCGGCATGACGTACACGGTCAAGGAAATCTTCTATACGTTGCAGGGCGAGGGCGCGAACGCCGGCCGTCCGGCCGTGTTCTGCCGGTTCGCCGGCTGCAATCTGTGGACGGGGCGCGAAGAGGATCGCGACGGCGCGGTGTGCCGTTTCTGCGACACCGATTTCGTCGGCGCCGACGGCGAGAACGGCGGCAAGTTCAAGGATGCGGAATCGCTCGCGGCGAAGATCGCGTCGCTGTGGCCGCCAGGCGAGGCGCATCGCTTCGTCGTCTGTACGGGCGGCGAGCCGATGTTGCAGCTCGATCAGCCGCTCGTCGACGCGCTTCACGCGGCGGGCTTCACGATCGCGATCGAGACGAACGGTTCGCTGCCCGTGCTCGAATCGATCGACTGGGTCTGCGTGAGCCCGAAGGCGGACGCGCCCCTCGTCGTCACGAAGGGCAACGAATTGAAGGTGGTGGTGCCGCAGGACAACCAGCGCCTTGCCGATTACGCGAAGCTCGACTTCGACCATTTCCTCGTGCAGCCGATGGACGGCCCGTCGCGCGAGCTCAACACGAAGCTCGCGATCGACTGGTGCAAGCGCCATCCGCAGTGGCGGCTGTCGATGCAGACGCACAAGTACCTGAACATTCCTTGAGCCATACGCCTCATTCATCGTGCTGATTACCCGAAAACTCGAATTCGACGCGGGCCACCGCATTCCCGATCACCGCAGCCAGTGCCGCAATCTGCACGGGCATCGCTACGTGCTCGAAGTCACGCTGCGCGGCGATCTCGTCGAGACCGAGGGCGCGCCCGACCGCGGGATGGTGATGGATTTCGCCGACGTGAAGGCGCTCGCGATGGAGCACCTCGTCAGCAAGTGGGATCACGCGTTCCTCGTCTATGCGCGCGACGAGGTCGTGCGCTCGTTCCTCGAGAAGATGGCCGATCACAAGACGGTCGTTCTCGATCGGATTCCGACCGTCGAGAATCTCGCGGCGATCGCGTTCGACATCCTCGCGAACGTGTATGACGCGCATTACGGCGTGAATTTGCGGCTCGAGCGCGTGCGTCTGTACGAGACGCCGAACTGCTGGGCCGACGTCGAGCGCGAATCGCGCGCGTGATGCGGGCGGCGCGCGGCGCGATTGCGCCGTTGCGCGCGCTTCGACATGCATGCCGCACCGCGCGGCGGCCGATTGCGCCGCGCGTATCCTTTTCTTCGCCGAACCTGTCGGCTTCTCCGATTGCGCCGCGAGTCGCCCGGTCTTGCGCCGATATTCTCCGAATCCGCGTGCGGGCCGCGATCACGGTATGATCGACTCGTGAATCGTCCGCCGCGACGAACGAGCCGCGCCCCCGCCTGTTGCGGCGCAGCGCCCCGCCCGGCGGCCGCTTGCCCCCTCTTCCGAATCGCAGTCCGCTCGTGCGCAGCACGACAGGAGGCCGCCGATGAGCACGCTCACCAATTCCCTCAAGGCGCGCCTGCGCGACGGCGACGAGCCGCTGCTCGGCCTCTGGCTCACGCTCGCGAGCGCGGCGGCGACCGAGGCGCTTGCGCATGCAGGCTTCGACTGGCTGTGCATCGACATGGAGCATGCGCCGAACGATAGCCGCGACGTCGCCGCGCAGCTGCGCGCGCTCGCCGCCGCGCATTTGCCGAGCGAGCCCGTCGTGCGGGTGCCGGCGCGCGAGCCGTGGCTCGTCAAGCGGGCGCTCGACGCGGGCGCGCGCACGCTGATGTTTCCGAACGTCGAGACGGCCGACGAGGCCGCGCACGCGGTGCGGCTCACCCGCTTTCAGGCGCCCGATGCGCCGGACGGGCTGCGCGGCGTCGCGGGCATCGTCCGCGCGGCCGCGTACGGGATGCGGCGCGATTATGTGCAGACCGCGAACGCGCAGATCGCGACGATCGTGCAGATCGAATCGGCGCGCGGGATCGACGACGCCGAGCGGATCGCGGCGACGCCGGGCGTCGACTGCGTGTTCGTCGGGCCTGCCGATCTGTCGGCGAGCCTCGGGCATCTCGGCGATACGAAGCATCCGGACGTCGCGGCGGCGCTCGAACACGTGCTCGCGGCCGGACGGCGCGCCGGCGTGCCGGCCGGCATCTTCGCCGCCGACGCGGCGGGCGCGCGCCAGTATCTCGAAGCCGGCTTTCGCGTGATCGCGCTGTCGGCGGACGTCGTGTGGCTGCTGCGCGCGACGCGGCAGGCATTGCAGGAGGTGCGGGGATGAACGGGAAGCGTCGCGGCGCGCCGTGGTTCGCGCGCACGCGGCATGCGCATCGCGGCGCGGCGGTCGGCTCGCTCGTCGTCGCCGCGGCGTTCGGCGCGGCGGCGGGCGGCGCGTTCGCGCAGGCGTCGGGCGCGCAGAAGCGGCCGAATCCGGAGCGCGAGACGGAAGCGGCGGTCGCCGACTACAACGCGGGCAATCTGCGCGCCGCGCTCGTGCAGTTTCACGACGCGGCGACGCGCGGCAACCGCCTCGCCGCGTTCGATTACGCGATGATGCTGATCACGGGCGAAGGCGTGACGGCGAACGTGCCGGAAGGGCTGCGCTGGCTCAAGCGCGCGGCCGACGCGGGCATGTCGCAGGCGCAGTACGTGTACGGCCGGATGCTCGACGACGGCGAGTTCGTCGCGCGCGATCCGGCGGCCGCGCACGGCTGGTTCCTGAAGGCCGCGCGGCAAGGGCACGTACAGGCGGAGCTCGCGCTCGCGAACCAGTTTCTCGACGGGCGCGGCACGCCGCGCGACAACCGCCAGGCGTTCGAATGGTACAAGCGCGCGGCCGATGCGGGCGAGCCGGTCTCGCAATACGTGACCGCGTCGTTCTACGAGCGCGGCGGCGACGGCGTCGTGCGCAATCTCAACATCGCGCGCGCGTACTACGCGGCGGCCGCCGCGCAAGGCGACGACGCCGCGGCGCTCAAGTACCGCGAGCTGACGGCCGTGCTGAAGGCGGGGCCGGGCGGCGCGTCGGCGCCGAAGGCGCCGGCTCCGTCGAATTGATCGCGCGGGGAACCGCGAATCGACAGAGCATTCGAACCGGTGAACGGTGAACGGTGAACGGTGAACGGTGAACGGTGAACGGTGAACGGTGAACGGTGAACGGTGAACGGCGAACGGCGAACGGCGAACGGCGAACGGCGAACCGAGAACCGAGGTCCGCTCGACTTCGAGGCTTACCCGTTCGACATCGCGACACGCCGACGGCAACGGCACGCCGTCCAGCGGCCGTACATCGCCTCGATCCGCCCCATTCACCGCGCCGAGCGCCGCGCCCAGCGCCAGCCCGAACCGAAGCGGCACATAAAAAAGCGGCGCATCGCGCGCCGCTTCGATCAGCTTTTCATCAGCCGTTTTTGCCGTCCGACGCTCATGATGAGCCCGACGGCGATGCCGAGCGTCGTGAGCGCGGTGCCGCCGTAGCTCATGAACGGCAGCGGCACGCCGACGACGGGCAACACGCCGCTCACCATCCCGATGTTGACGAACGCGTAGACGAAGAACGCGAGCGTGAGCGAGCCGGCGAGCAGCCGCCCGAACAGCGTCGCGCCCTGCGCGGCGATGTAGAGCCCGCGCACGATCAGCGCCATGTAGAGCGTGAGCAGCACGAGCCCGCCGACGAGCCCGAATTCCTCGGAAAACACCGCGAAGATGAAGTCGGTGTGCTTTTCCGGAATGAATTCGAGGTGCGCCTGCGTGCCCTTCAGATAGCCCTTGCCGAGCGGGCCGCCCGAGCCGATCGCGATTACCGCCTGGATCGTGTGGAAGCCCTTGCCGAGCGGGTCGGACGTCGGGTCGAGCAGTGTGCAGACGCGGTGCTTCTGGTAGTCGTGCATCAGCGGCCAGACGACGTCGGGCTGGCAGATGCGCTCCTCGAACACGGCGATCGAGCCGACCGCGATCACGCCGGCAACGAGCACCGGCACGATCAGCCTGAACGACAACCCCGCCAGATAGATCACGAAGAGGCCCGCCGCGAATACGAGGACGGCGGTGCCGAGGTCCGGCTGCTTCGCGATCAGCCCGACGGGCACCATCAGGATTACGAACGCGACGACGAAGTCGTACCAGCGCAGGCTGCTTTCGCGGCGCTGGTAGTACCACGCGAGCATCAGCGGGGTCGCGATCTTGAGGATCTCGGACGGCTGGATCACGACGCCGACGTTCAGCCAGCGCTTCGCCCCCTTCTTCGTCATCCCGAATAGCGCGACCGCGACGAGAAGCGCGACGCCCAACGAATAGAGCGGCACCGCGAAGCGCATCAGCGTCTGCTGCGGGATGTTCGCGATCACCCACATCAGCACGAACGTCAGCATGATGTTGCGCAGCTGGTCCTCGACGCGGCCGGGCATGTCGATGCTCGCGCTGTAGAGCGTGACGATGCCGACGCACAGCAGCAGGAACACGATGAGCGCGAGCGGCCGGTCGAAGCCCTCGAACATCTGCTTGATCTTGTCGAGCGAGGCGCGCTTGTCGAATTGCATGCCTGTCTCCGTTACTCGTCGATGCCGCCCGCCGCCGGCTTGGCGGCGGTGGCGGCGCGGTTGTCGTCCCTCGGGGACTTCCGTTGGTCGGCTGGCGCGGCGGCGGTGGTCGCGGCGTCGCTCGCCGGCGCGCGGCGCGGCTTGCGCGGCGGCAGCCGGCGGGGCGCGGGCGGCGCGCTCGCGGCGCTGCCGGCCGTGGCGGCCGCGCTCGACGCACCGCCGACGGCGCTTGCTGCGCCCATCGCGCCCGCCGTGCCGGCGGCGCTCGCGCCCGTTGTGCGTCCGCTCGCGCTCCCTTGGCCGACATCCGTCCCGCTCGCGCCCGACGTCGAGTCCGCCCCGCTCGCCGCCGCGGGCGCCGGCAGCGGCAGCGCCCTGAAACCGGCCGCGACGCCGACGGGCCTCGTCGCGTCGCCGATCACGGGCGCGTTGACGGGCTCGGTCGCCGACGCGGCCGCCGCGACGGCCGCCGCTTCCGTCGCCGGATTCTTGCGGTCGAGCAGATGGAAATCGAGCACCCGCCGCGCGATCGGGCCCGCGGACTGCGCGCCCCAGCCGCCGTTCTCGACGATCAGCGCGATGGCGATCTGCGGATGGTCGACGGGCGCATATGCGATGAAGAGCGCGTGGTCGCGCAAATGCTCGGCGAGCAGGTGCCCGCGGTAGTTGCCGCCCTGCAGCGAGAACACCTGCGCGGTGCCGGTCTTGCCCGCAGCGAGATACGGCGCGCCGCGGAACACCTTGTATGCGGTGCCGGACGGGCTCTCGACCACGTTCTCCATCCCGCGCTTCACGACGTCGAGATCGTTCTGCTTGAGCGGGATCACGCCGCTTTCCTTCGGCACGGTCAGGTGCCGCGCGCGCGAGATCGGGTTCTCGATCTCCTTCACGAGGTGCGGCTTCATGATGACGCCGTTGTTCGCGAGCGTCGCCGTCGCGTGCGCGAGCTGCAGGATCGTGAACGAGTTGTAGCCCTGGCCGATCCCGAGGCTGATCGTCTCGCCGTCGAACCACTTCTGCTGCGCGGCCTTCTTGAACGTCTTCTTCTTCCATTCGGGCGACGGCAGAATTCCGCGCGCCTCGCCCTGGACATCGATGCCCGTCAGCTGGCCGAAGCCGAACGGCTTCATGAAGTTCGCGATCGCGGTCACGCCGAGATCGCGCGCGAGCATGTAGAAGTACGTGTCGTTCGACACCATGATTGCCCTGTTCATGTCGACCCAGCCCTGGCCCGAGCGCACGTCGTTACGGAACGTGTGGCCGCCGAACGTGAAGTAGCCGGGGTCCTGGAAGCCCCAGCCGGGCGTGCGCTTGCCGAGCGAGAGGCCCGCGAGCGCCATGAACGGCTTGTACGTCGAGCCGGGCGGATAGGTGCCGTGCAGCGGGCGGTTCAGCAGCGGCTTGTCGGGCGAGTTGTTGAGCTCGTCCCAGGTCTGCTGGTCGATGCCGTCGACGAACGAATTCGGATCGAAGCTCGGCGACGACACGAACGCGAGCACGTCGCCCGTCTTCGGCTCGATCGCGACGAGCGCGCCGCGCTTGCCGGCGAACGCCTGCTCGGCGACCTGCTGCAGCCCGATGTCGATCGACAGCACGAGGTTGCTGCCGGGCGTCGCCTGCGTGCGCGACAGCGTGCGCACGGGCCGCCCGCCCGCCGTCACCTCGACTTCCTCGAAGCCCGTGATTCCGTGCAGCTCCGTCTCGTAGCTCTGCTCGACGCCCACCTTGCCGATGTAGTCGGTGCCCTTGTAGTTGTTCGCGTCGCGGCGCGGATCGTAGGTTTCCGGATCGCTGTCGTTCTCGTCGCTCATCGCGTCGATCTTGTCCTGGTCGCGCTTCGAGATCCGGCCGATGTAGCCGATCACGTGCGCGGCCGTCGGGCCGAGCGGATATTGGCGGAACAGGCGCGCGCGCACGTCGACGCCCGGGAAGCGCCAGCGCTGCGCGGTGAAGCGCGCGACTTCGTCGTCGCTCAGGCGCGTGCGGATCGGCAGGCTCTCGAAGTTCTTCGAGTCTTCCTGCAGCTTCTTGAAGCGGCGGCGGTCGCGCGCGTCGATCTGCACGACTTCGGAGAGCGCGTTGATCGTGTTTTCGAGCGTGTCCGTGAGCTTCGACGGCGTGATTTCGAGCGTGTACGCGGAGTAGTTCTTCGCGAGCACGACGCCGTTGCGGTCGGTGATGATTCCGCGGTTCGGGACGATCGGCGCGACCGAGATCCGGTTCTCCTCGGCCTGCAGCGCGTACTTGCCGTGCTGCCAGACTTGCAGGTAGAAGAATCGCGCGGCGAGCAAGCCGAAGCAGACGAACACGAACACGCCCGCCGCCGCGACGCGCAGGCGGAACTTCGAGAGCTGCTGTTGAGTGTCCTTGAATTCGGTCATGCGATTACGGATGAAGGGGCGCGCTTTCGCCTCCGCGCCGGCGCGCCGGACATTGCCGAACACGGCCGGCGCGGTGCGCCCGCCAGGCCTGCGCGAGCCGCCGGGCCGGCGCGCTGCGGCCGCGGTGCGCAGGCGGCGAGCGGGCGGGCGGTTGGTCGGCGGGCGTTCAACGCGAAAATCCTGGCGGCGCGGCGCGTCAGATCGGCCGCGTGTCGTCCGGGTCGACCGGGCGGCGCTGCGGCATCAGCAGCAGCTGGCTCGCGATCGGCCACAGCGCAGCTTCGACGAAGCCGTCGACGAGATAGCTCCAGCCGGGGAACGCGGCGCCCATCAGCAGCCGGATCACGAACGGCACGAGCTGCGCGATCACGAGCAGCGGCGCGACGTAGAAGATCTGCACGCCAAGCGGCAGCCACAGCACGCGCCGGTGGATCGTGATCGCGCCGTACGACAGCAGCGTGTACGCGAGCGCGTGCTCGCCGAGCAGGCCCGCGTCGTGGACGTCCATCAGGATGCCGAGCATGAACGCGACGCCCATGCCGACCTTGCGCGGCTGATGGATGTTCCAGAACAGCACGACGAGCGCGACGAAATCGGGCACGCCCGGAATCCGCCCCCACGGCATCAGGTTCAGCAGGAACGCGGCCGCGAGGCTGAAGACGATGAAGTACGGGTTGACGGGCTGCAGGATGTACTGAGGGCGGCTCATCGCGGCGCTCCTTGCGACGGCGCGGCCGCGGGTTTGAGCGGCGCGGCGGGCTGCGCCGCGCCGGCCGGGCGATTCTGGGCGGCCGCGGGCGGCGGCACCGCAGGCTTCGCGCCCTTGTCGGCGCCCTTGCCCTTGTCCGCGCTTTTATCGGCGGCCTTCGCGTTCTTGTCCGCGCCCTTCGCCGCCTTCTTGCCCTTCGCCGGCTTCGCGTCGCTCGCGGCGTCGTCGGTGGCGGGCCGCGGCGGGATGTCGTTGCGGTAGTGCAGTACGAGCATCTCGCGCGCGCCGCGCACCGCCGCGATCGGCGCGCAGACGACGTGCGCGAAGGCCGTATCGGCGAGCTTGTCGACGCGCACCACCTTCGCGACCGGCAGCCCGGGCGGATAGACGCCGTCGAGGCCGCTCGTCACGAGCTCGTCGCCGGCGAGCAGATCGGCGCTCGTCGGCACGAAGCGCAGATCGAGCGCATCGCCCTTCGGGGTGCCGTAGATCACGCTGCGCAGGCCCGTGCGCAGCACCTGGACGGGAATCGCGAGGTCGCGATCGGTGACGAGCGTGACTTCCGACTGCAGCGGGAACACGCGCGTGACCTGGCCGATCACGCCGTCCTCGTTGACGACGGGCGCGCCGTCCTGGATGCCCGCCTGCGAGCCGTGGCCGATGATGATCTTCTGCGAGAACGGATCGCCCGTGTCGTACTGGATCTCGACGGGCGTCGCCTGCGCGGCGATCTGCTGGCGCAGCTCGAGCACCGCGCGCAGGTGCGCGTTGTCGGCGGCGAGCTGGCCCGCCTGGTTCGCCTGCAGCGACAGCTTCAGGTTGCGGTCGCGCAATTGCTGATTCTCGTGCCGCAGCGCCGAGCTCGTCGTCGCGAGCTCGGTGGCGCCGACGAACAGATCGCGCGGCACGAGCGCCGCGCGCTGCAGCGGATAAAGCACGGTGCCGAGTACGCCGCGGACGATTTCGAGCGTGTTGAAGCGCGCGTCCGAGACGAGGAGCGCGATCGCCAGGACGACGAAGAAGATCAGCCGCGCCAGTGCGGACGGACCTTGTTTGAAGAGGGGCGGCGGACTGTATTCCATGGTCGGCGCCGGGCGCGTGATCGATTTAGATGTTGCTCAGACGCGCGAACGGCGCGGCGGTTCGTTCTAAACGAGCGAGCCTGCCACGCCGCACGAGCGACATACGGATGCCTAGACGATCACTCGTACGAGAAGATGCTGCCGAGCTTGTCCATCCGTTCGAGCGCCATCCCCGAGCCGCGCACGACGCAGGTGAGCGGGTCCTCGGCGACGAGCACGGGCAGGCCGGTTTCCTCGGCGAGCAGGCGGTCGAGGTCGCGCAGCAGCGCGCCGCCGCCCGTCAGCATCATCCCGCGCTCGGCAATGTCGGCGCCGAGTTCCGGCGGCGTCTGCTCGAGCGCGATCTTCACCGACGACACGATCTGGTTCAGCGGATCGGTGAGCGCCTCGAGGATTTCGTTGCTGGAGATCGTGAAGCTGCGCGGAATGCCTTCCGACAGGTTGCGGCCCTTCACTTCCATTTCCTTGACTTCGGAGCCCGGGAACGCGGAGCCGATCTCCTTCTTGATCGCCTCGGCGGTCTGCTCGCCGATCAGCATCCCGTAGTTGCGGCGGATGTAGTTGACGATCGCTTCGTCGAACTTGTCGCCGCCGACGCGCACCGAGCCCTTGTACACGATGCCGCCGAGCGAGATCACGCCGACTTCGGTCGTGCCGCCGCCGATATCGACGACCATCGAGCCGGTGGCTTCCGACACCGGCAGGCCGGCGCCGATCGCGGCCGCCATCGGCTCCTCGATCAGGTAGACCTGCGACGCGCCCGCGCCGTGGGCCGCTTCCTTGATCGCGCGGCGCTCGACCTGCGTCGAGCCGCACGGCACGCAGATGATGATGCGCGGCGACGGCGAGAACATGCGCGACTCGTGCGCAGTCTTGATGAACTGCTTGATCATCTGCTCGGTGACGGTGAAGTCGGCGATCACGCCGTCTTTCATCGGACGAATCGCCTCGATGTTGCCCGGCACCTTGCCCAGCATCTGCTTCGCTTCCTTGCCGACTGCTTGAATCGTTTTCTTGCCGTTCGGGCCGCCTTCCTGGCGGATCGACACGACGGACGGCTCATCGAGCACGATGCCCTTGCCGCGCATGTAGATCAGGGTGTTTGCGGTGCCGAGATCGATCGCGAGATCGTTGGAGAAATAGCTGCGCAAAAAACCGAACATTCAGAATCCTGTTTCGCTCTGGGGCCGGCCCCATGCGGACATGGCGCGAAGGGCGGCAGCGGAAAAATAACAGCCTCGGATCGGGCGGGAGCGGCCGCCTGAAAACCGCGAAGCTGCGAATGAAATCTTCCGGGACCGGCGCGAAGCCCGCGCGGCTTCGTCAAAGCGGCGGCGGCGCGGCAAGGGCAGTCCGGGTCTGGGTCGAACGCGTAATGATACCTTATAATTTCGCTGTATTTGAACCGAAACAGGCTGTATTTTCGCCGCTTCGCCCCCGATTTTTGAGGGTTCGATCGAGCCTTCCAACCCCTGACGCAACGCAAGTTTCACGCTGCGCCAAGCCCTTGTTTTCCGGTGACCGCATGGCTTTGACCCTGACCGATGTGAAACGCATCGCGCACCTCGCGCGGCTCGAAATGGCCGACGCCGACGCCGAGCACACGCTGGCCCAGCTCAACGAGTTCTTCGGCCTCGTCGAGCAGATGCAGGCTGTCGACACGACGGGCATCGCGCCGCTCGCGCACCCGATCGAGCAGATCCAGGCCGTCGCGCAGCGACTGCGCGACGACGCCGTCACGGAGCGCGTGAATCGCGACGACAATCAGCGCCCGGCCCCGGCCGTCCAGGACGGCCTGTACCTCGTGCCGAAGGTGATCGAGTAAACGCTCGAATTCGGGCCGCATCCGTCGCCGCAATCGCAACCGCAATCGCGCCTTCGGCCCGGCCGCCCGATTCGCCAGCTTGTTCGCCCGGGCGCGCGCTTCTCGCCGCGCGCCGAAGAATCCAGGAAACCCACGCAATGCACGCAAAAAGCCTGACCGAACTGCGCGCCGCGCTCGACGCCAAGGAATGCTCGGCCGTCGAGCTGGCGCAGCACTATTTGAAACGGATCGACGCCGCGCGCGATCTGAACGCGTTCGTCCACGTCGACGCGGATCTCACGCTCGCGCAGGCGAAGGCCGCCGACGCCGCGCTCGCGCAGGGCGCGGCCGGCCCGCTGACGGGGCTGCCGATCGCGCACAAGGACGTGTTCGTCACGCGCGGCTGGCGCTCGACCGCCGGCTCGAAGATGCTCGCGAACTACACGAGCCCGTTCGACGCGACCGTCGTCGAGCGCCTCGCGAAGGCGGGCATGGTCACGCTCGGCAAGACCAACATGGACGAGTTCGCGATGGGCTCGTCGAACGAGAACTCGGCGTTCGGCCCGGTGAAGAACCCGTGGGACACGAGCGCGGTGCCGGGCGGCAGCTCGGGCGGCAGCTCGGCCGCCGTCGCCGCGCGCCTCGCGCCCGCCGCGACGGGCACCGACACGGGCGGCTCGATCCGCCAGCCGGCGTCGTTCGCCGGCGTGACGGGCATCAAGCCGACGTACGGGCGCGTGTCGCGCTACGGAATGATCGCGTTCGCGTCGTCGCTCGATCAGGGCGGCCCGATGGCGCAGACGGCCGCCGACTGCGCGCTCATGCTGAACGCGATGGCGGGCTTCGACGAGCGCGACTCGACGAGCCTCGAGCGCGATGGCGAGGATTTCGCGCGCCACCTCGGCAAGACCTGGTCGGCCGGCGGCGATGCGGGCAAGCCGCTCGCCGGCCTGCGCATCGGCCTGCCGAACGAGTATTTCGGCGCGGGTCTCGCCGACGACGTGCGCGCGGCGATCGACGCGGCGCTCAAGGCTTACGAAGCGCTCGGCGCGACGCTCGTGCCGGTGTCGCTGCCGAAGACGGAGCTGTCGATTCCCGTCTATTACGTGATCGCGCCCGCCGAGGCGTCGTCGAACCTGTCGCGCTTCGACGGCGTGCGCTACGGCCACCGCGCGGCGGAATACCGCGACCTGCTCGACATGTACAAGAAGTCGCGCGCGCAAGGCTTCGGCCCCGAGGTGAAGCGCCGGATTCTGGTCGGCGCGTACGTGCTGTCGCACGGCTACTACGATGCGTATTACCTGCAGGCGCAGAAGATCCGGCGCATCATCGCTCAGGATTTCCAGGAAGCGTTCAAGTCCTGCGACGTGATCATGGGCCCGGCGTCGCCGACCGTCGCATGGGACATCGGCGCGAAGGGCGACGACCCCGTCCAGATGTATCTCGCGGACATCTACACGCTGTCGGTGAGCCTCGCGGGCCTGCCCGGCATGAGCGTGCCGTGCGGCTTCGGCGCGAACGCGAAGCGTCCGGTCGGTCTGCAGATCATCGGCAACTATTTCGACGAGGCCCGGATGCTGCAGGTGGCCGACGCGTTCCAGCGCGCGACCGACTGGCATAAACAGAAACCGGCAGGAGTGTGAGCATGACCCAGTGGGAAGTCGTTATCGGCCTCGAGACGCACGCGCAGCTGTCGACCGTCTCGAAGATTTTCTCGGGCGCGTCGACGCAGTTCGGCGCGGAACCGAACACGCAGGCTTGCCCGGTCGACCTCGCGCTGCCGGGCGTGCTGCCCGTGCTGAACCGCGGCGCGGTCGAGCGGGCGATCCGCTTCGGCCTCGCGATCGGCGCGACGGTCGCGCCGCGCAGCATCTTCGCGCGGAAGAATTACTTCTACCCGGATCTGCCGAAGGGCTATCAGATCAGCCAGTACGAGATCCCGGTCGTGCAGGGCGGCCAGATCACGATCCAGGTGCCCGCCAACGAAAAGGCCGGCAAGGACGCGTATTCGAAGACGGTCAACCTGACCCGCGCGCATCTGGAAGAAGATGCGGGCAAGTCGCTGCACGAGGACTTCGCGGGGATGACGGGCATCGACCTGAACCGCGCGGGCACGCCGCTGCTCGAAATCGTCACCGAGCCGGAAATGCGCAGCGCGGCTGAAGCGGTCGCGTATGCGAAGGCGCTGCACGGCCTCGTCGTGTGGCTCGGCATTTGCGACGGCAACATGCAGGAAGGGTCGTTTCGCTGCGACGCGAACGTGTCGGTGCGCCCGGTCGGCCAGGAGAAGTTCGGCACGCGCGCCGAGATCAAGAACCTGAACTCGTTCCGCTTCCTCGAGGAAGCGATCAACTTCGAGGTGCGCCGCCAGATCGAGCTGATCGAGGACGGCGGCGAAGTCGTGCAGGAAACGCGCCTGTACGACCCGGACAAGCGCGAGACGCGCTCGATGCGCAGCAAGGAAGACGCGCACGACTACCGCTACTTCCCCGATCCGGACCTGATGCCGCTCGTGATCGGCGCGGACTGGGTCGAGCGCGTGAGGGGCGAGATGCCCGAGCTGCCGGCCGCGATGCAGCAGCGCTTCGTCGAGCAGTACGGCGTGTCCGCCTATGACGCGGGCGTGCTGACGTCGAGCAAGGCGATGGCCGCGTACTTCGAGGCGGTGGTCGCGAAGGCCGGCGCGGCGAACGCGAAGATCGCCGCGAACTGGCTGATGGGCGACGTGTCGTCGCAGTTGAACCGCGACGGCATCGAAATCGATGCGTGCCCGGTGTCGGCCGCGCAGCTCGCGCTCGTGCTGCAGCGGATCGCCGACGGCACGATCTCGAACAAGATCGCGAAGGAAATCTTCGTGACGATCTGGGACGAGAAGGCGGCCGACGAAGGCGCGGCCGACCGCATCATCGACGCGAAGGGCCTGAAGCAGATTTCCGACACGGGCGCGCTCGAGGCGATCATCGACGAGGTGCTCGCCGCGAACGCGAAATCGGTCGAGGAATTCCGCGCGGGCAAGGAAAAGGCGTTCAACGCGCTCGTCGGCCAGGCGATGAAGGCGACGAAGGGCAAGGCGAACCCGCAGCAGGTCAACGAGCTCCTGAAAAAGAAGCTCGGCTGAGCGGGCGGCGCCGGATTGAAGCCGAACTGAAGCAAGCGGGCCGCCGCCGAACCGGCGTTCGGGGCGGCCCGCTCGCGTTTCGCGAAGCGCCGGGCCGCGCTTCGTGCAACACGAAAGGAGGTGCCGATGGCCAAGCAACCGTCGCTTGACGACTACTGCGTGCCGTATCACACGCGCGAAAAAGAAGCCGCCGCATTCGCGCTCGACGCGTTCGATCCGGCCGCGAAGCCGTTTTCGAGCGGGGCGAAGGAAACCGACCGCGAGCGGCTCTCCGCCGTCGCGTTGCAGCTCGACGCGCTGCAGGAGCGCCTGCATACGCAGCGGCACAAGCGGATGCTGCTCGTGCTGCAAGGGATGGACACGAGCGGCAAGGACGGCACCGTGCGCGCGGTGTTCCACGAAGTCGATCCGCTCGGGCTGCGCATCGTGTCGTTCAAGGCGCCGACGTCGGTCGAGCTCGCGCACGATTTCCTGTGGCGCGTCCACGCGCAGGTGCCCGCCGCGGGCGAGCTGACGATCTTCAATCGCAGCCATTACGAGGATGTCCTCGTGCCCCGCGTGACGGGCGCGATCGACAAGGCCGAGTGCGAGCGGCGCTACAAGCAGATCCGGCAGTTCGAGGAGATGCTCGCCGAATCCGGCACGCGGGTCGTCAAATGCTTCCTGCACATCTCGAAGGACGAGCAGCGCGCTCGGCTGCAGGCGCGCATCGACGATCCGAACAAGCACTGGAAGTTCGATATTTCGGATCTCGAAGCGCGCAAGCACTGGGACGCGTATCAGGCCGCGTACCGCGACGCGCTCGTCGCGACGTCGGCCGAGCATGCGCCGTGGTACGTGATTCCGGCCGATTCGAAGACGCATCGCAACGTGATGATCGCCGAGCTGCTGCAGCGCGAGCTGACCGCGATGAAGCTCGAATATCCGCCCGCGAAGCCCGAGCTCGCCGGCATCAGAATCCAATAAACCGCAACGAAATCACTGGACGGAATTCACCATGCTGCGTGTCATCACCGCGAATCTGAACGGCATCCGCTCGGCCGCGAAAAAGGGCTTCTTCGACTGGCTTGGCGAGCAGAACGCCGATTGCGTTTGCGTGCAGGAAATCAAGGTGTCGGCGGACGATCTGCCCGCCGAGTTCGTCGGGCCGCACGGCTTCAGGAGCTACTTCCACCACGCGGAGAAGAAGGGCTACAGCGGCGCGGGCCTTTACTCGCGCCGCGAGCCCGACGACGTGATCATCGGCTACGGCAGCAGCGAGTTCGATTCGGAGGGCCGCTATGTCGAGGCGCGCTTCGGCAAGCTGTCGGTGGTGTCGGTGTACGTGCCGTCCGGTTCGAGCGGCGACGAGCGCCAGCAGGCGAAGTATCGCTTCATGGACGAGTTCATGCCGCACCTCGCCGAGCTGAAGGCGAAGCGCGAAGTGATCCTGTGCGGCGACGTGAACATCGTCCACAAGGAAATCGACATCAAGAACTGGAAGAGCAATCAGAAGAACTCCGGCTGCCTGCCGGAGGAGCGCGCGTGGCTCACGAAGCTGTTCGACGAAGTCGGCTATGTCGACGTGTTCCGCACGCTCGATTCGCGGCCCGAGCAGTACACGTGGTGGAGCAATCGCGGCCAGGCGTACGCGAAGAACGTCGGGTGGCGGATCGATTACCAGATCGCGACGCCGGGCATTGCCGGCACGGCGAAAAGCACGTCGATCTTCCGCGACGTCAAGTTCAGCGATCACGCGCCGCTCACGGTCGATTACGACTACAAGTGACGCGGCGGGCGGTCGCGCCGGCTCGCTTCTGCGAGAGCGGGCCGGGCGATCGTCGCGAGCGGGTGGCGACGACGGAAAGAAAAACGGGCCGCGCGTGCGGCCCGTTTTTTTTGCGGCTTGCGTTGCGGTGAGATGGGGGCGATGCTGCACGACGCACGACGCACGACGCACGACGCACGACGCACGACGCACGACGCACGACGCACGACGCACGACGCACGACGCACCGCGCCCGGCGTCTCGAACGGCGCGCGACGCGCCGGATCGATTCCGCTACGCGCCGGCGCGCCGGTCGGGCGAGCAGCCGCTCGTCACGCCGCGAGCTTCGGCTTGATCGACCCGATGTCGATCACGAAGCGGTACTTCACGTCGCTCTTCAGCATCCGCTCGTACGCTGCGTTGAGCTGCGACATCGGAATCACTTCGATGTCCGACGTGATTCCATGCCGCGCGCAGAAATCGAGCATCTCCTGCGTCTCGGCGATGCCGCCGATCAGCGAGCCCGCGAGGCGGCGGCGCTTGTAGATCAGGTTGAAGACCCGCGGCGACGGATGATCGTGCTCCGGCGCGCCGACGAGCGTCATCGTGCCGTCGCGCTTCAGCAGGTGGAGGAACGGATTCAGATCGTGCTGCGCGGCGACCGTGTTCAAAATGAAGTCGAAGCTGTTCAGATGCGCATTCATCTGCGCTTCGTTCTTCGAAATGACGACTTCGTGCGCGCCGAGCCGCTTGCCGTCCTCGATCTTCGGCGGCGATGTCGTGAACAGCACGACGTGCGCGCCCATCGCGCGCGCGAGCTTCACGCCCATGTGGCCAAGGCCGCCCAGGCCGACGATGCCGACCTTCTTGCCGGGCCCCGCGCCCCACTGGCGCAGCGGCGAATACGTGGTGATCCCCGCGCAGAGGAGCGGCGCCGCGCCCGCCGGATCGAGCGTGTCGGGCACGCGCAGCACGAACGCCTCGTCGACGACGACCTGCGTCGAGTAGCCGCCGTACGTGATGTCGCCCGTCGCGCGGTCGCGGCCGTTGTACGTGCCGACGAAACCGTTCTCGCAATACTGCTCGAGCCCTTCCGCGCAGCTCGGGCACGTGCGGCACGAATCGACGAGGCAGCCGACGCCGACGAGCTCGCCCGCCTTGAAGCGCGTGACCTGCGGGCCGACGGCCGTCACGCGGCCGACGATCTCATGGCCCGGCACCACCGGGTACGTCGTGTTCTTCCATTCGTTGCGGGCCTGGTGGAGATCGGAATGGCAGACGCCGCAGTAGAGGATCTCGATCTGCACGTCGAGATCGCGCAGCGCGCGGCGCTGGAATTCGAACGGCGCGAGCGGCGTCGTGGCGCTCGTTGCCGCGTAAGCGTAAGTCGTGCTCATGAAGGCTCCTGACTCGAAAAGACACGCGCCGCGCGCGGCCGCGGAATGCGGAGGCGCAGCGGCACGGGGCACATCGTAAGCACGGGGGTACGCGCGCGGAATACCTGAAGATCTCGAAGGTTTGCCTATTTCTCTCGAATGCCGGGCAAAGTGCGGAAAAAAGGCTTGTCCGGTGCTAGATAGCAAGCCTGATTCTCTTGCAGTCCGAAGGAAGTCCGATGAGCTTCGAACCCCTTTTCCACGACGGCGGCGCGCATCTGCGGCGTCGCATCCTCGCGCTGTTCGACCGGCTCGCGCCGAACGAAGGCTATACGCACGCCGCGATCGACGGCGTGCGCTTCATTCGCTCGAACCGGCCGGTGCCGCGAATGCCGGTGCTGTACGAGCCGAGCATCGTCGTCGTCTGCCAGGGGCGCAAGCGCGGCTATGTCGGCGAGCAGACCTTCGTCTACGACGCGCAGCAGTATCTGGTGCTGTCGGTGCCGCTGCCGTTCGAATGCGAGACGTTCGCGACGCCGGAGGAGCCGTTCCTCGCGCTGTCGATTCGCATCGATCTCGCGGTGATCGCCGAGCTCGCGATCCTGCTCGACGAGACGCACGGCGCGTCGATCAGCGAGCCGCGCGGCGTTTACTCGACGCCGCTCGACGCGCCGCTCGCGGACGCGGTGCTGCGCCTGCTCGAGACGCTCGCGTCGCCCGCCTACACGCGCGTGCTCGGCCCGGCGATCATGCGCGAGATCGGCTACCGCGTGTTGACGGGCGCGCAAGGCGACGCGATTCGCGCGGCGCTCGCGCAGCAACATCACTTCGGCCGCGTCGCGAAGGCGCTGCGGCGGATTCACGCGGACCTGAGCGGCGAGCTCGACGTGGAGACGCTCGCGAGCGAAGCGGGGATGAGCGTCGCCGTGTTTCATGCGCAGTTCAAGAGCGTGACGGCGAGCTCGCCGATGCAGTACGTGAAGGCGACGCGGCTTCATCATGCGCGGCTGATGATGGTGCAGGACGGATTGAGCGCGGGCGCGGCGGCGGCGCGGGTGGGCTATGCGAGCGCGTCGCAGTTCAGCCGCGAGTTCAAGCGGCTGTTCGGACGCAGCCCGAGCGACGAAGTGCGCTGGGTGCAGGCGGGCGGCCGGCAGCCGATCGCGCTCGAGGCGGGGGAATGACGGAGGGGCGTGACGGGCGGCGCGAACGCGCTGGGGGACTCGCGCAAGCGGCTCGACCAAGGCGGCCTGCCGGCCCGGGCTGCGGGCGCAAACCGCGGAGCCGACCGCGGGCGCGACGCGGTGCGGGAGAGTTCGTGAGGCGCGTTGCCCGGCCTTCGCCGATCAGCCGCGGCCGTTCAACTTTCGCCGTTCAACCTTTGCCGTCTGGCGATTCACCGTTCGGCGATTCATCGCCTAGCGATTTCCCGCCGCGGTGCCGCGCTGCTTCGCGCCGTCCGCGCCCGCGGCGCTCGCGTCGGCATGCTTGTCGAGCGCTTTCTTGTAGAGCGGCATCAGGTCCGCAAGGCGCTTGCGCAGATCGTTGCGGCGTCGCGTATCGTACGGATGCGCGTAGATGAAGCCGCTTTCCTTGTCGGCGCGCGTCGCGACCGCGAGCTTGTCCCACAGCGTGATCGCCGCGCGCGGATCGAAGCCCGCGCGCGCGGCGATGTCGCCGCCGATCACGTCGGCTTCGGTTTCGTCGGTCGGATCGTAGCGGACCGATGCGAAGCGCTCGACGACGCCGAGCGGCGCGGGCAGCGGGTCCGACAGTCCGAAGAGCGGCGGCAGCGGCGTCGCGCCGGTGCCGAGCGACGCGGCCTGCTGCTCGCCGAGGCTCGAGCGCGCGTGCTCGCGCAGCGCGTGCGCGATCTCGTGCGCGAACAGCACGCCGAGTTCGTCGTCGGTGAGGCGCAGCCGGTCGAGCAGCCCGCTGTCGACGAGCACCTTGCCGCCCGGCAGGCAGAACGCGCGAATCGAGCGCGAGCGCAGCACCTCGATTTCCCAGCCCCAGCCCTTCACGCGCTCGCTCCACTTGACCGCATACGGCGCGAGCCGCGTGACGATCGCGCGCAGCCGCTTCACGCGCGCGCTGTTCGGCGGCAGCAGGCGGTCGCGCTGCGCGGCGTCCTGCACGGTCTGCCGGTATTCGTTGTCGGTCAGCTGCTCGAGCAGCGGCGACGGAATCAGGCTGCGGAACACGATCGCATTGCCGTAGCGCACCTGCTGATCGCCGAGCCCGTACGGCTGCGGGCTGCCGGCTGCGGGCGCCGCGGCCGGAGCCGCGGGCGTGGCGACGAGCGGCGCGCTCGGCGGCGGCGCGGACGGCGCGCCGTTGTCGGCGACGATGACCGGCTCGGCCATGCACAGCTCGAGCCCGAGCGCCGGGCCGGCTACGCCGAGCGCGACGCCGCCCGCGAACGTGAGCGCGGCGCGGGCGGCGCGCAGCTTAGCCTGCACGGGCGGCCTCGTTGCGGGGCATGCTGCCGTTCCACGGCGCGATCTTGAACAGCAGCAGCATGCCGGGGATGCCGAGCGCCGCGCAGACGAGGAAATAGTCGAACCAGCCGATCTGCGACACGATGAAGCCGCTCGACGCCGACGCGAGCGTGCGCGGCACCGACGCGAGGCTCGTGAACAGCGCGAATTGCGTCGCCGTGTAGCGCGGGTCCGTCGTGCTCGCGATGTACGCGGTGAACGCGGCGAGCGTGAGGCCCGTGGAAAATGTCTCGAAGCCGTAGATGGCCGCCATCAGCACGGCGTCCGGGCCCGCCTTCGCGAGCCACGCGAAGCCGAGCGTCGACACGATCTGCAGGACCCCGAAGATCCACAGCCCGCGCGCGATGCCGATCTTCACGAGCCACACGCCGCCGATGATGCCGCCCGCGAGGCTCGCCCAGAACGCGGTCGTTTTCGCGATCACGCCGATCTGCGTCTTGTTGAAGCCGAGGTCGAGGAAGAACGACGTCGACAGCGTCGTCGCCATCGTGTCGCCGAGCTTGTAGAGGAAGATGAAGCCGAGCACGAGCAGCGCGCCGCGCCAGCCGTCGCGGCCGATGAATTCGCGAAACGGCAGGACCACCGCGTCCGACAGGCTCTTCGGCGGCGCGCCGTGCACGTCGGGTTCGCGCACGACGAGCGTCATCAAGATGCCGGGCAGCATGAACGCGGCCGTGAGCGCGAACACGGCGTCCCACGGCAGGTGATCGGACAGGATCAGCGACAGCGAGCCGGGAATCAGCGCCGCGACCTTGTACGCGTTCACGTGCACCGCGTTGCCCAGGCCCTGCTCGGTATCGCGCAGCAATTCGCGGCGGTATGCGTCGATCACGATATCGGCGCTCGCGCCGAAGAACGCGACGAGCGTCGTCAGCGCGGCGACCGTCCAGATCGATTCGCGCGGCGACACGAAGCCGAGCGCCGCGATCGCAACGGCGACGAGCAACTGCGTGACGAGCATCCAGCCGCGCCGCCGCCCCGGCCGCCAGCCGGGCAGGCGCGGGATGAAGCGGTCCATCAGCGGCGCCCACAGGAACTTCCACGTGTAGGGGAACTGAATGAGCGCGAAGAGGCCGATCTCCTTCAGGTTCACGCCTTCCGAGCGCAGCCAGGCTTGCACCAGGTAGACGAGGGTGAAGAGCGGCAGTCCCGACGTGAAGCCGAGAAAGACGCAGATCAGCATGTGCGTGTTCAGAAACGCGCGCCAGCCCGGGTGGTCCTCGTGGGCGTTGAGGGCGGGCGCGTCGTGCGGTGGTTTGGTCATCGAACTAAATACTAGGGTTGTCTCCGCTTGACGCGGTAGACCGCAAGACTACCACGCCAGTTCACTCCCCATCGAATCGGCTGCCCTTCGTGCAGCACCGCGCGGTCGAGAATCTCGACGCCGACTTCGGGCGCGAGCGCCTCGAAATCCTTGATCGTCAGCACCCGCACGTTCGGTGTGTTGTGCCACTGGTAAGGCAGCGATTTCGATACCGGCATGCGGCCGCGCAGCACCGACAGCCGGTGCGCCCAATAGCCGAAGTTCGGGAACGACACGATGCATTCGCGGCCGACGCGCGCGGTCTCGCGCAAGATCGCGGCCGTCTGGTGGATCGTCTGCAGCGTCTGCGACAGGATCGCGAAATCGAAGCTGTGATCCTCGAAGAGGCGCAGGCCGTCCTCGAGATTCTGCTGGATCACGTTGATGCCGTTCTTCACGCTCGCGAGCACGCCGGCATCGTTGATCTCGACGCCGTAGCCCGATACTTCGAGCTCCTCGGAGAGGAGCGACAGCAGCGACCCGTCGCCGCAGCCGAGATCGAGCACCGTCGAGCGCGGCTCGACCCAGCGCGCGATCGCGCGAAAGTCCGCGCGTGCGGACAGCGTGTTCAGCGCCTGTTGGTTCATGCGCCCACCTCCTCGGCAATTCGTTCGTAATAGGCGCGCACCAGGTTGTGATAGCGCGCGTCGTCGAGCAGGAACGCGTCGTGCCCGTGCGGCGCATCGATCTCCGCGTACGACACCGCGCGCCGGTTGTCGAGCAGCGCCTTCACGATCTCGCGCGAGCGCGCGGGCGCGAAGCGCCAGTCGGTCGTGAAGCCCGCGACGAGATACTTCGCCTTGGTATGCGCGAGCGCCGCCGTCAGGTTGCCGTCGAACGCCTTCGCCGGATCGAAGTAGTCGAGCGCGCGCGTGATGAGCAGGTACGTGTTCGCGTCGAAGTAGTCGGCGAACTTGTCGCCCTGGTAGCGCAGGTACGACTCGACTTCGAACTCGACGTCGAAGTTGAAGTTGTACGCGTCGAGCGCGCCGTCCGAGCGGCGCAGCGCCCGGCCGAATTTCTCGGCCATGTCGTCGTCGGACAGATACGTGATGTGGCCGATCATCCGCGCGACGCGCAGGCCCCGCCGCGGCTTCACGCCATGCGCGTAGTAGTCGCCGCCGTGGAAATCGGGGTCCGACAGGATCGCCGAGCGCGCGACCTCGTTGAACGCGATGTTCTGCGCGGACAGCTTCGGCGTCGACGCGATGTCGATGCAATGCGCGACCCGCTCCGGATACAGGAGGCTCCACGCGAGCGCCTGCATTCCGCCGAGGCTGCCGCCCATCACCGCGGCGAAGCGCTCGATGCCGAACGCGTCGGCGACGCGCGCCTGCGCATGCACCCAGTCCTCGACCGTCACGACCGGAAAGCGCGCGCCGTACGGCGTGCCCGTTGCGGGATCGATGCTCATCGGCCCGGTCGAGCCGAAACACGAGCCGAGATTGTTGACGCCGATCACGAAGAAGCGGGTCGTGTCGAGCGGTTTGCCGGGGCCGACCATGTTGTCCCACCAGCCGGTGTTGCGCGGATCGTCCGCGTAGACGCCCGCGACGTGGTGCGACGCGTTGAGCGCGTGGCAGACGAGCACCGCGTTCGAGCGCGCGGCGTTGAGCTCGCCGTAGGTCTCGACGACGAGCTGATAGTTGCCGAGCACGCTGCCGCTTTGCAGGCGCAGCGGTTCGGCGAAATGCATGGTTTGTGGAGCGACGATGCCGATCGATTCCATTCGTTCCGCCTTATGACTGGGCGGCTAAATGGTTGTCGGGCGTGCGCGGGAAGCGGGGAGCCGGCTGACGACCTCTTTAGCCGCATTTGTACTGAACCGCCGGGACGGAGCCCCGGCCGGTTCGCGCGCCCGCAATCGAGTCAGCAAATCGGCGCGCTTTCCGAGCATCGCCGCGAAGCGACGACGACAACAACAACAATCGGGCAAGTATAACGGAAAAACTTCGGCGTCGCGGCGAGGGCGTGCCGAGCGCCAGGCGTTTGGCTTCGGGCGCGAAGCGCGGTAATGCCCGCCGTTTCCCTCGTGCTCGCCGCGTCCTCCATGTTCTTCATGTTCTCCATGTTCGCGGCGGCTTCGCGCCTGCGCCGCTGCAGCGCTACTGCAGGATCAGCCGCAACTGCGCGTCGGCGTGTTCGCCCGGCGCTTTCGTGAAGCCGCTCTTCGCATAGCGGTGCCAGCGGCCGAGCACATAGCTGACGACGAGGCTCGCGCGCAGCGCCGGATCGTAGTCGTCCGGCAGCGGCACGGAGGGCGGCGGCGCGGCGGCACCGGCGGCGTCGGCGCGCGCGCTCGCTTCGAGAAGCGCGACGCGCAGGCTCTGCTTGATCGACGCCTCGATCCGCTCGAGCATCTGATTGACGCGCTCGGCGAGGCGCTCGTGCTCGCCGACGAGCGCCTCGCCCGTCAGCACGCGCGTCATGCCGGGATTCTTCGCCGAAAAATTGAGCAGCATCAGCGCGATCGAGCGCGCCTGCAGCACGCCGTTCGGCTCGTTCGCGGCGATCTGGTTGACGAGCCCGAAGAACGTCTCCTCGATGAATTCGATGAGGCCTTCGAACATCTGCGCCTTGCTCGCGAAATGCCGGTAGAGCGCGGCCTCCGACACGTCGAGACGCGCGGCGAGCGCCGCGGTCGTGATCTTCTCGCTCTTCGGCGATTCGAGCATCGACGCGAGCGTCTGCAGAATGTGCACGCGACGCTCGCCCGGCTTCAGGCGCACGCGGGTGCGGGAGGCGGGGTTGCGTTCGTCTTCCGCCGCTGCGGTTACTGCCGGGTCCTGCGGGTGAGTCGGCTGCATTTTCGTCGCCCCGATCGAGTGCCCAATCGCAGCGATTTTAGCGAACCAATGCGACGATCGACATAGTGCGGCCGCCCGTAGCTTGGCAGATGACCGGGCAGGTGCCCCGTGATCCAGACCGTTCGGATGCCGAGCCGCTTGTAGCGCTTCAGGTGGCCGCGCGTATCCTCGACGAGGATCGCGTCGGACAGGCGCACGTGCGCGGCGCGCATCGCCCGGCGCAGCATCGTCGCGTCGGGCTTCGCGCGCCACGCGCGGCGGTCGCGCATGTGCTCGATCGCGATCACGCGCTCGAACAGGCGCTCGATCTTCAGCTCGCGCAGCACCGCGCGCGCGTACGCCTCGGGCGCGTTCGTCAGCACGATCTTGCGGCCGGGCAGCGCCGCGACGAGCCGCGCGAGCCCGCGCTCGGCGCGCACCATCGACGGCAGGTCGGCGAACGTGTGGACGACCTTCAGGAAATCGTGCGGATCGATCGAATGATGGCGCGCGAGGCCGAGGAGCGCCGCGCCGTAGCGGCGCGAGTAGTAGGTGCGCAGGTGATCGGCGTGCGCGCGCTCGACTTTCAGCGTGTCGGCGATGTATTGCGTCATCGCCTGGTTGATCACCGGGAAGATCGCGTGCGACGCGTGATGCAGCGTGTTGTCGAGATCGAAGAGCCAGACGGGGCTGCCCGCGTGCGGACGGGCGCGCCGCGCGCGACGGCGTCCGGGCGTCTGCTCGCCGGCTGGCGGCAAGGCCGCGCGGGGCGGCTGACGGCGCGCGCTCAATGCGAGCGGATCATCGTGCCGAACGGCTGCTCGGTCAGGATCTCGAGCAGCACCGAGTGCTCGATGCGGCCGTCGACGATGTGGACCGACTTCACGCCGCTCTTCGCCGCGTCGAGCGCGGACGAGATCTTCGGCAGCATGCCGCCCGAAATCGTGCCGTCTTCGAAGAGGGCGTCGATCTCGCGCGCGGACAGGTCGGTCAGCAGGTTGCCTTCCTTGTCCATCACGCCGGGGATGTTCGTCATCATCACGAGCTTCTCGGCGTTCAGCACGGTCGCGAGCTTGCCGGCGACGAGGTCGGCGTTGATGTTGTACGACAGGCCGTCCTCGCCGAAGCCGATCGGCGAGATCACCGGGATGAACGCGTCGTCCTGCAGCGCCCTCACGACGGCCGGGTTGATCGCCTCGACCTCGCCGACCTGGCCGATATCGACGTACTCGCCCGGGTTGTCGCGGTCCGGCATCATCAGCTTGCGCGCGTGGATGAGGCCGCCGTCCTTGCCCGTCAGGCCGACCGCATGGCCGCCGAAGTGGTTGATCAGCGTGACGATGTCCTGCTGCACCTCGCCGCCCAGCACCCATTCGACGACTTCCATCGTCTCTTCGTCGGTGACGCGCATCCCCTGAATGAACGTGCCCTGCTTGCCGATCTTCTTGAGCGCCTGGTCGATCTGCGGGCCGCCGCCGTGCACGATCACCGGATTGATGCCGACGAGCTTGAGCAGGATCACGTCGCGCGCGAAGCCTTGCTTGAGCCGCTCTTCCGTCATCGCGTTGCCGCCGTATTTGATCACCACGGTCTTGCCGTGGTAGCGGCGAATGTACGGCAGCGCTTCGGCGAGAATTTCGGCTTTCAGGACGGGGGAGATCTGCGAGAGGTCGATCGGCTCGGACATGGCGGCGGCTCTGGTGCGAAACGGTTGAAACAGGCGGAATTGTACAGGAGTGGCGCACCGCAGCATGGGGTTTTTGGCCGTTCGGACGATGGGCGGCGCGGGTGCCGCAAGCATGCGCCGTCGCCGGAAAAGTGACGTTTTCCTGCGCGATCCGCATGCAAATTCCGCGCGCGGCGCTTATGCTTGGCACGTGGTGCTCGGCTGCCCGCCGCGAGGCGGTGGCCGGGCAGCCGCCTCGCGGCGGCGAACCGGCTGTGCCGGCCGCCGGCGCTCGCTTTTTGTCCCTTTCTGCCCTTTCCGGCTTGACCCGGCCTATTCGAGATGACCGAGCCCGCCGCTACGTCCGGCCTGATCAGCAAGCGTTGCCCGCGCTGCGGCAGCGCGTTCGACTGCGGCGCCCGCACGCGTCCGTTCACCTGCTGGTGCGCGGCGATGCCGAGCCTGCCGCCCGGCGCGCAGCCCGCGACGGGCGCGCGCTGCCTGTGCCCGGAATGTCTCGCCGTCGAGATCGCCCGGCGCGTCGCCGCGGGCGCGGGGGCCGGCCGGCCCGAGCGCGAAGACTGAGAAGGTAAACTGCGCGGATGCAACGAATCACCACCACCGGACGCGTCAACCTGAGCCATCTGTTCTGGCTGCGCAATCTCGCGATCATCGGCCAACTCGTTACGATCGCCGTCGTACAGACCTATTTCGGCGTCCATTTGCCGTTACCGGCGATGCTGATGGTAATCGCGCTCGAAATCGTCTTCAACGCGCTGACGTGGGTGCGCGTGCTGCGTGCGCGGCCCGAGACCAATTTCGAGCTGCTCGGCCAGCTATGGGTCGACCTGGGCGCGTTGTCGGCGCTCCTGTTCCTGTCCGGCGGGACGACGAACCCGTTCGTGTCGCTGTATTTGCCGTCACTCGCGATCGCGGCCGCGGTGCTGCCGTGGCACCTGATGATCTGGCTCGCGGCGTTCGCGGTCGCGTGCTATCTCGCGCTCGGCTTCGATTCGGTGCCGCTCAACCTGGATAATCCCGCGAATCTGTTCGATTATTTCCGGGCGGGCATGTGGGTGAACTTCATGGTGAGCGTCGGGCTCATCGCGTGGTTCGTCGCGCGGATGTCGAGCGCGCTGCGCCAGCGCGACGCGGCGCTCGGCGAGGCGCAGCAGGCGCTGCTGCGCGACGAGCGCGCGGTCGCGCTCGGCGTGCAGGCGGCCACGGTCGCGCACGAGATGGGCACGCCGCTGTCGACGATCGCGATGCTGACCGAGGAGCTGCGCGAGGCCGCCCGCACGGATGCGGGGCTCGCGCGCTACGATGCGGACCTGAAGGTGCTCGAGGAGCAGATGTCGCAATGCACGTCGGCGCTCGCGCGCCTCAGGAGCCGCGCGTCGGAGCGGCCGAGCAGCGAGCCGGTCGGCGAATGGCTCGACACGTTCGTCGAGCACTGGCGGCTGCGCCATCCGCACGTGCTGTTCGAGCAGTTGGGGCCGCAGCCCGCGGGCGTCGCGCTCGACGATACGGTCGCGGTCGGCCAGATCCTGACCATCCTGCTCGACAATGCCGCGCGCGCGAGCCGCGATCGCGTTACGCTGGCGGCAACGATCGCGCATGACGGCGCACGCGACGAAATCGAGTTCGAAGTCTGCGACAACGGGCCGGGCATCCCGGCCGCGTTGCGCGACGCGCTCGGCGCGGCGCCCGTCGACAGCACGCAGGGCGGCCACGGGGTTGGCCTGTATCTGGCGTTCAGCGCGGCGGCGCGCCTCAGCGGCTCGATCGAGCTCGCCGACGCGCAGCCGCGAGGCACGCGGGCGATCCTGCGGCTGCCGGTCGCGCGCCAGGTGGCGGCCGAGATGGCGAACGGTAACGGATAGACAAGACGGAGTGATGCAAATGAGCGACAAGAATTTCCTCGTGATCGACGACAACGAAGTGTTTGCCGGCACGCTGGCGCGCGGGCTCGAGCGCCGCGGCTACACGGTGCGGCAGGCGCACAACAAGGACGAGGCGCTCAAGCTCGCGGGCGCCGAGAAATTCCAGTTCATCACGGTCGATCTGCACCTCGGCGACGATTCGGGCCTGAGCCTCATCGCGCCGCTGTGCGATCTGCAGCCCGACGCGCGAATCCTCGTGCTGACGGGCTACGCGAGCATCGCGACCGCGGTGCAGGCGGTGAAGGACGGCGCGGACAACTATCTCGCGAAGCCGGCGAACGTCGAATCGATCCTCGCCGCGCTGCAGACGAACGCGAGCGAAGTGCAGGCCGAAGAGGCGCTCGAGAATCCGGTCGTGCTGTCGGTCGACCGGCTCGAATGGGAGCATATCCAGCGCGTGCTCGCGGAGAACAACAACAACATCTCGGCGACCGCGCGCGCACTCAACATGCACCGCCGCACGCTGCAGCGCAAGCTCGCGAAGAAGCCGGTGCGGCAGTAAGAGCGGGGCGCGCGCCGCGGACGCCGGGCGTCGCGCGGCGCTTGCACCGCGCGTTGCGGTGGCGGCGAGGCGCGCCGGGCAATCGGCTTGGCAGTCGGCTTGGTAGGCGGCTTGGTAGTCGGCTGGTAGTCGGCTGGTAGTCGGTCGGCGGTCGGCATGCAATCGGCCGGCGGTCGGTCCGTGGTCGGTCCGTGGTCGGTCCGTGGTCGGCGCGGCCGGCTTCGAGCGATCGACGCGAAAGATTCGCAGCCGGCGGCGGGCGATAGATGCCGAGCCGCAAGCGGCCGAGATCGATGCCGCGCCGCGCGCCGAAACGAAAAACGGGCAGCCCCGCAAGGGACCGCCCGTTTTTTTCGGTCGGCAAAGCCGCTTCGCGTTACAGCACGTAGCGCGACAGATCCTCGTCCTTCGACACCTCGCCGAGCGCACGGTCGACGTACGCCGCATCGATCGTCACGCTCTGGCCGGCGTGGTTGCCCGCCGCGAACGACACTTCCTCGAGCAGCTTCTCGATCACCGTGTACAGGCGCCGCGCGCCGATGTTCTCGGTCTTCTCGTTGACCGCGTATGCGATCTCGGCGAGCCGGCGGATGCCGTCGTCGGCGAACTCGAGCTTGACGTCCTCGGTCGCGAGGAGCGCCTGATACTGCTTGACGAGGCTTGCGTCGGTCGCGACGAGAATCGCTTCGAAATCCTTCACCGACAGCGATTCGAGCTCGACGCGGATCGGGAAGCGCCCTTGCAGCTCGGGGATCAAGTCGCTCGGCTTCGCGAGATGGAACGCGCCGCTCGCGATGAACAGGATGTGATCGGTCTTCACCATCCCGTACTTCGTGTTGATCGTCGTGCCCTCGACGAGCGGCAGCAGATCGCGCTGCACGCCCTGCCGCGACACCTCGCCGCCGCCGCCTTCGTGGTTTCTCGACGTGATCTTGTCGATCTCGTCGAGGAACACGATGCCGTTCTGCTCGACGTTCTGCACGGCCTTCGTCTTCACTTCCTCGTCGTTGAGCATCTTCGCCGCTTCCTCGTCGGTGAGCAGCTTCAGCGCTTCCTTGATCTTCACCTTGCGGCGCTGCTTCTTGCCGCCGCCCAGGTTCGAGAACATCGAGCGGATCTGCTCGGTCATCTCTTCCATGCCCGGCGGCGCCATGATGTCCATGCCGACGCTCGGCTGCTCGATGTCGAGCTCGATTTCCTTGTCGTCGAGCTGGCCTTCGCGCAGGCGCTTGCGGAACGTCTGGCGGGTTGCGTTGTTGTCGTCGTTCGCGTGCTCGGCGTTCGCGCCGAAGCCGACCGCTCGCGGTTGCGGCAGCAGGGTGTCGAGGATGCGGTCCTCGGCCTGGTCGGTCGCCTTGCTGCGCACCTTGCGCATCTCCGCTTCGCGCGTCTGCTTGACCGAGATCTCGATCAGATCGCGCACGATGCTGTCGACGTCGCGGCCGACATAGCCGACTTCGGTGAACTTCGTCGCTTCGATCTTGATGAACGGCGCGTCGGCGAGCTTTGCGAGGCGGCGCGCGATCTCAGTCTTGCCGACGCCCGTCGGCCCGATCATCAGAATGTTCTTCGGCGTGATTTCCTGGCGCAGCGGCTCGGCGACCTGCTGGCGGCGCCAGCGGTTGCGCAGCGCGACCGCGACGGCCTTCTTCGCGTTGTCCTGGCCGATGATGTGCTTGTCGAGTTCCGAGACGATCTCGGCAGGGGTCATGGTGCTCATTGCTTCGTCCTTACTCGATAGTCTCGATGACGCGATTGTGGTTCGTGTAGATGCACATGTCGCCCGCGATCTCGAGCGATTTTTCGACGATCTCGCGCGGGGACAGATCGGTGTTCTCCGCGAGCGCGCGCGCGGCGGCCTGCGCGTAGGCGCCGCCCGAGCCGATCGCGCAGATCCCGCCTTCCGGGTCGAGCACGTCGCCGTTGCCGGTGATGACGAGCGTCGTGCTCGCATCGGCCGCGATCAGCATCGCTTCGAGGCGGCGCAACATGCGGTCGGTGCGCCAGTCCTTCGCGAGCTCGACGGCGGCGCGCGTCAGGTTGCCCTGGTGCTTTTCGAGCTTTGCCTCGAAGCGGTCGAGGAGCGAGAAGGCGTCGGCCGTGCCGCCCGCGAAGCCGATGAGCACCTGGTTGTTGTAGATGCGGCGCACCTTGCGCGCACCGCCCTTCATCACGATATTGCCGAGCGTGACCTGGCCGTCGCCGCCGAGCGCGACCTTGTCGCCGCGCCGCACGGAGACGATCGTGGTGCCGTGAAATTGCTCCATCTGTAATCCTCGAGAAAGACGGGGGATGCGGGGCGCGCGGGCGCCGCCGCGTGATGCGGCGCGCGCAAGCCGTGGCGTGGCCTGCCGGCTTGACGCGCATGGACTTCATTTTAGGGCGGGCGCCGCGATATCAAGAGCGGCGTGCGTCGAGCGCCGTCGCGAGGGGGAAGCGGGCGGCAGCGGAAAAACAAAAGCGCGCGGCAGGCCGCGCGCTTTGTGCAAAGCGTGTGAGGCGCGGAAGGCGGGCCGCGCCGGGAAGGTCAGTCGCCGAACAGCTTCTGACGCAGCTCGCGGCGCTCTTGCGCCTCGAGCGACAGCGTGGCCGTCGGACGCGCGAGCAGACGCGGAATGCCGATCGGCTCGCCCGTCTCTTCGCACCAGCCGTATTCGCCCGATTCGATGCGGGCGAGCGACTGCTGGACCTTCTTGAGAAGCTTGCGTTCGCGGTCGCGCGTGCGCAGTTCGAGCGCGTGCTCTTCCTCGATCGTCGCGCGATCGGCGGGGTCCGGCACGATCACCGTTTCGCGCAGATTCTCGGTCGTCTGGCCCGCATTGCGGAGAATTTCCGCCTGCAATTGTTCGAGCCGATTTTTGAAGAAGGCGAGCTGATCCTCATTCATGTAATCCTTGTCGCTCATCTTCAGGATTTCGGCTTCGGTCAAGAGTTTCTTCGTCATCTGCTTGCTTCTTCAATGTGCGGCGAATCTGTAGATATTGCCCGCACTTTGGGATTACCCGCAACAGCCCTTGCAATTGTTTGCCATTCGCTGCGGCGGGGCCGAAAGCCTCCGGATACCGGGCCCATTTCGTTCAGGACTCCCCTTGGGAGGACCGGATTGCGCGCGACCGGCGGGCGGCCATCCCCGGCGCTCCACCGAGCCGCCCACGCTCATGCAAGGATCGGGCCTGCCGCCGCCCTTCGCTCTCCAGCGGGCAGGTATTGTAACTGAATCGCAAGTCCTCGCCGTATCGGGTCGATCCCCTGCCGGTCAAGCGGTATCCTGAAAATATAACCCGCAAATCAGGAAAAAGCGATGACGACTGCACGCCGGCGCGCGGGCGGCGCGGCGGTCTTCGCCGCGGGTGCGGGACGCGACGCGCGCGGGCTCGATAGCGGCGTGCGATCGGACGGCGAGTGTCGGGCGGCGAGTGTCGGGTGGGGCGACGGTGAGCGGCGAGCGCGCGGGCCGCGTCGCCGTCGCCCCGCGCGCAATCGCGCCGGCGCGCCCGGACCGAGCCGCGCGCCGGCCGCGCGTGGGCGCGTTACGCGAGGCAGGCGTCGAGGCCGTCGGTGATGAGGTCGCGCGGCAGGTCGACGCCGATGAACACCATCTTGTTGGTCTTCTTCTCGGCCGGCAGCCACTTCGCGGCGAGATCGCTGCCCATCATCTGGTGCACGCCCTGGAACACGACCTTGCGGTCGACGCCCTTCATGTACAGCACGCCCTTGTAGCGCAGCATCCGCTCGCCATAGATCTGCAAGATCCCGCCGAGGAAGTCCTCGAGCTTGTTCGGATCGAACGGGCGATCGTTGCGGTACACGAACGACTTGATCTTGTCGTCGTGGTGCGCATGGTGATGATCCTGATGGCCGTGCTCGTGATCGTGCTCGCAATGGCCGTGATCGTGATCGCAATGCGCGTGATCGTGCTCGTGGTCGTGGTGATGCGCGTGCTCGTGCTCGTCTTCCGCGAGGAAGTCCGGATCGATCTCGAGCTTCGCGTTCAGGTTGAAGCCGCGCAGGTCGAAGATCTCCTTGATGTCCGCGTCGCCGAAGTTCACGACCTTGATCGCCGCCCTCGGGTTCATGTGCAGCAGGCGGTGCTTGAGCTCCGAGGCCGTCTCGTCGTCGACGAGGTCCGCCTTCGTGATGAAGAGGCGATCGGCGAAACCGACCTGGCGCTGCACGACTTCGTGCTCGTCGAGCTGCATGTCGGCGTGCTTCGCGTCGACGAGCGTGATGACCGCGTCGAGCAGGAATTCGTCGGCGATCTCGCTGTCGATGAAGAACGTCTGCGCGACGGGGCCCGGGTTCGCGAGGCCCGTCGTCTCGATCACCACGCGGTCGAAGTCGAACTTGCCGTCGCGCTTCTTCGCGGCGAGGTCGGCGAGCGCGCGCGCGAGGTCGCCGCGGATCGTGCAGCAGATGCAGCCGTTGCTCATCTGGATGATCTGCTCGTTCGAATCCTGGACGAGGATCTCGTTGTCGATGTTCTCCTCGCCGAACTCGTTTTCGATCACGGCGATTTTCATGCCGTGCTGTTCGTTCAGGATGCGCTTGAGCAGCGTCGTCTTGCCGCTGCCGAGGAAGCCGGTGAGGATGGTGACGGGAATGGCCATGTCGTCGGTCGCCTGTGGTTCGTGAAACGGGGTCAAAACAGTGGGAAAACAGCGCGCCCGGCAACTTCCCGGGCGCTCGATCACTTATTGAAACATATCTGTCAAGCCCCCGCTGCCGGCCGGATGGCCGGCGCGGCGCGGGCGCGCACTGCGCCGCCCGTTCAGATCGGGGCGATCACGCGATTTGCAACAGCAGGCCCTTCAGATATTCCCCTTCGGGGAACGCGGTCAGAAGCGGATGGTCGACGCCCGCGCCGAGCCGCTTCAGGATGCGCGCGTCGACCTTCGCGTCGGCCGCCGCGCCCGCGACGATCTTCTGAAACAGCTCCATGTCGATCGCGCCCGAGCACGAATAGGTGAACAGCAGGCCGCCCGGGCGCAGCAGCTTGAAGCCGCTCAGGTTGATGTCCTTGTACGCGCGCGCGGCGCGCTCGACGCTGTCGCGCGTCGGCGCGAACTTCGGCGGGTCGAGCACGACGAGGTCGAAGCGCTCGCCTTCGTCGACGAGGCGGCGCAGCGTCTTGAATGCGTCGGCGTCGAGCCACTCGGCGCGCGCGGCGTCGAAGCCGTTCGCGGCGACGTTGCGCTGCGCGAGCGCGAGCGCGTCGCCCGACGAGTCGATCGACACGACCCGCTTCGCGCCGCCCTTGAGCGCCGCGAGCGAGAAGCCGCCCGTGTAGCAGAAGCAGTTCAGCACGTCGCGCTCGCGCGCGTACTGCGCGACGAGCGCGCGGTTGTCGCGCTGATCGACATAGAAGCCCGTCTTGTGGCCGTTGCGGACGTCGACGTGGTACAGCACGCCGTTCTCGTTCGCGATCAGCGTGTCGGGCGGCGGATCGCCCGCGAGCACGCCCGTCGTCTGCTCGAGGCCTTCCTTTTCGCGGATCGACACGTCCGAGCGCTCGTAGACGTTCGGGCAGCCGGTCGCGGCGACGAGCGCCGCGACGATCGCGCCCTTCCAGTGCTCGACGCCCGCCGCCATGAACTGGCAGACGAGCTGGCCGCGGCCCGCGCCCTCGCCGGAGGCCGGCGGCTCCGCTGCGTGGGCGGCAGCGCGTTGCGCGGGAACCTGCGCGGCGACGTAGTAATCGACGACGAGCCCCGGCAGCCCGTCCGCCTCGCCGAACACGAGCCGCACCGCGCCCGTGCCGGCGATCATCGTGTTGCGATGCGCAACCGCGCGCTGCACGCGCCGCTTGAAGAACGCATGGTCGATCGGCTCGTTCTCGTCGAAGCTCCACACGCGCAGCCGGATCTGCGAATGCGGGCTGTACGCGGCGCGCGCGAGGAAGCGGCCGTCGTGCGAGCGCACGACGACGGTCGCGCCGGGCGCGGGCTTGCCGTCGACGCGGTCGATCGCATTCGCGTAGATCCACGGATGGCGGCGCAGCAGGGATTTGTCTTTCGACGGCTTGAGCGTAACGGTATGCATGTCGGGATCGAAAAAGCCGCGTCGGACGCGGCGAAGGGTGATTCGTCGATTGGGTGATTCGGTGAGCGCGGCGGCGCGCGTCAGTCACGCTTCTTCGCGCGCGGATGCGCGCTGTCGTAAATCTTCGCCAGATGCTGGAAGTCGAGCGACGTATAGACCTGCGTCGCCGAGATGCTCGCGTGGCCGAGCAGCTCCTGCACCGCGCGCAGGTCGCCGCTCGATTGCAGCACGTGCGTCGCGAACGAGTGGCGCAGCACGTGCGGATGGACGTTCGCCGGAATGCCCGCCGCGAGCGCCGCGCGCTTCACGCGCTCGCGCACGACGCCGGGCGACATCCGGTTGCCGCGCACCGACAGGAAAAGCGGGCGCGGATCGCGTTTCACGAACTCGCCGCGCACCGCGAGCCATGCGTTCAGCGCGTCGATCGCCTTGCGGCCGACGGGCACCTTGCGCTCCTTGCCGCCCTTGCCGTGCACGGTGACTTCCGCTTCGGCGAGGTCGAGCCAGCCTTCGGAGCGATAGTCGCCGTCCTTCGCGTATTCGATGTCCAGACCGATCAGCTCGGCGAGCCGCAGCCCGGACGAATAGAACAGCTCGAGGATCGCGTGGTCGCGCAGGCTCTCGGCGGTGCCGGCCGTCGGCGCGTCCATCAGCGCGGCCGCATCGTCGACGGACAGCGCCTTCGGCAGCGTCTTCGCGCGCTTCGGCGCGCGGACCGCCGCGACCGGATTCGCGTTCATCTCGACGTGCTGCGCGAACCAGCGGTAGAACGCGCGCCACGCGGACAGCCGGTGCGAGATCGAGCGCGCGGACAGGCCGCCCGCATGCGCGCGCACGACCGCGCCGCGCATGTCGACGGCCGTCAGGCTTTCGAGCGGGCGGCCGTTCGCGAGTTTCTTCAGCTCGTCGAGCTCGTGTGCGTACGCGCGCAGCGTGTGGTCCGACAGCTTCCTGACGTGCCGCAGGTTCGACAGGTAATCGGCGGTCGGGTCGGCGATCATGGCGCGTGTCGGGCGGGCGGGCGAGTGGCGATGCGCGCTGCGCGGCCGTCAGTGCGGCAGGAGGCGCGTGAGCGCCGCGCCGGCGAGCGCGCCGATCTGCGTGAGGAAATCGGTGCCCATGCCGTCGTGGAAGCGGCGCGGATCGGGCGAGCCCAGCACGAGGAGGCCGAACGCGCTCGCGCCCTCGCCCGCGGCGGGCGTGCGCAGCGCGATTAGCGCGACCGATTCGGCGGCGCCGCTCGCGGCGGGCGCTTCGCCGTCGCCCGCGGCCGGCGCGGGGGCGACGGGCGCGAGCCACTGCGCGGCCTCGAAGCCGGTGTTCGCGCCGCAATATGGGGTCGCCAGACTGTTCGTGAACAGGCGCACTTCCTCGCCGGCGTTGCGCGCGAAATCGGCTTGCGCATAGGTGTCGGCGACGTCCCAGAGCCTGAGCGCCGTCTGCGGGACGTCGAACACGTCGGCCAGGCCGCTCGCGATCGCGCGCGGCAGCGCGTACGGATCGCGCTCGGCGATCACGCGCGCGGTCCAGCGGTTGAACTTCGCGGCAAGCCCGTCGTTCTCGTGGCCATAGCGCAGCAGCTCGGCGAGCCGGCGTTCGAGATGCTTGTTCTTGTCACGCAGCATCTCCATCTGCCGCTCCTGTAGCGACACCGCGGCCTTGCCGTGCGGATTCGCGAGCTTGATCGTCGCGAGCAGCTCCGCGTGCTTGGCGAAGAATTCGGGATTGGCGAGCAGGTAGTCGGCGACTTCGCGATCGTTCATGGCGCTTCGTTGGGCTTCGGCAAATGAAAGGTCAGACAACAGGAGATCGGACGGGCAGGTCGATCACGCCTTCGAAGACGGTCGTCGCGGGGCCGGCCATCAACAGCGGCGCGCTTTCGTCGCGCGTGCCGTCCCACGAAATCGTCAGCGTGCCGCCATGCGTATGGACCGTGACGGGCGAATCGAGTTGCCCGCGCCGGATGCCCGCGGCGACCGCCGCGCACGCGCCCGTGCCGCACGCGAGCGTCTCGCCCGCGCCGCGCTCGTAGACGCGCAGGTTCACTTCGCGGCGCGACACGATCTGCATGAAGCCCGCGTTCACGCGTTGCGCAAAGCGCGGATGGCGCTCGATCGCGGGGCCGTCGACGCCGACCGGGAACGCCTCGGCGTCGTCGACGATCTGCACCGCGTGCGGATTGCCCATCGACACGACCGAGATCCAGCGCGTCGCACCGTTCACGGGCAGCGGCCAGAGCGTGTCGGCGCCTTCGCGGCGGCCGTCGAGGCCGCTTGCGTCGAACGGCACGCGGGCCGGTTCGAACACGGGCGCGCCCATGTCGACGACGACCTCGCCGTTGGCCTGCATCGTCAACGTGATCACGCCGTGCTTCACTTCGACGCGCACGCTCGCCTTGTCGGTGAGCCCGTGGTCGCGGACGAACTTGACGAAGCAGCGCGCGCCGTTGCCGCAGTGCTCGACCTCGCCGCCGTCGCAATTGAAGATCCGGTACTTGAAGTCGGCGCCTTCGACGGTGGGCTTTTCGACGAGCAGCAGTTGATCGGCGCCGATCCCGAAGTGGCGGTCGGCGAGCGCGCGCACCTGCGCGTCGGAGAGCGGGGGCAGCGCGCGGGTGTAGCCGTCGAGCACGACGAAGTCGTTGCCCGCGCCGTGCATCTTGGTGAACGAGAGTTTCATGGGCGCTATTGTATGCCGGGGGTATGCCGCGGCGGCGGAGTCAATAGAAGCCCGGCTCGCCGGGCGGGCGCGTCTTGAAGCGCTTGTGCACCCAGTAGTACTGCTCGGGCATGAGCGGAATCTGCTCCTCGAGGAACGCGTTCATCCGGCGCGCGTCGAGATCGTCGTCGCCCGTCGGATAATTTTCCCAAGGTTTGAAGACTTTCAGCCGATAACCCTGGTAATTGGGCAGCACTTCGCCGATGAACGGCACCACCTGCGCATGGCCCGTCTTCGCGAGCCGGCCGACCGCGGTCAGCGTGCACGCGGGCACGCCGAAGAACGGCACGAACGTCGAGTTGCGCAGGCCGTAGTCCATGTCGGCGCCGAGCATCACCGGCTTGCGGTCGCGCAGCCAGCGCAGCACGACGCGCGCGCTGTCGGCGCGGCCGACCATCTCGGCGTCGAAGCGGCCGCGCGCGGCCTTGGCGACGGCTTCGAGCGCCGGGTTCGAGAACGGCTGGTACAGCGACCCGCAGCGGCGTTGCAGCGACCGGTTCAGCCAGATCGAGCCCGCCTCGATGCCGACGAAGTGCAGGCCGAGGAAGAGCGTCGGCGGCAGGCCCGGATCGGTGAGATCGATCGCGCTGTCGACCTGGATCAACTTTTCGAGCTTTTTCGCGGAGCCGAACCACTGGACGCTGCGCTCGACGTAGCTGCGGATCGCGTGCCGGAAGTGCAGGCCGGCCACCTCCTCGCGGCGAGCGTCGCTCCAATTCGGGAAGCAAAGTTTCAAATTGATGTGTACGATGCGCTTTCGCCGGCTGGGGATTCGATAGAGCAGCCAGCCAAGGCCGTCGCCCAGGCGCGCGGTCAAGCCGTAGGGCAGGATCGCGAGGAATTTGAGAAACGCGACGGCGAGCTGTGTGCCGAGACGGCCTAGCATGCGAATCCTCCGTCGATCCGGACGGCCGGCGCGATGAAAGCAGGGTTGAAGGACAGCGGAAGGAGCAGCACGATCGACGCTCTGTAACAATTCGAGAAAGCCGCTATAATACGGGCTTCGCCGAGTTAACTGACAACTTGCGGGGCGAAGCCGGCGGGCGCTATGAGCGCTCACGGTGCAGGAAATCCGCTAAAGCGTCGCCGCTTCGGGCCTCTGGAAGCTGGCTACGTGAACTTCAACCGTAACCACAACAGGAGCCTGAGAACGTGGCAAACGATTATCTCTTTACGTCCGAATCCGTATCCGAAGGCCATCCGGACAAGGTCGCGGACCAAATCTCCGACGCGATCCTCGACGCCATCCTCGCGCAGGACAAGTACTCCCGTGTCGCAGCCGAGACGCTGTGCAACACCGGCCTCGTCGTGCTGGCCGGTGAAATCACCACGACCGCGAACATCGACTACATCCAGATCGCACGCGACACGATCAAGCGCATCGGCTACGACAACACCGATTACGGCATCGACTACCGCGGCTGCGCGGTGCTCGTCGCGTACGACAAGCAATCGCCCGACATCGCGCAGGGCGTCGACCGCGCGCATGACGACAACCTCGATCAAGGCGCCGGCGACCAGGGCCTGATGTTCGGCTACGCGTGCGACGAAACGCCCGAGCTGATGCCGCTGCCGATCCACCTGTCGCACCGCCTCGTCGAGCGCCAGGCAAACCTGCGCCGCGACGGCCGCCTGCCGTGGCTGCGTCCGGACGCGAAGTCGCAGGTGACGGTTCGCTATGTCGACGGCAAGCCGCACTCGATCGATACCGTCGTGCTGTCGACGCAGCACGCGCCGGACATCGAACTGCCCGCGCTGCGCGAAGCGGTGATCGAGGAGATCATCAAGCCGACGCTGCCCGCCGACCTGATCAAGGGCGACATCAAGTTCCTCGTGAACCCGACCGGCCGCTTCGTGATCGGCGGGCCGCAAGGCGATTGCGGGCTGACGGGCCGCAAGATCATCGTCGACACGTACGGCGGCGCAGCGCCGCACGGCGGCGGCGCGTTCTCGGGCAAGGACCCGTCGAAGGTCGACCGCTCGGCCGCTTACGCGGGCCGCTACGTCGCGAAGAACATCGTCGCCGCGGGCCTCGCGTCGCGCGCGCTGATCCAGGTGTCGTACGCGATCGGCGTGGCAGAGCCGACCTCGGTGATGGTCAACACGTTCGGCACGGGCCGCGTGTCTGACGAGACGATCACGAAGCTCGTGCGCGAGCATTTCGATCTGCGTCCGAAGGGCATCATCCAGATGCTCGACCTGCTGCGTCCGATCTACGAGAAGACCGCCGCCTACGGCCACTTCGGCCGCGAAGAGCCGGAGTTCTCGTGGGAAGCCGCCGACAAGGCGCTCGCGCTCGCCGAAGCGGCTGGCGTCGAGCCGGCCGTGCAGGTCGCCTGACGCAACGCACGTTCCCGACGGCAAACGAAAACCCCGGCCTTGGCCGGGGTTTTTTATTTCGGTTCTGCATCGGCTTCGCGCGCGTTGCGCGCCGGTGCCGTTCGCGTTCGCCGGGCATGCACGATGCGCGCGGGCGCGGCGAATTGCCGCGCGCGTGTCGCGCTCAGCGCGCGGCGAACACGAACCAGCCGGTGCTCGCCGCGAGGCGGCGCGGCCGGTTGATCCGGCGCGGCGCGGCGCTCGCGCGATGCAGCGACGGCGCGCGCAGCCGCAGCGACGGCTTTTGCAGCAGCGAGCGCAGCGCGATGCGCCGCGCCGCAGCATGGGCGCTCATCAGCGACAGGAATGCATGCAGCCATGCGCGCAGACCATCGAGCCGCGGCTGGTGCTGGCGAGCGCGCTCGGCGAGCACGCTCGCCCGCGCGCTGTGGTGGCGCAACGCGCGCACGATTCGCGGCGGCGCCGACGGCGTGCTCTTCGGGGTGCGGTGAAGACGGGAAGTCAGTCGGAAAGGCATGACGAAAGTAATTCGCTCGTAGATTGCGTCCATTTCAGGGCGCGAATGTCAAAACGGCCGTTGTGCGGCAAGGGTCGAACCCATCGTACCGAAGGCATCGGTGCGCCGCTGCCCGCGAAAACTAGCAGGTGCGTCGAGACTACAGGCGATTCGTGACGCCAGAAAGTCGCGCTAACCCTTGTGCGTCGGGCACATCGCATCCGGGCGGCCGTAGTTAGTGACGTGCGCGCGCCCGACAGTTCCTTTGCGTTACATCAAATTCGCCGCAGCGATTGCGCGCTGTTTTTCACTTCGCGGCATCGTTGCCGAGCATGTCGCACAGGCCGGCTTTACAATCGATCGTTGATAACAATCATGTCGAACTTCCCATGTCTTCCTTGCACCCGGAGTTGATTCACACGCAGGTCCAGACGCTGCGCGCGCGCGGCTTCGTTGTCGCACCGGGGCTCGTCGCGCCCGAGCGGTGCGCGCAGTTGAAGGCGATCGCCGAGCGTCAGCTGCACGAGGCGGCGCAGCCGCTCGAATTCGAAGCGGACTTGCGCTATCCGGGCGCGCCCGAATCGCGACACGCGCCGGGCGGCCACACGGTGCGGCGCCTGCTCGACGCGTACGCGCGCGACGAAGCGTTCGCCGAGCGCGCGACGGCGCCCGAGATCGCCGCGTGGATGCGCGCGTACTTCGGCGAAACGCCGGTGCTCTCGCGCGCGCATCACAATTGCGTGATGACGAAGCATCCGGCGTACGGCAGCTTGACCGGTTGGCATCGCGATGTCCGTTACTGGTCGTTCGAGCGTCCGGACCTCGTGTCCGTGTGGCTCGCGCTCGGGCCGGAGACGAACGAGAACGGCGCGCTGTGGCTCGTGCCGGGCTCGCATGGCGAGGAATTCGGGCCGGAGCGCTTCGACGAAGCGAAGTTCTTCCGCAGCGACGTGCCGGGGAACCGGCGACTGATCGAGCAGGCGGTGTGCCCGGAGCTCGCCGCGGGCGACGTGGTGTTCTTTCATTGCAACACGCTGCATTCAGCGGGGCAGAACCGCACCGATCAGGTGAAGTTCTCGCTCGTGTTCACGTACCACGGCGACAGCAACCGGCCGATGCCGGGCTCGCGCTCGGCGTCGACGCCGGAAGTGCGCTTCTAGTTCGTCGCGCGCGCCGGCGGGATGCGGCGCGATTCGCGATGCGTCGCGTGTCGCGCTTCGTTCGATGCGCGATGAAACGTGCGCGACTTCGCGGCGCGCGCAAGCCGACGATGATCGAAAGAAGCGGGCGGCACGCATGCGCGCCGCCCGCTTTGTTTTTGGGGGGCGAGACGGAATGCGCGGGCGCGTCAGCGCCTGCCGCTCGGCATCGACACGCCGATCAGCCCGATGAGCGTTGCGACGACGCCGCCTGCGATCAGCATGATCGTTTTCGTCGAAGGCGAGCCGGTGAAGAAGCGCGCGACGCCGTCGTTGATCGAATGGAACGACTGGCCGCCGAAATACAGCAGCACGACGCCGCCGACGATGAGCGCAACGGAAATCGCTCGGGTCATGAAAATCCTCGCTGAAACGGATGGTGAAGACGCCGCAGTGTAGGGGAGCGCCGCCGCTGCGTCCATCGCGGCGCGTGTTGCTGCACGATTCGCGATCGTTGGCTAACATGGCCCGCTGAGGTTCGTCCGGCCGGGTCGCACCGGCCTCGTTCAACGTCTCGATGGGAATTCAGATGGCCTACGAAGCAGCTTCCGAACGCTATGCGGACATGCAGTATCGCGTATGCGGAAAATCCGGGCTCAAACTGCCGGCGCTTTCGCTCGGCTTGTGGCACAACTTCGGCGACACGACGCCGATCTCGACGCAGCGCGAGATCCTGCGCACCGCATTCGATCTCGGCATCACGCATTTCGATCTCGCGAACAACTACGGGCCGCCTTACGGCAGCGCGGAAATCAACTTCGGGCGTTTGTTGCGCGAGGATTTCAAGCCGTATCGCGACGAGCTGCTGATCTCGACGAAGGCCGGCTGGGACATGTGGCCCGGCCCGTACGGCAGCGGCGGCGGCTCGCGCAAGTACGTGCTCGCGAGTCTCGATCAGAGCCTGCAGCGCATGGGGCTCGACTACGTCGACATTTTCTACTCGCACCGCTTCGACGCGCACACGCCGCTCGAGGAAACCGCAAGCGCGCTGGCCGCGGCCGTGCAGCAGGGCAAGGCGCTCTACGTCGGGATCTCGTCGTATTCGGCGGCGAAGACGCGCGAGATCGCGAAACTGCTCGCCGAATACAAGGTGCCGCTCCTGATTCACCAGCCCGCGTACAACATGCTCAATCGGTGGGTCGAGCGCGAGCTGCTCGACGCGCTCGACGAGACGGGCTCCGGCTGCATCGCGTTCACGCCGCTCGCGCAAGGGCTCCTGACGTCGAAGTATCTGAACGGCGTGCCGGCCGATGCGCGGGTCAACAAGCCGGGCGGCGGATCGCTGAAGGCGGATCACCTGAGCGCGGAGAACCTCGGGCACGTGCGCAAGCTGAACGAGATCGCGCAGCGGCGCGGCCAGAGTCTCGCGCAGATGGCGCTCGCTTGGGTGCTGCGCGATTCGCGCGTGAGTTCCGCGCTGATCGGCGCGAGCCGCGCGGAGCAGGTGCGCGAGAACGTCGCGGCGCTCGGCAAGCTCGCGTTCAGTGACGATGAGATCGCCGAGATCGACCGCCATGCGACGGAAGGCGGGATCAACTTGTGGGAAAAGCCGTCCACCGATCAGGCAATCTGATCGGTAGTCATCCTGACGATGCGCCTGCCGCCCGCTTTCGGCGCGCCGAAAGCGGTGCGAGCGCGACAGCTAGATCAGCGCAGGGAGCCCTTCGACGAGCAGCACGGCCACGGCCACGCCGAGCATCGCGCCGAGCACGCGCAGCACGTTGTGACGGAATTCGGTCGCGCACGGGACCGCGCCGAGGAACAGCGCGCCGGCGAGCGCCATCGGGATCAGCAGGATGAAGTCGCCAATCGTGAAATAAGTCGACATGCGTGTCTCCTTTCTTATCCGATCCGGCCGCCTGCTGGGCGGCCGGTTGTTTCGAGTATAGGAAACGGCCGGCGTTTTTTGGTTATCCGAAGCTTCGCAGCGCGACGAAAAAGCGCAGATTGCTCCGTTTGTCGCAAACAATCCGACGATATGCTTTCGTAATTGCTTTCTGAATGCTTTCTTGTGTTGCGATGCCATGAGAAAGGCGCCCGCATGCTGCAGTGCGGGTGCTTGTCTTCATGCCGTCGTCACGCGTGCGCGGGGCGCTGGAACACGAGCGCAAGCCCGGCGAGAATCGCGACCGCGCCGACCATCTCGAAGGGCGCGCGGCGATTGCCGCGCCACGCCGTATTCATCGGCGCGGTCACGACCGGTACGAGGTAGAAGAGACTCGTCACGTTGACGAGATCGCCGTGTTGCATCAGCCGCCAGAACAGCAATTGCGTGAACACCGAGATCAGGACGCCGAACCACGCGAGCGGCCGCGAGAGCGACGAGCTCGCTTCGGACGAGAGCGGCTCGAACGGCGCGATCAGCGCACAAAGCCCACGGCCGGCTGCGTTCCGCTGCGGCGGCGCGTCGATCGGCGCCGCGCGCGCGTTTTTGCCGCAGCGCGCCCGTCGGGATCGCGAGCAACGCGCAGAGCTCGGCATGCAGTGCCGGATGCTGGCGTGTCGCCGCCAGCGATGCCGCGGTGGACGACGAGGCTCAGGCCGATCGGAGCGAGCGCGAGCCCCGCGAGACGCACGCCCGATGCTCGGCGTTGGAGCGCGACGAGCGTGAGGATCGGCTGCACGCCGAGTATCGTCGCGAGTATGCCGGGCGCGAGCCCGCGTTCGCGTGCGAGTAGACAGGATCGAATAGTCGCTCGTGAGCAGCAGCCTTGTTGCGACGGTCGCGAGCCGCGCGCCGGGCGACGGCAGCCAGCGGCGTCGCGCGAGTGACAGCAGGAGCAGCAGGAGCAGCACGAGCAACACGAGCAACACGAGCAACACGAGCGCGAAGCCCGCGATCAGGAAAGCGAACGCGCACGCATGCCGCAGGCCGAGTCCGTCGAAGATCGCTCCGCTGCTCCAAGGCAGCACGAACAGCGACGTCGCTCCATGTGCCGCAAGCGCGGGTCTGATTGAGGCCATCTGAAGCCCACTTGTCGATCGAATCGGTACGCTCCGGTTGCGTGCGCACGCGAACACGCCGCGCGCAAATGCACGGAACGGTTCGATCAGCGGCGAACGGCGAGCGAAAGAGGTTTCGCGGCGTTTAGCCGAGCAACGCAGCCGGAGGCGGCGGCACGCCGACGAGCGGCGGAGCGGCAGGCGGACGATGCGCGCACGCGCGCGGCAGCCGTGCGATAGACGGCTTCGATACGGCGCGGGCGGGCAACGAGGGCTTCATCGCAAAGCCTGCGAGCGAAAATTGCGATAGCGTCAAAGGTAACGTGCCGACGCGTGGTTTGGCATCGCGTCGGCGATGTCGTGCGCTCAGGCGGCCCCGGCGCGTTCGCGCGCACGCAGCCACGCCGCAGCAAGAATGCCGAGCGCGAGCAGCACGCCGACGAGCGACGCGACGCCCGGCCAACCGAGCGCGCTCCAGAAGCGTCCGCCGAGCGAACCGACGACGCTCGAGCCGAGGTAGTACGCGAGCAGGTAGAGCGCCGCGGCCTGGCCTTTGCCGTGTTGCGCGAGCCGGCCGACCCAGCCGCTCGCGACCGCGTGGCCCGCGAAGAAGCCGAACGTCACGCATGCGATGCCCGCGGCGATCGCGGCGACAGGATGCAGCAGCGTCAGCGCGACGCCCGCGAGCATCACGGCGAGGCTCGCGATCAGCACGCGGCCGCGGCCGAGCGTATCGGCGAGCCGCCCCGACGACGGCGATGCGACGACACCCACCAGATAGACGACGAAGATCGCGCTGATCGTCGCTTGCCCCATCGAATACGGCGGCGCGAGCAGCCGGTAGCCGATGTAGTTGTAGAGCGTGACGAAGCTGCCCATCAGCACGAACGCCATCGCGAACAGCACGGGCAGCTCACGCCCCTTGCCGAGATGATGCGCGAGCGATGCGCGGTGATGCGCGAGGTTCAGGCCGCGGTGCGGCGTGAAGTGTCGCGACGGCGGCAACAGCGCTCGGAACGCGAGCATCGACGCGAGGCCGAGCACGCCGATCGCGCCGACCGCGATGCGCCACGAGAACAGGCCGGTGAGGATGCCCGTGATCACGCGGCCCGCCATCCCGCCGATCGCCGTGCCGCCGACGTAGAGCCCCATCGCGAGCCCGAGGCCGTCCGGATGCACTTCTTCCGCGAGATACGCCATCGCGACGGCGGGCACGCCGCCGAGCGCGAGCCCCGTCAGCGCGCGCAGGATCAGCAACTGATGCCAGTGCGGCGCGAACGCGGCGGCGAGCGTGAGAAGCGACGATGCGGTGAGCGACGCCGTCATCAGCTTGTGGCGGCTGAGCGCTTCGGACACGAAGCCCGCGACGAACACCGCGGCCGCGAGCGCGGCCGTGGCGAACGACAGCGCGAGACTGCTTTGCGCGGGGCTCACGCCGAACGTCTTGGAGAACTCGGGCAGGAGCGGCTGCACGTAGTAGAGGAGCGAGAACGTCGCGTAGCCGGCGAACAGCAGCGCGACGCTCGCGCGCCAGTAGTTGCGCGAGCCGCGTTCGAGATACGGCACGGGCGATGCGCACGGCGCGTTCGCGGCGGCGCGCGCGTCGGCCTGACACGCGCCGGCGGCGGGCCGCGGCGCGCCGGATGATACAGTCACGCTGAGTCTCCGTCTGAAGCAAACCTCAACGATACGCCGGTTGCGCACCCGGCGTCGTTTCGTCAGACGACGCGTTGGCTTTTGGCCGCACTTCCGAATGAATCATCGGATGTCGGCCATGTGCGTCAGGGTATGATGGAGCGACGCTGCCGCAAAAAAGCGGCGCGTCGCGGCGACGGGATCGACGCATCCCGCGAATTGGCGGCGCTCTTGCCGCCAGCTCGCGCCTTCGCGATTCCATGAGCGGTGAACAATGGGATACGCGCCGCCGTCGTCGCGCGGATGCGCAATTCGGGTATTTCCGGCCGGGCAGCACGCGGCCGGCTTTGAAAGCGGGGAAACATCATGCATGTCGGTTCGATTGTCTGCACCACCCACATTGCCGTGCCGAAGGGCGCGCGCGGCATCGTCCAGCGCATCTTGGGGGACATGGCGATGGTGACCTGGTACGCGGGCGTGCCGGGCGAATCCAAGGAGCTCAATACCGAGCCGTTCTTTCTCGAGGATCTGATCGACACCGGCGAATCCGTGCTCCCCGCGGGCGCGGCGCTGCACTGACCGCTCGTCTTTCGGCCTCGCGCGCGGCACAATGCGGGGCATGAACGACGCCACTTCCGATTCCAACGCAGCCGGCGCAAGCGCCGGCTTGCCTTTTGCAGGCCTCACGCCCGAGCGCGTGCTCGACGCGCTCGACAGCGTGCTGATCCCCGCCGGCTCGCGCACCGACGGGCGCCTGCTCGCGCTCAACAGCTACGAAAACCGCGTCTATCAGGCGGGCATCGAGGACGGCCCGCCGATCGTCGCGAAGTTCTATCGTCCGCATCGCTGGTCGAGCGACGCGATCCTCGAAGAGCACGCGTTCGTCGCCGAACTCGCGGCGCGCGAGATCCCGGCCGTGCCGGCGCTCGCGTTCGACGGCCGCACGCTGCACGAATTCGAGGGCTTTCGCTTCGCGATCTTCGAGCGGCGCGGCGGCCGCGCGCCGGAGCTCGATCGCCGCGACACGCTCGAATGGCTCGGCCGCTTCATCGGGCGCATTCACGCGGTCGGCGCGACGAAGCCGTATGTCGCGCGGCCGACGCTCGACATTCACACGTTCGGCTACGAGCCGCGCGATTTCCTGCTGTCGCACGAGTTCGTGCCGGAAGACGTTCGGCCTGCTTACGAAGCGGCGGTCACGCTCGCGCTGGAGGGCGTCGCGCACGCGTACGAGCGAGCGGGCGACGTGCGGATGCTGCGTGCGCATGGCGACTGCCATCCGAGCAACGTGCTGTGGACCGACGCAGGCCCGCACTTCGTCGACTTCGACGACAGCCGGATGGCGCCCGCCGTGCAGGATTTGTGGCTGCTGTTGCCGGGCGACCGGCCGGGCGCGTCGCACGCGCTCGCCGAACTGCTCGCGGGCTACGAGGACTTTTGCGAATTCGATCCGCGCGAGCTGCATCTGATCGAGGCGCTGCGCACGTTGCGGCTCATTCATTACGCGGCATGGCTCGCGCGTCGCTGGGACGATCCCGCGTTTCCGGCCGCGTTTCCGTGGTTCAACACGCATCGCTATTGGGAAGCGCGCGTGCTCGAGTTGCGCGAGCAGATCGGCGCGATGCAGGAAGGGCCGCTGTGGCCTGTGTGATGCCGCGCTCGTCGCGTCGATCGCGCGCGGCGAGCGTCCGATCGACGTCGCGGCGAAGGCGTGCGCCGCGAGCGGCGATTTGCGCCGTTGCCTCGCGTTTCTTCGGTTTGAGGCAACGTCAGTTTCCCTAACGATTTGTTAATCGCGTTGCGTGCGAAACGACGTATTTCGCACGCGCGCCACCGGCTCTTCGCTCCATCGCAGGACGCCCGGCTGCGCAGGCGCGTAATCCGTCAGCGCCTTTCGGCGAGCGACTTGCGCAACACGTCCTTCAGCGCGCCGAACGCGGGATTGTCGTTGTCCTTGCGATACGCGAGCGTCAGTTCGACGGGTTTCGCGGGCGTCGTGCGCACCGGCCGGTAGACGACCCCTTCGAAGTGCAGCATCGACGCGGCCGCCGGAATCAGCGCGGCGCCGATGCCCGCGCGCACCAGCGCCAGCATCGAATGAATCTGGCTCACGTATTCGACGATGTCGGGCAGCACCTCGGCGCGCTCGAGCAACCCGCTCACCAACTGGTGAAAATAGCGCGCCTCGTACGGCGAATACATCAGGAGCGGCTTGCCTTCGCAGTCGCGCAGCGCCGGGCGCTTCGGCCACGCATCGGCCACCGCTTCCGGCAGTGCGAGCACGAGCGCCTCGCGCACGCACGGTATCGACACGAGCTCGCCGTGCTCGACGGGCGGGCGCAACAGCCCGACGTCGATCAGCCGCGCATCGAGCGCTTCGAGCTGCGCGCCGCTCACCATCTCCTTGAGCGTCAGCCGCACGTCCGGCGACGCCGCGCGCACCGCGCTCACGAGCGACGGCAAGAGACCGTAGCCGACCGACGCGGTGAAGCCGATCGCGAGCGTGCCCGCCGCGCCCGTCGCGACGCGGCGCGCGGTTGCCGCCGCTTCGTCGGCGAGCCGCAGAATGCGGGCCGCATCGGGCAGGAAGCCGCGTCCGGCCGCCGTCAGCTTCACCGATCGGCTCGTGCGCTCGAGCAGCTCGGTGCCGATCTGGTGCTCGAGCAGGCGCACCTGCCGGGACAACGGCGGCTGCGTCATGTGCAGGCGCTCGGCCGCGCGCCCGAAGTGCAGTTCCTCGGCGACCGCGACGAAGCAGCGAAGCTGGCTGAGTTCGAACATCGATTCAAAATATGGATTGATTGAGTCATTCCTTATCTTGGACTTGAATCGTTCGCAGTGCAAGAATCCGCTCACCACTTGTCACGCCGCACCGGCACGAACGCTCATGTCACGCTACACGCCCACCGAATTCGCCCGCCAGATCGGCTCCGGCCTGCTGTCTTTCCCGGTCACGCACTTCAAGCCCGATCTGTCGTTCGACGAGGCCGCCTATCGCGCGAACCTCGGCTGGCTGTTCAGCCACGACGCCGCTGGCCTCTTCGCCGCGGGCGGCACGGGCGAGTTCTTCTCGCTCACGCCCGCCGAAGTCGATAGCGTCGTGCGCGCGGCGCTCGCCGAAACGGGCGGCCGTCTGCCCGTGATCGCGCCGGCGGGCTACGGCACCGCGATGGCGATCGACTATTGCAAGGCGGCCGAAGCGGCGGGCGCCGACGGCATCCTGCTGTTCCCGCCGTATCTGACGGAGGCGTCGGCCGACGGCGTTGCCGCGCACGTCGAGCAGGTCTGCAACGCGACGCGCCTCGGTGTGATCGTCTACAACCGCGCGAACCAGGTGCTCGACGAAAACGCGCTCGCACGCCTCGCCGAGCGCTGCCCGAACCTCGTCGGCTTCAAGGACGGCGTAGGCGACATCGAGCTGATGACGCGCATCTACACGCGCCTCGGCGATCGATTCACGTACATCGGTGGCCTGCCGACCGCGGAGACGTTCGCGCTGCCGTATCTGACGCTCGGCGTGACCACGTACTCGTCGGCGATCTTCAATTTCGTGCCGCGCTTCGCGCTCGATTTCTACGCGGCCGTGCGCGCGCAGGATCATGCGAAGGTGTATGCGATGCTCGATCAGTTCGTTCTGCCGTACATCGCGCTGCGCAACCGCAAGCGCGGCTATGCGGTGTCGATCGTGAAGGCCGGAATGAAGGTGATCGGCCGCGGCGCGGGCCCCGTGCGCGCGCCGCTCATAGATTTGACGGGCGAGGAGCTGGCCGAGCTGTCGGCGCTCGTCGCGCGGATCGCCGAGGTTGCCGAGGTGGAAGCATGTCTCTGAGCGGCGAGCTGATGCTGGGCGGCGAATGCGTCGCACCCGGCGAGCGCACGGTGCGGGCGATCGACCCCGCGACGGGCGCGACGCTCGAGCCGGCGTTCGCGCTCGCGACGCACGCGAACGTCGCGCGCGCGTGCGAGCGGGCCGCCGCCGCGTTCGACGCGTATCGCGACACCGCGCCCGATGCGCGCGCCGCGTTTCTCGACGCGATCGCCACCGAGATCGAGGCGATCGGCGACCCGCTGATCGAACGCGCGACCGCCGAAACCGCGCTGCCGCGCGCGCGCCTCGAAGGCGAGCGCGCGCGCACCTGCAATCAGCTGAGGCTGTTCGCGTCGGTCGTGCGCGCCGGCGATGCGCTTGGCGCGCGCATCGATTCGGCGCTGCCCGAGCGCAAGCCGCTGCCGCGCGCCGATCTGCGGATGCGGCGCATCGCGCTCGGCCCGGTCGCGGTGTTCGGCGCGAGCAATTTCCCGCTCGCGTTCTCGGTCGCGGGCGGCGATACCGCTTCCGCGCTCGCGGCCGGCTGCCCCGTCGTCGTGAAGGCGCACCCCGCGCATCCGGGCACGTCCGAGCTCGTCGGCCGCGCGATCGCCGCGGCGCTCGCGCGGTGCGGGCTGCCGGCCGGCGTGTTCTCGCTCGTGCACGCGGACAACGACGTCGCGGGGGCGCTCGTTGCCGATCCGCGCATTCAGGCGGTCGGCTTCACGGGCTCGCGCGCGGGCGGCCAGGCGTTGCTGCGCATCGCGCAATCGCGTGCGCAGCCGATTCCGATGTACGGTGAGCTGAGCGCGATCAACCCGGTGTTCCTGCTGCCCGACGCGCTCGCGAAGCGCGGCGGCGCGCTCGGCCGGCAATTCGTCGCGTCGCTCACGCTCGGCGCCGGGCAGTTCTGCACGAATCCGGGTTTGCTGCTCGCGATCGACGGCCCCGACGTCAGCGCGTTCGTGAACGCGGCCGCCGATGCGCTCGACACGAGCGCCGCGCAGCCGATGCTCACGCCCGGCATCCACGCGGCGTACGTGCGCGGCGTCGAGCGTCTGGCGGGCGCGGCCGGCGTGCGTTGCGCCGCGCGCGGCGACGCGAGCGACTTGCCGAATCGCGGCCGCGCGGGCTTGTTCGAGACGCACGCGCGGCACTTCATCGAGCAGCCCGCGCTGCACGACGAGATCTTCGGCGCGACGGCGCTCCTCGTGCGCTGCCGCGACGCGGCCGAGCTGAGCGCGGTCGCCGAGACGCTCGACGGCCAGTTGAGCGCGACGCTGCATCTCGATACGGGCGATGCGCCGCTCGCGCGCGCGCTGTTGCCGGTGCTCGAACGCAAGGCGGGCCGCATCGTCGCGAACGGCTGGCCGACGGGCGTCGAAGTCTGTCACGCGATGGTGCACGGCGGCCCGTGGCCCGCGACGACGGATGTGCGCGCGACGTCGGTCGGCACCGCGGCGATCGAGCGCTTCCTGCGGCCCGTCTGTTATCAGGATCTGCCCGCGGAGCTGCTGCCGCCCGCACTGCGGGACGACAATCCGCTGCGGCTGCGCCGCCTCGTCGACGGAAACTGGGTCTGAACGCGATAGTCGCGCGAAGCCGGGCCGCACGGGCCCGGCGCTGAAACGACCGGCGCATAATGGACGCCGGCGGAAGGAGGAGACAATGGACATCAAAGCCCCCGCCGTGGGTGCGCACAGCACGCCGCGCGTCGAGCGCATGAGCCGCGTGCGCTTCATGATCCTCGCGATGCTGTTCGTCGTGACGACGATCAACTACGCGGACCGCGCGACGATCTCGATCGCCGGCTCGGCGATGCAAAAGGATCTCGGCGTCGACGCGGTGTCGCTCGGCTACATCTTCTCCGCATTCGGCTGGGCGTACGTGATCGCGCAGATTCCGGGCGGGTGGCTGCTCGATCGTTTCGGTTCCCGGCGCGTTTATGCGGCGAGCATCCTGATGTGGTCGATCTTCACGTTCGCGCAAGGCGCAATCGGCTTCTTCTCCGGCATGGCCGCGATCGCGGTTGTGTTCGCGCTGCGCTTTCTCGTCGGCGCCGCCGAAGCGCCCTCGTTTCCGGCCAACAGCCGGATCGTCGCCGCGTGGTTCCCGGCCAGCGAGCGCGGCACCGCATCGGCGATCTTCAATTCCGCGCAGTACGCGGCCACCGTGATCTTCGCGCCGCTGATGGCGTGGCTCGTCCACACGTTCAGCTGGCACTACGTATTCATCGTGATGGGCGCGATCGGCGTCGCGGCGGCGTTCGCGTGGCGGCTCTTCGTACGTGATCCGAAGGATCATCCGCGCATGACGCGCGCGGAGATCGAATACATCGAGAACGGCGGCGGCCTCGTCAACATGGATCGCGCGGGCGTCGCGAAGACGGAAGGCCCAGATCTCGGCTACATCGGGCAACTGCTGAGGAACCGGATGATGATGGGCGTCTACGTCGCGCAGTATTGCATCAACGCGCTCACGTACTTCTTCATCACATGGTTCCCGGTGTACCTCGTGCAGGCGCGCGGGATGTCGATCCTGGAGGCGGGCTTCGTCGCGTCGGTGCCGGCCGTGTGCGGCTTCCTCGGCGGCATTCTCGGCGGGATCATCTCCGATGCGCTGTTGCGGCGCGGCGCGTCGCTGTCGGTCGCGCGCAAGGTGCCGATCGTGCTCGGGATGCTGCTGTCGGTCAGCATGGTGGTGTGCAATTACGTCGACGCGCAGGGGATCGTCGTCGCGGTCATGGCGCTGTCGTTCTTCGGCAAGGGCATGGGCGCGCTCGGCTGGGCGGTCAATTCGGATACCGCGCCCAAGCAGATCGCGGGCCTGTCCGGCGCGCTGATGAACACGTTCGGCAATCTGTCGAGCATCACGACGCCGATCGCGATCGGCTACATCGTCAACCGGACCGGCTCGTTCAACGGCGCGCTGGTCTACGTGGGGCTTCATGCGCTTGTCGCTTGCGTCTGCTATCTGTTCGTGGTGGGCGAGATCAAGCGCGTCGAGCTGAAGCCGGCATCGTAAGCGGAGCCATCGGACATGACGTCCAATATGATCGAAGCCGTCGCGTGCGCGCGCACGCCGCGCGTCACGCGGATGCAGGTGATTCCCGTCGCGGGGCGCGACAGCATGCTGCTCAACCTGTGCGGCGCGCACGCGCCGTTCTTCACGCGAAACATCGTGATCCTGAACGATGACGCCGGGCATGTCGGCGCGGGCGAAGTGCCGGGCGGCGAAGGCATTCGCCGCGCGCTGGAGCGCGCGGCGCCGCTCGTCGTCGGGCAGCCGATCGGCCGCATGAACGGCGTGCTCGCCGACATTCGCCGCGCGCTCGCGGGCGACGGCCCCGCCGCGCATCAGGCGACCGTGCACCAGGTGACGTCGGCGTCGGAGGCAGCGGTGCTGCGGCAGCCGCACGAGATCAATCTGCGGATGGACAACGTCGTGACCGCGGTCGAAGCGGCGCTGCTCGACCTGCTCGGGCAGTTCGTCGGCGCGCCCGTCGCCGACCTGCTCGGCGCGGGCCGGCAGCGCGACGCGGTGCCGATGCTCGCGTACCTGTTTTACGTCGGCGAGCGCCGCCACACCGATCTGCCGTATCCGGCGGGCGCCGACGGCGGCGACGCGTGGCTGCGCGTGCGCCGCGAAGCCGCGACGACGCCCGCGCAGATCGCGCGCTTGGCCGAAGCCGCGGCCGATCGCTACGGCTTCGCCGACTTCAAGCTGAAGGGCGGCGTGATGGACGGCGAGGACGAGATGGAAGCGGTGGCGGCGATCAAGGCGCGTTTTCCGCACGCGCGCGTGACGCTCGATCCGAACGGCGCGTGGTCGCTCGACGAGGCGATCGCGCTTTGCAAGGGGCGGCGCGATCTGCTCGCGTACGCGGAAGATCCGTGCGGCGCGGAGGCCGGCTATTCGGGCCGCGAGATCATGGCCGAGTTCAAGCGCGCGACCGGCGTGCCGACGGCGACCAACATGGTCGCGACCGACTGGCGCCAGCTCGGCCACGCGGCATTGCTGCAGGCGGTGGACATTCCGCTCGCCGACCCGCATTTCTGGACGATGCAGGGCTCGGTGCGCGTCGCGCAACTGTGCGACGAATGGGGGCTCACGTGGGGCTCGCATTCGAACAATCACTTCGACATTTCACTCGCGATGTTCACGCACGTCGCGGCGGCCGTGCCCGGCGCCATCACCGCGATCGACACGCACTGGATCTGGCAGGAAGCCGACGAACGCCTGACGCGCGAGCCGCTTTCGATCGAGCGCGGACACGCGGCCGTGCCGGACCGGCCGGGGCTCGGCATCGAACTCGACATGGCGCGCGTGTTCGAGGCGCACGCGCTGTACGAAACCCTCGGGCCCGGCGCACGCGACGACGCACGGGCGATGCAATACCTGGTGCCGGGCTGGACGTACGATCCGAAACGGCCGAGCTTCGGCGCCGCTGCGCGCGCGGCCGCGCGCGGCGCCTGAACGCTTCGATGGAGACACTCGTGAATCAAACCGAATCGAGCCGCACGGCGGCGCCCGTCGTGTCCGACATGCGCGTCGTGCCCGTCGCCGGACGCGACAGCATGCTGTTGAACCTGAGCGGCGCGCACGCTCCGTTCTTCACTCGCAACGTCGTGCTGATCCGCGACAGCGCGGGCCACACCGGCGTCGGCGAGGTGCCCGGCGGAGAAGGCATTCGCCGCACGCTGGAGGATGCGCGCGCGCTCGTCGTCGGCCAGCCGCTCGGCCGCTGGCAGGACGTGCTGAATGCGGTGCGCGCCCGCTTCGCCGATCGCGACGCGGGCGGCCGCGGCCTGCAGACGTTCGACCTGCGCATCGCGATTCACGCGGTGACGGCGCTCGAAGCCGCGCTGCTCGATCTGCTCGGCCAGCATCTCGGCGTGCCGGTGGCCGCGCTGCTCGGCGAAGGCCAGCAGCGCAACCGCGTGCCGATGCTCGGCTACCTGTTCTATGTCGGCGATCGAAACCGCACCGATCTCGATTACCGCAGCGAAGCCGAATCCGACGATGCGTGGTTTCGCTTGCGCAACGAAGCGGCGCTCACGCCCGATGCGATCGTGCGTCTTGCCGAGGCCGCGCACGCGCGCTACGGATTTCAGGACTTCAAACTGAAGGGCGGCGTGCTGTCGGGCGACGAAGAGATCGCCGCGGTGAGCGCGCTCGCAAAGCGCTTTCCGCACGCGCGCGTGACGCTCGACCCGAACGGCGCGTGGCCGCTGCAGGAGGCGATTCGCCTCTGTCGCGGCAAGGACGGCGTGCTTGCGTACGCGGAAGATCCGTGCGGCGCGGAGGCCGGCTATTCGGGCCGCGAGATCATGGCCGAGTTCCGCCGCGCGACGGGGCTGCGCACGGCGACCAACATGATCGCGACCGACTGGCGTCAGCTCGGCCACGCGATCCGGCTCGGCTCGGTGGACATTCCGCTCGCCGACCCGCATTTCTGGACGATGCGCGGCTCGGTGCGCGTCGCGCAGCTGTGCGACGAATGGGGGCTCACGTGGGGCTCGCATTCGAACAATCACTTCGACATTTCGCTCGCGATGTTCACGCACGTCGCGGCGGCCGCGCCCGGCGCCATCACCGCGATCGACACGCACTGGATCTGGCAGGACGGCCAGCGCCTCACGCGCGAGCCGCTGCGCATCGAGGACGGCCACGTCGCCGTGCCGCCGCGCGGCGGGCTCGGCGTCGAGATCGACGAGGACGCGCTCGAAGCCGCGCACGCACTGTATCTGAAGCACGGCCTCGGCAGCCGCGACGATTCGCTCGCGATGCAGTACCTGGTGCCGAACTGGACGTTCGACAACAAGCGGCCCTGTCTCGTGCGTTGAGCGACGCCCGCCCATCACGGAGCATTCGATGCAGGAATCCACCTCGACCGACGACGCGCGCACGCGATCGGACAGCGCGCTGACGATCCGCGTGCACGACAGCGACAACGTCGCGATCGTCGTCAACGCACGCGGCCTGCCCGCCGGCGCGACGCTCGGCGACGGCACCGTGCTGGCCGAAGGCGTGCCGCAGGGCCACAAGGTCGCGCTCGCCGATCTCGCCGAAGGCGACGCGGTGATTCGCTACGGCGAAGTGATCGGCTACGCGGCGAAGCCGCTGCCGCGCGGCAGTTGGGTCAACGAGCATGCAGTGAAGCTGCCGTCGGCGCCCGCGCTCGCCGAGCTGCCGCTCGCGACGCGCGCCGATCCGAAGCTGCCGAAGCTCGAGGGCTACGCGTTCGACGGCTATCGCAACGCGGACGGCACGGTCGGCACGAAGAACGTGCTCGGCATCATGACGAGCGTGCAGTGCGTCGCGGGCGTCACCGACCATGTGGTCGCGCGGATCAGGCGCGAGCTGCTGCCGCGCTATCCGCACGTCGACGACGTCGTCGCGCTGAACCACACGTACGGCTGCGGCGTCGCGATCAACGCGCCGGCCGCGATCGTGCCGATCCGCACGCTGCAGAATCTCACGCTCAATCCGAACTTCGGCGGCGAGGTGATGGTGATCGGCCTCGGCTGCGAGAAGCTCGTGCCCGAGCGCCTCGTGCCGGAATCGCTCGCGCCGGGCGGCCGCATTCCGATCGAGGTCGCGGGCAGCGCCGATTCGCCCGTGCTTCGTCTGCAGGACGAAGCGTTCGACGGCTTCGGCGGGATGGTCGACGCGATCATGGCGATGGCCGAGACGCGTCTCGCGCATTTGAACCGCCGCCGCCGCGAGCCGTGCCCGGCGTCCGATCTCGTCGTCGGCGTGCAGTGCGGCGGCAGCGACGCGTTCTCGGGCGTCACCGCGAACCCGGCCGTCGGCTTCGCGGCCGATCTGATCGTGCGCGCGGGCGGCACCGTGATGTTCTCCGAAGTGACCGAGGTGCGCGACGCGATTCATCTGCTGACGCCGCGCGCGATCGACGAGGACGTCGGCCGCGCGCTGCTGCGCGAGATGGCGTGGTATGACGATTACCTGTTGCGCGGCGAAACCGACCGCAGCGCGAACCCGTCGCCCGGCAACAAGACGGGCGGGCTGTCGAACGTCGTCGAAAAGGCGCTCGGTTCGATCGTGAAATCGGGCACGAGCCCGATCGTCGACGTGCTCGGTCCCGGCGAGAAGGTGCGGCGCAAGGGGCTCGTCTTCGCGGCGACGCCCGCGAGCGACTTCGTCTGCGGCACGCTGCAGCTCGCGTCGGGCATCAACCTGCAGGTGTTCACGACGGGGCGCGGCACGCCGTACGGCCTCGCGATGGCGCCTGTCGTCAAGGTGTCGACGCGCAAGGCATTGAGCGAGCGGTGGCACGATCTGATCGATCTCGATGCGGGCCGCATCGCGACCGGCGAGGCGGGCATCGCCGACGTCGGCTGGGAGCTGTTCCATCTGATCCTCGACGTCGCGAGCGGCCGCCGCAAGGTGTGCGCCGACAAGCTCGGGCTGCACAACGCGCTCGTCCTGTTCAACCCCGCGCCGGTGACCTGATCATGACCGACCTCCTGCGTTCGAACACCGGCGCGCCGACGGCGGACGGCGATCCGCTCGACGGCGTTCTCACGCACTGCGGCCGCATCCTGCTGACGGGCGCGGCCGGCGGTCTCGGCCGCGTGCTGCGCGAGCGGCTGCGCCGCTACGCGGACGCCGTGCGCGTGTCCGACATCGCGCCGCTCGGCGACGCGCGGCCGGGCGAGGAAAGCGCGCGCTGCGATCTGTCGGACGCGGCGGCCGTCGACGCGCTCGTGCGCGGCGTCGACGTGATCGTGCATTTCGGCGGCGTGTCGGTCGAGCATCCGTTCGATGCGGTGCTGCCCGCGAACATCGCGGGCACGTACCACGTGTACGAGGCGGCGCGCCGGCACGGCGTGCGCCGCGTCGTGTTCGCGAGCTCGAATCACGTAACGGGCTTCTACGAGCAGGGCGAGCGCATCGACGCGGCCGCGCCCGCGCGCCCCGACGGCTACTACGGCTTGAGCAAGGCGTTCGGCGAGCAGCTCGCGCGGTTCCATCACGATCGCTACGGAATCGAGAGCGTGTGCATCCGGATCGGCTCGTCGTTCCCGGAGCCGAAGGATCGCCGGATGCTCGTCACGTGGCTCGGCTACGACGATCTGGAGCAGCTCGTGGCCCGCGCGATGTTCGTGCCGCGCGTGGGCTGCACGATCGTCTACGGGGTGTCGGCGAATCGCGACGCGTGGTGGGACAACGCGCGCGCCGCGCATCTCGGCTACCGGCCGACGCAATCGAGCGAGCCGTGGCGCGAGCGGATCGAGCGCACGCAGCCGCCGCTTGCCGACGACGATCCGGTGCGCCGCTATCAGGGCGGCGCGTTCGTGACGGCTGGGCCGTTCGGAGACTGACGCGCATGCACGCGCCCGAAATCATCGAACGAATCGGCGACATGCGCTGCGGCGTCGGCGAAAGCTCCATGCGGCGGGACGGCGGAGCAGCGCTTTGCTTGACCGGCACCGCGGGCCGCGCGCTCCGTCGTTGGGATACCGAAGCGAATCGCGCGCACGCGTGCGCGCTGCCGGAGACGGCGGGCTCGATCGCGCTGATCGCGGGCGGCTGAGCAGGTGCGCCAGCCTGCGCGCATCGCAAAAAGAAAAAGGGCCGCGCTCAGCGGCCCTTCGTTCGCCTTGCATCAGCGAGCGCGCATCAGAACCTCAGCATCAGCTTGAGGATCGCCGCGAAGCGCTTGCCATATGGCGGCGCGATCATCGCGCGCGTGTTCAGGCGCGGCTGCGTGAGCACGGGCTTCATCTTCGAGAACGTGACGAAGCCGTCGTAGCCGTGGTACGCACCCATCCCGCTCGCGCCGACGCCGCCGAACGGCAGCGTGCCGCACGCGATGTGCATCAGCGTGTCGTTGACCGTCACGCCGCCCGAGATCGTGTCGCGCATCACGCGCTCGACGCTCGCGTTGTCTTCGTCGAACAGGTACAGCGCGAGCGGCCGCGGCCGCGCGTTCACGTATGCGATCGCGTCGTCGAGCGTGTCGTACGGGACGATTGGCAGCAGCGGCCCGAAGATCTCTTCCTGCATCAGTTGCGACGCGTCAGGCGCCTGCGTGACGAGCACGGGCGGCAACCGGCGCAGCGCGGGATCGGGCGCCGCGTCGGTGAGCGGATGCAGTTGCGCGCCCGCTTCCTGCGCTTCGCTCGCGAGCCGCTGCAGCCGTGCGAAGTGGCGCTCGGAGATGATCGACGTGTAATCCGGATTCGTCGACAGATTCGGATAGAGCTTCGCCATCCGCTCGCGCGCCCGCGCGACGAATGCCGCCTCCTTGCCGCGCGGCACGAGCACGTAGTCGGGCGCGATGCAGGTCTGGCCCGCATTCAGCGTCTTGCCGGTGACGATCGCGTCCACCGCCATATCGAAGCGCGCGCGCGGCCCGACGATCACGGGCGACTTGCCGCCGAGCTCAAGCGTGACGGGCGTGAGGTTCTCGGCGGCCGCGCGCATCACGTGGCGGCCGACGTTCGTCGAGCCGGTGAAGAGCAGGTGGTCGAACGGCAGCCCGCTGAACGCGGCGCCGATTTCCGCATCGCCGTTGACGACCGCCACGTGATCGCGCGCGAAAGTCTTCGCGATCAGCTCTTCGAACAATTGCGACGTGCGCGGCGTCAGTTCGGACATCTTGATGAGCGCGCGATTGCCGGCGGCGAGCGCGCAGATGAGCGGCCCGGCCGCGAGCAGCACCGGGTAGTTCCACGGCACGACGATGCCGACGACGCCGAGCGGCTGCGGCATCACCTTCGCGCGCGCCGGGCGCAACCACTTGTTCATCGTCCGGCTCTTCGGCTTGATCCAGCGCTTGCCGTGCTTGAGCGCCTCGTCGATTTCCTCTTTCGCGAGCCAGATCTCGGACATCAGCACTTCTTCCTTCGCGCGGTGGCCGAAATCGGCGCTGATCGCGGCCGCGAGCGCGTCGCGGTTCTCGAGCAGCATCTTGCGCAACGCGCGCAGGTGGTCGGCGCGCGTCGCCCACGACGGATACGGCGCGCGCAGATACGCGGCGCGCTGGTCGCGCAGCAGCGCGTCGAGCGTGGCTAAACCGGGCAGATCGTTCTTCATGGCGTCTCCTGTGCGATACGGGTGTGGCCGGCTTCAGGCCGGGAACGCCCGCTCGATGAGCGCGGCGTGATCGATGGTGGCCGGCAGCGTGCCGAATACGCGTCCGGTTTCGCTGCTGGCGTGGCCCAAGCGCGTGGCGGCGAACGCCTCGGCGACGGCGGACGGCCCGTCGCGCAGCAGCAGCGAGGCCTGCGCGACGAGTGCGATGCGTTGCGCGATCCGGCGCGCGCACGCTTCGCGTTGCTCGGGTTCGAGGGACAGCGCGCGCGTCAGTTCCGCGAGCGCGTCGGCAAGCGGCGCGCTGCGCTTCGCCGCGTCCCGCCATTCGTCGAAGAGCGCGGCGGCCGCGTCGGGCTCGCGCTCGATCGCGCGCAACACGTCGAGGCACATCACGTTGCCCGAGCCTTCCCAGATCGAATTGACGGGCGCTTCGCGGTAGAAGCGCGCCATCGGCGCGGTCTCGACGTAGCCGTTGCCGCCCCATACTTCCATTGCTTCGCCCGTGAACTCGAGCGTGCGCTTGCAGACCCAGAATTTCGCGGCCGGCGTGACGATGCGGCGCCAGCCGCGCGCGAGCGGCGAGCGCGCGGCCGCGTCTTCTTCGAACGCGTGCGCGAGCCGCATGAAGAGCGCGGTCGCCGCTTCGGATTCGAGCGCGAGATCGGCGAGCACGTTGCGCATCAGCGGCTGATCGGCGAGCGCGCGGCCGAACGCGCTGCGATGCCGCGCGTGATGGATCGCCTGCACGAGCGCCGCGCGCATCAGCGCCGCGCTGCCGATCACGCAATCGAGCCGCGTGTAGTTCGCCATCTCGATGATCGTCGGCACGCCGCGCCCTTCGTCGCCGATCATCACGCCGTACGCGTTCAGGAACTCGACTTCGCTGCTCGCGTTCGAGCGGTTGCCGAGCTTGTCCTTCAGGCGTTGCACCTGCACCGCGTTCTTGCCGCCGTCGGGCGAAAAGCGCGGCACGTAGAAGCACGAGATGCCCGCGTGTTCGGACGTGCGCGCGAGCACGAGATGCGCGTCGCATTGCGGCGCGGAAAAGAACCATTTGTGGCCGACGAGCCGATACGCCCGGCCGCGCCCGCCCGCGTCGAGCGGATACGCTTGCGTCTCGTTGCTGCGCACGTCGGAGCCGCCCTGCTTTTCCGTCATGCCCATGCCGACCATCATCGAGCGCTTGTGCGGCAGCGGCACGTCGCGCGCGTCGTGCTCGCGCGAGTAGAGCTTGTCGCGCAGCGTCGCAAAAAGGGCCGGTTCGCGTTGCAGCACCGGAATGCTCGCGAACGTCATCGTGAGCGGGCAGAGCGAGCCGGATTCGAGCTGCGCATGCAGGAAATAGCCGGCGCAGCGCGCGGCCATCGCGCCCGGCCGCGGCTCGGAGAACGGCAGCGCATGCAGTCCTTCGCCGCGCAGCAGCGCGAGCAGCCGGTGCCAGCTCGGATGAAATTCGAGTGCGTCGATCCGTTCGCCGCGCGGGCTGTGCGTCGACAGTTCAGGCGCGTGCCGGTTCGCGAGATCGGCGAGCGCGAGCGTATCGGGCGTCGTCAGCGCGGCGCCGTCGCGCGCGAGCGCCGTTCGATGCCAGCTCGCGCCGTACCGTTCAACGGCCTCGACGAGCGCGGCATCTGTTTCAAACGCGTTGTAATCGTGAAGCGGCGGCGCCTGGTTCGTCACCCGGTGCGTCGCCGTCAAAAGGTCCTGCTGCATGCCTTTGTCTCCCATTTCGCGGGGCCCGGCTTCTCTGTCGGCCGCGTCCTCCGCGCGAGGCGAATCCGATCATCTTAAATTTAGTTCACGCCGACGTTTAGAGGAATCGCTCTTGAGTCGGGATGTCCCGGCTCGTTTTGCGTTCCTAAAATGCGCGAACATTACAAGCCAGAATCCGGCTGTCTCGAGTGCGATTCCAGCCGCCGTTGCGTGGACGAAAAAACAGGGAGACGTGACATGCAGTACGACTACATCATCGTCGGTGCCGGATCGGGCGGCTCGAGCCTCGCGGGGCGTCTGGCCGATGCGTGCCCGGATGCGACGATCGCGCTGATCGAAGCGGGCGGCCACACCGAACGCAATCTGCTCGTCAACATGCCGGTGGGAATCGCCGCGCTCGTGCCGTTCAAGCTCGGCACGAACTACGGCTACGAAACGGTGCCGCAACCGGGCCTCGGCGGACGCCGCGGCTATCAGCCTCGCGGCCGCGGGCTCGGCGGCTCGAGCGCGATCAACGCGATGATCTACACGCGCGGCCATCCGCTCGACTACGACGAATGGGAGCAGCTCGGCTGCACCGGCTGGGGGTGGCGCGACGTGCTGCCGTATTTTCGCCGCGCGGAGGGCAACGCGCGCGGCGCGAACGAATGGCATGGCGCGGACGGTCCGCTCACGGTGTCCGATCTGCGCTTCCGTAATCCGTTCTCCGAACGATTCATCGCCGCCGCGCACGAGGCCGGCTATCCGCTGAACGAGGACTTCAACGGCGAGAATCAGGAAGGCGTCGGCTTTTATCAGGTCACGCATCGCGACGGCTCGCGCTGCAGCGTCGCGCGTGCGTACGTGTACGGCCGCACGCGGCCGAACCTGCACGTGATCGTCGACGCGACGGTGCTGCGCGTCGCGTTCGACGGCAAGCGCGCGACGGGCGTCGAGATTTCGCGCGGCGGGCGCGGCGAGCTACTCGGCGCGCGAGCGGAAGTGATTCTGTCTGCCGGTGCGTTCAATACGCCGCAATTGCTGATGTGCTCGGGCGTCGGCCCCGCCGCGCAGTTGCGCCGCCACGGCGTTGCGCTCGTGCACGACGCGCCCGACGTCGGCGAAAACCTGATCGACCACATCGATTTCATCGTCAACAAGCGCGTGAATTCGCCGGAGCTCGTCGGCATCTGCCTGCGCGGGTTCGCGAAGATGACGCCCGCGCTGTTCAGCTATCTGGCGAGGCGCGAAGGGATGATGACAAGCAACGTCGCCGAGGCGGGCGGCTTCATCAAGAGCGAGCCCGGGCTCGATCGCCCCGATCTGCAACTGCACTTCTGCACGGCGCTCGTCGACGACCACAACCGCAACATGCACTGGGGCTTCGGCTATTCGCTGCACGTGTGCGCGCTGCGGCCGAAGAGCCGCGGCAACGTCGCGCTCGCGAGCAGCGATGCGCGCGTCGCGCCGCTCATCGATCCGCGCTTCTTCAGCGACGAGCGCGATCTCGATCTGCTCGTGCGCGGCGCGAAGGCGATGCGCACGATCCTGTCGGCCGCGCCGCTCGCGTCGCAGGGCGGGCGCGAGCTGTACACCGATCCGAACGACACCGACGCCAAGCTGCGCGCGGCGATCGTCGCGCACGCGGACACGATCTATCACCCGGTCGGCACGTGCCGGATGGGCACCGACGCGCGCGCGGTCGTCGATCCGCAATTGCGCGTGAACGGGGTGGAGGGATTGCGGGTCGTCGACGCGTCGGTGATGCCGACCCTCATCGGCGGCAACACGAACGCGCCGACCGTGATGATCGGCGAGCGCGCGGCGGATTTCATCGTGGCCGCGCGCAAGGGGCAGGCCGCGCCCGCTCGCGAGCGGATCGCGGCGGCGCACGGCGGCTGATGCGCGCCGCCGCGCGAAAGGCCGCCGGCGCGGCCGTCAGGCGAACGTGTCGACCAGCCCGACGCTGCGTTGCGTCGCGCCGCTGGACGGCGTCGCTGCGAGTTCGCCGAGCGCGGCGTCGGCCGTCGACGCGCCGGGCGCGCGTCGCGTCGCGGCTCCGTCCGACGATTGTCGTTGCGGGGTCTGCTGCTGCGCGGACGCGAAGCCGCCGTCGCTGACGCTCGCGCTGCCGAGCCCGAGTCCGCCCGCTTCCATCGCTTCGCGCAGCTTCGGCAGCGCGGCCTCGATCGCGTCGCGCACTTGCGCGTGCTGCGACACGAAGAGCGCGTGCGCGTGGCTGTCGGCCACGCGCAGCACGACTTGCAGCGGCCCGAGATCGGGCGGATTCAACGTGAGCTCCGCGCTCTGCTGATGCGCGTTCGACAGGAACACGACCTTCTGGCTCAACGCGTCCGTCCAGTCGGGCGTGCCGACGGGCGGCGCGAGCGCCGCGGCGGCGGCCGCGCCGGCGCTCGCGTTCGTGGCGAGCGCGGCCGGCGCGGCCTGTTGCAGCGCGGCCGGCGCGCTCGAAGCCGCGAGCGTCGCGCGCGCGGAATCGGCCGCGTCCTGCAGCGCGGCGAGCGCGCCCGACGCGTCCGGCTGCGCGGCGTTCGTCGCCGCGTTCGCGATTGCCGTCGCCGGGTTCGCGCCCGACACGTCGGCGAACGCCGCTTGCGCGGCGGGGGCCTGCGCGCCGGCGAGCATCTTGTCGAATGTGGCGCCGTTCGCGGCAAGCGGCGCGGACGCGTTGCCCGTGCCCGCCGATTGCGCGCCTTGCGCCGCCGTCGCGCTCGCCTGGCCGGCGCCCGTGAGCTTGCCCAGCGCCGCGTTCAGCGCGTCGCCGATCGATTGCTGCGCGCTAGCGGGCACGGACGAATCGGCGTCGCCCTGCGGGGCGGCGTTCGTCGCGGGCGAGGTCGACGGATGGGCGACGGCGCCCGCTTGCGCGGCCGCCGCGTCGGCGGCCGTCTGCACCGCCTGCGCATCGGGGCGCGCTTGCAGTTGCGCCTGCAGCGACGCGGCCGCGGCGAGCGCGGCGGCGTTGGCCGATGCCGATTGCGTCGCGGTGTCGTCGTCGTCCTGATCGTCAGGTTTTCCCGATCCTTTCGCGTTGCCCGTGCTCGCCGCCGCCTGCGCGCTCGCGCCGGAGGCCGACGCGCTCGCCGCGTTGCTCGCCGAAGCATTCGTCGCGGCGTTCGCCGCGTTGCCGGCGCTCTGCGCGCATGCGCTCGAATTCGCGTTCGCCTGACGCTGCGTCTGCACGCTTTGCTTGAGCGTTTGCGCGAACGGCGCATCGCCGGGCGACGCAGACGGCGCGTTCGACGCGCCGGACGCGTTCGCCGAAGAACCGGACGACGACTTGACCATCGTGCTCGCTGCGCCGAGCAGCAAACCGATCAGGGGAAGAGGAGGCATGTCGGATCTCGTGTTCGGGTTCGATGTGCGGCGCGGCGCTTACTTCGCCGCTTCCTTCGCCGCTTCCGCGCGCATGCGCAGCACCTTCGCCGCGTGCTCGTCGGCGTCGCGCTGCTCGCGTTTCGCGGCGTGTTTCGCTTCCTGCTGCGCGCCGCGTGCCTGCAGGATTTCGTACGAGCCGAGCGTGCGTTTCTTCGCCTGCCACTCGGGGCGCGCCGCTTCGATGCGCGTCTGCGCGGCGGCGACGACGCGCCGCTGCTGGTCGATCGCCGCGTCGAGCGTGTCGAGGAACGCCTGGAAGTTGCGGCAGTTGCCGGCGGGCATGCCCGATTGCGCGGATTCGGCGAAGCGCACGCGGTATTCGTCGCGATAGCGCAGGAGCGCGTCGAGCTGCGTCTGCGCGTCGGTGCGCTCGTGCTGCGCGCGGCCGAGCTGCTTGGTCGCGGCGTCGAGTTCGTCCTGCGCGCGCTCGAGCAGGAGCTGAAGGGGAAAGGTTTGGGCCATGGCGTTCAGCCTCCTTCGGATTCGAACAGCGCATCGAGCGCGGCGAGGCTCGGCGCGTATGGCGCGCATTCGCGAAAGCCCTGCTGCAGGAACGATTCGATGCGCGGGTACAGCGCAACCGCACGGTCGAGCTGCGCGTCGCGTCCCGCCGCGTACGCGCCGACCGCGATCAGGTCGCGGTTGCGCTGGTAGCGCGACAGCATTTGCTTGAACTGGCGCACGCGGTCGAGGTGCGCGTCGTCGATCAGCGCGGTCATCGCGCGGCTGATCGACGCTTCGATGTCGATGGCCGGATAGTGGCCGGCTTCCGCGAGCGAGCGCGACAGCACGATGTGGCCGTCGAGAATCGCGCGTGCGGAATCGGCGATCGGGTCCTGCTGGTCGTCGCCTTCGGTGAGCACCGTGTAGAACGCGGTGATCGAGCCGCCGCCTTGCGGCCCGTTGCCGGTGCGCTCGACGAGCGCGGGCAGCTTGGCGAACACCGACGGCGGATAGCCTTTCGTCGCGGGCGGCTCGCCGATCGCGAGCGCGATCTCGCGCTGCGCCATCGCGTAGCGCGTGAGCGAATCCATCAGCAGCAGCACGTGCTTGCCCTGATCGCGGAAATACTCGGCGAGCGTCGTCGCGTAAGCGGCGCCCTGCATCCGCAACAGCGGCGACACGTCGGCCGGCGCGGCCACGACGACCGAGCGCGCGAGCCCGTCCTCGCCGAGGATCTGCTCGATGAACTCCTTTACTTCGCGGCCCCGCTCGCCGATCAGGCCGATCACGATCACCTCGGCGCTCGTGTAGCGCGCCATCGTGCCGAGCAGTACCGATTTGCCCACGCCCGAGCCGGCGAAGAGGCCCATCCGTTGGCCGCGCCCCACGGTCAGAAGCGCGTTGATCGCGCGCACGCCGACGTCGAGCACGTGATGGATCGGTTCGCGATCGAGCGGATTGACCGACGGCGCGGTGAGCGGCGCGTCGACCTTCGACGCGAGCGGCCCGAGATTGTCGAGCGGGCGGCCCGACGCGTCGACGACGCGCCCGAGCATCTCCCAGCCGACGGGCAGGCGCTTGGCGCCCGCGAGCGGATCGGCGACGGGCGCGGTCTCGAGCGGCCACACGCGCGCGCCGGGCAGCACGCCCGCGACCGCGGTGGTCGGCATCAGGAAGAGGCGCTCGCCCGCGAAGCCGACGACTTCGGCTTCCGCATACGGCAGCGCGCTGCCCGCGGGCAACTCGATCGTGCATTCGGCGCCCACCGACAGCCTCAGTCCGATCGCTTCGAGCACGAGGCCCGCCGCGCGGGTGAGGCGTCCGCACGGGCGCAGCGGCAGCGCGCGCGCGTTGCGCTCGCGGATGCCGTCGAGATGGGCGCGCCAGTGCGCGAGATGCGGATTGGCGAGCGCCGCGCGCGACGTCGCGGGGCCCGCCGCGAGCGGGCGGTGGTGAGGGGGCTGGGCGAGCGCGCCGTCGCCGATGTCGCGCGCGGCCGCGTCGCCGTGCTCGGGGCCGCGCGACGCGAGCGCGAGCTCGCGCTCGAGCGCGTCGAGTTCGTCGCGGCCGAGCGCGCCGGATGCGTTGCTCACCATGCGCTCACCTTGCCGAGCGCGGCCGCGACGCGCTCCCAGCGGGTCGTGAGCGTCGCGTCGATTTCGCCCGTCGATGCGTGCGCGCGGCAGCCGCCGCGCTCGACGGCCGCGTCGGTGCGCACGCTCCAGCCGAGCGCGTCGAGCTCGTCGTCCAGATAGGCTTCGACGACGGGCAGGTCCGCGGGATTCACGATCAGATGCGGTGCGCCCGCGAGCGCGGGCTCCGCGGCGAGCACCTCGCGCGCGGCCGCGATCAGCGCGGCCGGATCGTGCTGCACGTGCTGGCGCACGACCTGCTGCGCGATCTCGAGCGCGAGCGTCGCGATGTCGTCGGCGAGATCGCGCTCGACGCCCGCGAGCGCGTCGCGAAACGACGCGGCGAGCGCGGCGAGCGCGGCGCTCGCCGCGCGCGCTTCGGCCTGGCCTTCGTCGAAGCCCTTCGCGCGCCCCTGTTCGTAGCCGGCCTGATAGCCGAGCGCCTGGCCTTCGACGTGGCCGGCGGCGATCCCTTCCGCGTGCGCGGCGTCGCGCACGCGCTGCAGTTCGGCGGCGAGCGCGGCGGCCGCCGCCGCGCCGCCGTCGTCGGGCGGCGCGGGCGGCGGCGGATCGAACGAAGCCATCTCCCACCGCTGATACGCGGTGACGGGCTTGCTCGACGCGCTCGTGCGATCAGACATATGCGTCTTCCGCCTTGCCGCCGATCACGATCTGGCCGCTCTCGGCGAGGTTGCGCACGACCTGCAGGATCTTGCGCTGCTGCGTCTCGACTTCGGACACGCGCACCGGGCCGCGCGCGTCGAGATCCTCGGCGAGCAGCTCGGCCGCGCGCTGCGACATGTTCGACAGGAACTTCTGCCGCAGCGCGGGCGGCGCGCCCTTCAGCGCGACGATGAGCGCCTCCGATTCGACTTCCTTGAGCAGCAGCTGGATCGCGCGGTCCTCGAGTTCGAGCAGGTTCTCGAACACGAACATCTGGTCGATGATCTTCTGCGCGAGATCGGGATCGTATTGCTTGACGTTCTCGAGCACGGCTTCCTCGTGCACGCTCGTCATGAAGTTCAGGATCTCGGCCGCGGTGCGGATGCCGCCCATCGGCGCGCGCTTCAGGTTGTCGCTGCCGGACAAGAGGCCCGTCAGCACGTCGTCGAGCTCGCGCAGCGCGGTCGGCTGGATGCCGTCGAGCGTCGCGATCCGCAGCAGCACGTCGTTGCGCAGCCGCTCGGTGAAGCACGACGCGATCTCCGACGCCTGGTCGCGATCGAGGTGCACGAGGATCGTCGCGATGATCTGCGGGTGCTCGTTCTTGATGAGCTCGGCCACGGCCGCCGAATCCATCCACTTGAGCCCTTCGATCCCGCTCGTGTCGCTGCCTTGCAGGATGCGGTCGATGAGCACGCCCGCCTTGTCCTCGCCGAGCGCCTTCGTCAGCACCGAGCGGATGTAGTCGTTCGAATCGAGCGACAGCGCGGTGTGCTTCTCCGCTTCGTGCACGAAATCGTTGAGCACGCCCTCGACCTCTTCGCGCGTGACGTTCTTGAGCGAGGCCATCGCGGCGCCGATCTTCTGCACTTCGCGCGGCGCGAGGAATTTGAATACCTGCGCGGCCTCTTCCTCGCCGATCGACATCAGCAGGAGCGCGCTCTTGTTCAAGCCTTCAGCGTTCATCGGACACCCAGTTCTTCACGACGGTTGCGACGATCTTCGGATCTTGCCGCGCGATCGTGCGCGCGTAGTCCAGATTGCGTTCGTAGCGGTTCTTCTCGCTTTCGAAGGCGAGGAGGGCCGGATGCTCATCGTCCTCTTCGGCAAGCTGTTTCTTGTCGGGGCTCGGCAGGCCGTCGAGCGCGATCGCGTCGTCCGGGCCGTTGAGCGCCGCAACCGCGGCCGCCGCCGGCTGCTCGGCGGGCGGCGGGAACGCGCGGCGCAGCGCCGGGCGCACGAACATGAAGTAGAGCGCGGCGGCCGCCGCGGCGACGCCCAGCCACTTCGCGATGTCCTTGCCGAGCTCGATCATGTCGGGCTGGCGCCACCACGGCAGGTTCGCGAACGGGTCGACCGCCGCCGAGAACGTGCTGTTGACGACGTTCACCGAATCGCCGCGCTTCTCGTCGTAGCCCATCGCGTCCTTCACGAGCTGCTGGACCTGCGCGAGCTTGTCCGCGGTGAGCGGCTGCATCGTCACGTGGCCCTTCGCGTCGGTGGCCGGCTGATAGTTGACGACGACCGCGACGGACAGCCGCTTGATCGTGCCCATCGATTGCTCGACGTGACGCACCGTTCGGTCGAGCTCGTAGTTCGTCGTCGAATCCTTGCGATCGCTGACGGGCGTCGCAGCCGGGCCGGCCGGCTGGCCGTTGCTCGCGACGATCGGCGCGGACGCGGGCTGCGGCGGCGTGTTCGACAGCGCGCCCGGCACGCCCGACGCGCCGCTTTGCGCGAGCTCGGTCGCGGAGCTCGTCTGCTGGCTGCGGATCGCGGCCTGCTGCGGCGCGCCGTTCGGTCCGTAGCTCTCCGAGGTCTGCTCGATCTTCGAGAAGTCGACGTCGGCGCTCACCTGCGAGCGCGCGTTGCCGGCGCCGAAGATCGGCGCGAGGATCGCGTCGATGCGCTTTTGCGTGTTGCGCTCGATCTGCTGCACGTACTTGAGCTGGCTCGCGTCGAGGCCCGTGGCCGACGCGGTCTGCGTGAGCAGGTTGCCGTCCTGGTCGACGATCGTCACGTTCTTCGCGGGCATGTCGGGCACGCTCGACGACACCATCCGCGTGACGGCGAGCACCTGCCCTTCGTCGAGCACGCGGCCCGGATACAGATCGACGAGCACCGACGCCGACGGCGCTTCGCGCTCGCGCACGAACACCGACGGCTTCGGAATCGCGAGATGCACGCGCGCGGCGCGCACCGCGTTGATCGATTCGATCGTGCGCTGCAGCTCGCCTTCGAGCGCGCGCTGATAGTTGACCTGCTCGGCGAACTGGCTGATGCCGAATTTCTGGTTGTCCATCAGCTCGAAGCCGACCGAGCCGCCCTTCGGGAGCCCCATCGAGGCGAGCTTCAGACGCGTTTCGTGAACCTGGTTCGCGGGCACGAGGATCGCGCCGCCCGCGTCGGCGAACTTGTAGGGAACGTTTGCCTGCTGGAGCGCGGTGATGATCGCGCCGCCGTCGCGGTCGGACAGGTTGCTGTACAGCACGCGGTAATCGGGCGCGCGGCTCCAGAGCACGAGCGCGACGATCGCGGCGACGGCGAGCGCCGCGCCGATCAGGAACGGCAGGCGCGGATTCGTCTTCATCCGCGAAAGTCTGGGAATGCGCTCGGCGAAGCCGCCCAGGCCGAAATCCGCGCCGCCCGCCGCCGCGCCCGGCAGCGCGCCCGCCGCGGCCGCGGCTTGCGGCGGCGCGCCCGCAAGGCTCGAACGGGCGTCGGGATTGATCAGCGAGTTGGCCTGCGAGTCCATGCGTCGAGTATCTCCACTGCGGGCTGAGTGCCGGCTCGGCAGAGCAGGCGGACATTGACACGATGCGATTATCCGCAGTGCGGTCAAGCGCGATCGGCCGAATAGAGCGGGGTTTCGCCCGTACTTCTGCGTCTTTCGCCTTCGGGCCGCTGCTATGCTTTTTCGCAATCCGGCCCTTGCAACGCTCGCGGGAAGCCGGAGTTCCCCCCCGCCGGGCCCTCGCGGCCCGGCTCTTTTGCGGAGATCCCATGGTTGCCCCCGTCAACGGAATCGCTTCGGCGCTGCAACAAATGCAGGCGATGGCCGCGCAGGCCGCGGGCGGAGCGGCGAGTCCGACGGCGGCGCTCGCCGGCTCCGGCGCGGCGAGCGCCGGCTCGTTCGCGAGTGCGATGAAGGCGTCGCTCGACAAGATCAGCGGCGACCAGCAGAAGGCGCTCGGCCAGGCCCAGGCGTTCGAGCTCGGCGCGCAGAACGTGTCGCTCAACGACGTGATGGTCGACATGCAGAAAGCCAACATCGGCTTCCAGTTCGGGCTCCAGGTCCGCAACAAGTTAGTGAGCGCCTACAACGAGATCATGCAGATGTCCGTCTGACGGATCTCTCCGCGCGTCATTTTTCTAAAGCTTTCGGGCTTCCTTACCGATAACGTCGGTACAAGCCCGCGCCGTGCCGTGCACGGGGCGGTGATACCGGATCGAATGCACCAAAGAGGAGGAGCGCCATGTTCACCCCAGGACACGCTGGAGCCAGTGCCTATGCGCGCGTCGGCGTCGAAACAGGGGTGATGGGCGCATCTGCGCATCGGCTCATCGCGATGCTTTACCAGGGCGCGCGCCAGGCGATCGCGCTTGCGCGGCTGCATTTGCAGCAAGGCAACGTCGCCGCGCGCGGCGAGGCGATCGGCAAGGCCATCCGCATCGTCGAGAGCGGCTTGCAGCAGTCGCTGAACCTCGAAGCCGGCGGCGAGATCGCGTCGCGTCTCGACGCGCTTTACACGTACATCTGCCAGCGTCTGCTGCAGGCGAACGTCGACGCGAGCGAGCCGCTGCTGATCGAGGCCGACGGCCTGCTCGCGACGCTCGAGGACGCGTGGACGGGCATCGGCCCGGAGGTGGCCAGGATGACCGCGCAAGCCGCAACGGAACAGTCGCGATGAACCGGAAGACCGAATACTTTGCCCGCTACGAAGCGATCGCCGACGTGTCCGGGCGGATGCTCGTCGCGGCCCGCAATGCGGCATGGCATGCGATGGGCGGGCTGCAGGAGGAGTATCTGCGGCTTGTCGACGGGCTGAAAGAGGCCGAGCAGGGCGTCATGCTCGACGATGCGGAGCGCACCCGCAAGTTCGAGCTGATCCGCCGCATCCTCGCCGACGACGCCGCGATCCGCGATCTCGCGAGCCCGGAGGTCGCGCGGCTGTCCGCGTTCATCCGCGCGGGCCGCTCGACGCTGAACGACCTGTACCGGGCGCGCGGCTGAACGCGGGCGGGGCACGCCGCCGCGTTCGTGCGCGCCGGCTCGCGCAAGCGGACGGCGCGCGTCCGTTTGCGCGGGTTGCACGAATTTCATCCGGCGCGCGTCAGGACTCACGATGACCGCTATCGACACCGCTGCCGCCGCCATCCTGGCGAGCCGCATCGACAGTCTACTCGACGCGATCCAGCCCTCGGCGGGCGGCGCGGCGGCGGCACAGGTCGGCACGTCCGGCGCGCCGCCGGCGTCAGCGCCGCCGCAGCAGGCGGCGGGCGGGCCGCCGCCTGCGTCCGCGCAGGCCGTGCTGTCCGAGGTCGGACTCACGCTCGACGCGATTTCCCGTTACGGCGGCGATGCGACGCCCGCGGTCGTCGGCGCTGCGCCGCTGCTGCCCGCGCCGCCGATCGCGTCCGCCGCGCAAGCGGCCGCGTTGGTCGATCCGTTGCTTGTTGTCGCGTCCGATGCCGGCAACCCCGGGCCGTCCGCGGCGGCGCCCGGCGCGCAGGCGGCGCAGGCCGCGCAGGCCGCGGCGCAAGCGTCTTCGGGCGCATCGCCCGCCGCCGCGCTGAGCGCGGCGCTCGCGCAGGCCGTCGCGGAAAGCGGCCTCTTCTACGAATCCCATCTCGCCCAATGGCTCGCGGGCCAGCGCACGACGGCCGAGCTCGCGCGCGAGCCGCAGGCGCGGCTCGCGACGGCCGGCCAGCCGGGCGCGCAGGCCGGCCAGGCGGGCAATGCGCTCGACGACGCGCTTGCCGATCTGCTCGCCGCGCGCCTGCCGCTGCCGCAAGGCGGCCGCGACGCGCCCGCGCAATCGGCGGCGCGCAACCCGGGGCAGCCGGCGGGCGACGCGGGCGAAGGCGCGGCGGCGTCGGGCCGCGCGCCGCCGAACGCGGCGGCGCTCGCACGCTCGGTCGACGCGTATGCGGCGCTCGCCGGCGAAGACGGCAAGCCCGCCGCCGCGCAAGCCGCGCAGACGGCCGGCGCGCGGCCCGGCATGCCGCCTCCGGACGCGGAAGCGCCGGCGTCGGTCGCGGCCTCGCTGCACGCGGCGACGCTGCCGATCGTGCGTCAGCAGCTCGATCTGCTCGCGACCGACCAGTTTCGCTGGACCGGCGAAGCGTGGCCGGGCGCGAGGCTCGACTGGACGATCGAGCCGGACGAGCGGCATGGCCGCGAGCGGCCGTCGTCCGAGGCCGAAGCGCCGGATGCGCGCGGCTGGCGCACGCGCTTGACGCTCGCATTGCCGTCGCTCGGCACCGTCGACGCGGAGCTCGTGCTGAACGGCGAGCAGCTCGCCGCGCGGCTGCGCGTGAGCGAGGCGGGCGCGGCGCGGCTCGCGCCGCACGGCGACGCGCTGCGTGCCCGTTTGCAGGCGCTCGGATTGCAGGTGAGCGGCTTGTCGATCCGCGTGATCGACGGGGTGCCCGACGGTTTCGACGCGACGGTCGCGCGGGCGGCCGCGTCCGCGTACGCGCGCACGGCGGCGAGCGGCGAGCCGGGGGCGGCAGGGGCGACGGGACCGACTGGGGAGAGGGGGGCGGCAGGACCGACAGGGGCGGCCGGTATTGCGAGCGGCGCGGCTGCAGGCGCCGGTGCGGCGGGCGTCGAGCCGCGCATGCCGCCGTCGCCGGTCGAGACCGACGACGATTGGGAGCTCGCGCGATGAGCGGGCCGCAGCGCAAGCGCGCCGCGGTGCTCGCGTACGACGCGAAGGGCGGCGATACGGCGCCGCGCGTCGTCGCGAAGGGCTACGGGCTCGTCGCCGAGCGGATCATCGAGCGGGCGCGCGATGCCGGGCTGTACGTGCATACCGCGCCCGAGATGGTGTCGTTGCTGATGCAGGTCGACCTCGACGCGCGGATTCCGCCGCAGTTGTATCAGGCGGTCGCGGAACTGCTCGCGTGGCTGTACGCGCTCGAACGCGGCGCAGGCGACGGTGACGGTGACGGTGACGGCGGGCAGACGGTTTCTCCGCCGTTGCCGAGGCGGTGAAGACGGACGGCCTGAGGGCGTGACCGGTGTCTCGGGCTCGTGGGACGTGCGTCGGTGCTCGATTGTTCGTTGGTGAGCTGACGGATCGGTGAATCGGCGAGTCGGTGAGTCGGCGAATCAGCGAACGCGCAGCACGATCCTGGCTCCGTCAGCGTCCAGCGACATTGAGTTCGCCGATATTTTATGTAATGATATCCATTCTCATTTAATTAAACGGGCGGCGCGCGACTCGGTTGCGCGCCGCCCGATGTTTTGTGCGAATGGAAATCGAAGCGTGAACGCGCCCGAATCGATCGAAAAACTCACCGGCGTCGTGGTGCCGTATCCGGGTTCGCCGCGCAAGCTCGACGAGACCGAGCTCACCGAGCGCCGCCGCCGCTCGCGGCGCGCGACGTTCATCAAGTGGCTTCGCAAGGTGCATGGCTGGGTCGGCTTGTGGGGGGCGGTGCTGGGCCTGCTGTTCGGCGTGACGGGCGTGCTGCTCAATCACCGCGCGCCGCCGCTCAAGATCTCGTCCGGCGAGCCGCAGGTCAGCCAGCTGCAACTCGCGCTGCCGTCGCCCGTGCCCGATACGCCCGCCGCGATGGCCGCTTGGGTTCGGCGCGAACTCGCGTTCGACGGCCGGCTTGGCCGCATCCGCAAAGATCCGGCGCAGCCCGTCGCGTGGGGCGAACGCCGCGTCACGCAGCCCGAGCACTGGCAGTTCGGCCTCTTCGGCCCGCACAGCAACGTGCAGGTCGAATACTGGAAAGGCAACGGCTACGTGTCGGTGAAACGCACCGACAACGCGATCCTCACGACGCTCAATAACCTGCATCGCGGCGTCGGGATGAACCTGTTCTGGGTGCTGCTGATGGATACGATCGCGGGATCGATGGTCCTGCTGTCGCTGACGGGTGTGCTGCTCTGGACCGAGCTCAACAAGCGGCGCACGGTGGGCGGCGTGCTCGTCGTCGGGTCGGTGGCAGCGGCGCTGGCGGCGGGCTTGTCCTGAGTCGAGCGTCTTCGGCCGCCGCCTTCCGGGCGGTGCGCGCCGCGCGTTCGTCGGGCGTTGTCGCGCCGCGCGCCATTACGTCTTTTCGCGCGGCGCGATGCGCAAGGCGGCGCATTGTGCAATCGGGCCGGCTCGACGGCGAGTCGCGCATGCTTTTCACGATCGCGGGCCGGCATCGTCGGTTCGCCCGTCGAGACAAGCGCACGGTTGCGGCCTGATTTGCGGCGCGCATGTGCGCTGGACTTCGAAAAACAGAAAGTCCGCTGGATGACCGGGCTATTCTGCTTTGCTGACCGCCGACCGCCGACCGCGAACGCGAACAGCGAACAGCGAACAGCGAACAGCAAATCACCACACCCCAAACACCGATCGACGTTCGCGGCCGCCGACCTAAATTCCGCACGCCACGTCGCCGTTCGTCGCGACCTCCCGCGCCGCCTTCGCTCCCTCGACCTGCAGGATCGTCGGCAGCGACACGCCATTCTTCGCCGCCGTCACCTCGGCGAGAATCGACACCGCGATTTCCGGCGGCGTCCGGCTTCCAATGTAGATGCCCGCCGGCCCGTGCAGCCGCGCGAGTTCCGCCGCGCTCAGATCGAATTCCCGCAGCCGCTCGCGCCGCGCCTGGCTGTTGCGCCGCGAGCCGAGCGCGCCGACGTAGAACGCCGGCGTCTTCAGCGCCTCCATCAGCGCGAGATCGTCGAGCTTCGGATCGTGCGTCAACGCGATCACCGCCGAGCGGCGGTCGAGTTGCATGTCGAGCACGGTGTCGTCGGGCATCGTCCGCACGACGTGCGTGCCGGGCACGTCCCACGCGTGCGTGTATTCGTCGCGCGGATCGCAGACCGTCACCTGATAATCGAGCCCCACCGCGATCTGGCACAGATAGCGCGACAACTGCCCCGCGCCGATCACGAGCATCCGGTAGCGCGGCCCGTGGATCGTCACGAGGCGCGCGCCGTCGAAGTGGAGCCCGTCGGTCGCGATCGCGGGCGCGAGCGTCGCTTTGCCGCTGGCGAGCTCGAGCGTGCGCGTGACGAGCCGGCCGCGCTCGACCGCGTCGCACAGCGCCGCGACGCCGCTCGCCGGCCCGAGCGGCTCGAGCACGAGCTCGATCGTGCCGCCGCACGGCAGGCCGAAGCGGTGCGCCTCCTCGGCCGTCACGCCGTATTTGACCGCTTCGGGCCGCGTCCAGCTCGCGACGCCCGACGCCTGCACGCGCGCGATCAGATCGTCTTCGATGCAGCCGCCCGACACCGAGCCGGCGACGAGCCCGTCGTCGCGAACCGCGAGCATCGCGCCCTCGGGGCGCGGCGACGAACCCCAGGTCCGCACGACCGTGACGAGCAGCGCGCGGCGCCCCTCGCCGAGCCAGCGCGCGCTCGTTCGCAGCACTTCGAGATCCACGCTTTCCATGATCCGGTCCTTGCAGCTTCCCGGCCGATGGGATTCCGGCCGCTGAATGGCGCGATTATGGCGCGTCCGATGAAAGCGTGCAGGAGCGGCCGCGCGCACAAAAAAAAGCGCTCCCGGCGATCGGGAGCGCTTGGGCTCGGGCGGCGAGGCGAGCCGTGCGATTGGCCCGCCGCGCGCATGGCGCGAAAAAGCGCGTCAGTGCTGCGCGCCGTGCGCGAGCTTCGAGTGACGGCGCGAGTACGCGAAGTACACGACGAGGCCGATCACGAGCCACGCGCCGAACGCGATCCACGTGACGGGCTGCAGGTTCAGCATCAGGAACAGGCACGCGGCGACGGCGAGAATCGGCACGATCGGCACGCCCGGGCAGCGGAACGCGCGCGGCAGATCCGGGTGCGTGCGGCGCAGCACGAGCACCGCGATCGACACCATCGAGAACGCGGCGAGCGTGCCGATGTTGATCAGCTCGGCGAGCACGTTGAGCGGGATCAGCGCCGCGATGAGGCCGAAGAACAGGCCGACGAGCCAGGTCGTCAGGAACGGCGTCGCGAAGCGCGGATGCACGCGCGAGAGCGCGGCGGGCAGCAGGCCGTCGCGCGACATCGCGAAGATGATCCGGGTCTGGCCGTAGCTCATCACGAGAATCACGGTCAGCATGCCGATGACGGCGCCGAGATCAATGAAGCCCGCGACCCACTTCTCGCCCGCGACTTGCAGCGCGTACGAGATCGGGTGCGAGATGTTCGCGTACTGCGCCCACGGCACGATGCCCGTCGCGATCGCCGCGACCGCGACGTACAGGAACGCGCACACGCCGAGCGAAGCGATGATCCCGATCGGCAGATCGCGCTTCGGGTTCTTCACTTCCTCGGCCGCCGACGACACCGCGTCGAAGCCGATGAACGCGAAGAACATCACGGCCGCCGCGCCGAACACGCCGTTCCAGCCGTGCGGCATGAACGGCTTCCAGTTCGCGGGCGTCACGTGGAAGACGCCGACGGCGATCACGAGCAGCACGACGGCGACCTTGATGAACACCATGATGTTGTTCACGCGCGTCGATTCGCGAATGCCGATCGACAGCAGCGTCGTGATGACGATCATCACGAGGAACGCGGGCAGGTTGAAATAGGTGGCGACGCCCGGCAGCGCGCCAGGCGCGGCGGAGAGCGCCGCGGGCAGCGACACGCCGAAGCCTTGCAGCAGCGATTGCAGATAGCCGGACCAGCCGACCGACACCGCGGATGCCGCCAGCCCGTATTCGAGCATCAGGTCCCAGCCGATGATCCACGCGACGACCTCGCCGAGCGTCGCGTACGAATACGTGTAGATCGAGCCGGCGACGGGGATCGTCGATGCGAATTCGGCGTACGACAGCGCGGCGAGGCCGCACGCGATCGCCGCGATCACGAACGCCAGCATCAGCGCGGGGCCGGCCTGCACGGCGCCCGTGCCGGTCAGCACGAAGATGCCGGTGCCGATGATCGCGCCGATGCCGAGAAAGGTGAGGTCGACCGCGCCGAGCGCCTTCTTGAGGCCGGCCGCGTGCGCGCCGGCGATCATGCGGTCGACGTTTTTCTTGCGGAAGAGAGACATTGCGAAGGGTGACCGGAAACGCGAGGCGCGCGCCCGGATAAGTGGAAAACCCGCCATTTTAGCGGATGTCGCGCGCTTGCCCGCGCCGGACGGCGCGCGTTTGCGACGTGAGTCGCAAAAAAAATCGTCCAATGAAAACAATCGTTTGCGGTCGGCGCGGCGTTGCGCCGCAGGGCGTGCGCGCCGCTTCGGACACGCGCGCCCCCGGCGCTACGCGCCGATCGCCGGGTTCATGTCGACGAGGCGGTTGCTCATCACGTAGAACGTCAGCTCCGCGTTGTTCGACAGCTTCATCTTCTCGAGCAGGCGCGTGCGATAGACGCTGACCGTCTTCACCGACAGCGACAGCGCGAGCGCGATGTCGGTGAGCCGCTTGCCCGACGCGATCATGCAGAGCGTCTGGTACTCGCGGTCGGACAGCTTCTCGTGCGGCAGCGGCTCGTTCTCGAACGACACGTATTCGGCGAGCGCCTCGGCCATCGCCGGGCTCACGTACTTGCGGCCCGCGGCGACCTGGCTGATCGCCGACACCATCTGCACGGCGTTGACGGTCTTCGACAGATAGCCGGCCGCGCCCGCCTTCAGCGCACGCACCGCGAACTGATCCTCGCGGTACATCGAGAACATCAGCACCGGCGTGCGCGCCAGCTTGCGCTTCAGGCGCTTGAGCACCTCGATGCCGTTCATGTCGGGCAGCGAGATGTCGAGGAGGATCACGTCGAACGTGCTCTTCTCGGTGATCGCGAGCGCCTCGCTGCCGGATTCGGCCTCCATGACCTCGCGCGCGATGCCGCGGTCGATCAGCAATTGGCGAATGCCTTGGCGGACGATCGCATGATCGTCGACGAGCAGGATCTGCAGGCTCATCTTGCCTCCCGGCGCATCCTGCGCGCGACGGCCGGCGCGTGCGCGGCTGCGACGAGCGCGTCCCACGCGAAGCGCGCGCGCAGCACGGTGCCCGCGCCGCTCGGGCGCGGCGAGACGAGCTCGAGCGTGCCGCCGAGCGCCTCGCAGCGCGCGCGCATGCTGCCGAGCCCATAGCCGCGGCGGCGCGCGGCGGCGATGCCCACGCCGTCGTCCGCGACGACGAGGCTCAGATGCGTGTCGTCGACGTCGATCCGCACGTCGGCGGCCGACGCGTGCGCGTGCTTCGCCACGTTTGCGAGCGCTTCCTGCGCGACGCGGAAGACGGCGAGCGTGCCGTCGGCGCGAAGCTGCGTGACGCGCGCGTCGGCCGCGCAGACGAAGCTCGTGCGCAGGCCGGTGCGCGCGCCGTGCGCGCCGATCCACGCGGCGAGCGCGCCGACGAGCCCCGCTTCGAGCGCGGGCGCGCCGAAGCCGTCGATCAGGCGCCGATTCGCGGCCGTCGCGGCGTCGAGCGCCTGCTGCGCGAGCGCGAGCGCGCGCCGGCACGCGTCGGGCGCGTCGTCCGGCAGCCAGGTTTCGACGTTCGCGAGCGCGAAGCGCGCGGCGGTGAGATCGGCGCCTAGGCCGTCGTGGAGCTCGCCCGCGAGATGGCGGCGCGCGGATTCGTCCGCGGCGACGAGTTCGGCGGACAGTTGCGCGACGCGCGCGCCGAGCCGCTCGGCGGCGGGCGCACGCGCGGCGGGGCGGGAAACGAAAGGAATGCCGACCTCGGGTGCGAGGTCGCTCGCCGACGCAGCGGCGGCGCTTGCAATCGACGGCGCAATAGACGGCGTATCCATGACTCTCCCTTTCTGTTCAGAAAGCTATTCAGATACCTACTGAAACGATTGCGAACCGCCGCAGCCGGTACGACCTGTCGGCGGCTAAGTCAGCAATGCGCCGTGGAAACACTATTTACATCTTGTAACAATTAGTCTGGCACTGTAACAGCACGTGGGACCGTTTTCACACGCCGCGCATGATATCGCAGAATTATAGGAAAAGTCATACGGGGCGGACGTTTAAAGGCGATCGTTACGCCTCGGGATGTTCCCGATGTAGGACAAACACCGACAGACAATTTCGGCAAAATAACGCGAAGTTGTAACGATGTTGAGATACAAATATGACATTTTGTAACTCTGTTGCAGAGATTCGGCATAAAAAAACCGGAGCGTGAGGCTCCGGTTTTTTTGATCTGGATTAAACGCGGGATCAGTCGACGAACGCGCGCTCGATCACGTAGTGGCCGGGGGCGCTGTTTTTGCCCTCGACGAGGCCCGCCTTCTTCAGCAGCTCGGTCGTGTCCTTCAGCATCGCGGTGCTGCCGCACAGCATCACGCGGTCGTGCTCGGGCGAGAACGGCGGGGTGTCCAGATCCGTGAACAGCTTGCCGGACGAGATCAGATCGGTGATCCGGCCTTCGTTCTCGAATTCCTCGCGGGTGACGGTCGGGTAGTACACGAGCTTCTCGCGGATCACTTCGCCGAGGTACTCGTGGCCCGGCAGGTCGTTCTTGATGAAATCCATGTACGCGAGCTCGCCCTTCAGGCGGCACGTGTGCGTGAGGATCACCTTGTCGAAGCGGTCGTAGATGTCCGGATCGCGAATGATCGACATGAACGGCGCGAGGCCCGTGCCCGTCGACAGCATCCACAGCGTCTTGCCGGGCAGCAGGTTGTCGGCGACGAGCGTGCCCGTCGGCTTCTTGCCGATGAGGATCGAATCGCCGACCTTCAGGTGCTGCAGCCGCGACGTCAGCGGGCCGTTCTGCACCTTGATGCTGAAGAATTCGAGATGTTCTTCATAGTTCGGGCTCACGATGCTGTATGCGCGCGTGAGCGGCTTGCCGTCGACTTCCAGGCCGACCATCGTGAATTCGCCGTTGTTGAAGCGCAGGCCTTGGTCGCGGGTGCAGGTGAAGCTGAACAGCGTGTCGGTCCAGTGGTGGACGGACAGGACGGTAGCGGTGTCGAATTTGCTCATGGATTCGGAAACGGACGCGTATAACGGGCCCCAAAACGGGCAAAAAACCGAGGGCGTCGGCCCGATCGCGGATCGGCCGGCCGGCGCGTCGGACACGCGCCTTCTCGATGAGAGACGATTGAGGAACTTGTTATTTTACCCTGCTTGCGGCACGCGCGGGCTTGCCCCCCGCGAGCGCGCGGATTTGGCGCAACGCATTCTTTCCGGCGACGCTCATCGGTCGGCCGCGAGCTTCGCGCCGAGACCGACGAGCGCCGCCCCGCACAGCGCGTCGAGCGGGCGCCGCACGCGCCGGTAGCCGCGCTGCGCGCGCGGGTTCGCGAACAGGTACGCGACGCCGCAATACCAGCCGCCCGACATCGCGCCGATCGCCAGCAATGTCGCGCCGTCGAACCACAGCGGGACGTGCGAGGGCAGCATCGCCGCGAACACGCTGGTCCAGAACGCGCACGATTTCGGGTTCGTCAGGCACGTGAAGAGGCCCGTGCGGTACGCGTGCAGGTAGTCGCGCATCGCGGGCGGCGGCAGGGCGGCGCAGGCGTCGCCGGCGCTGTCGGATGCGGGCGCCGGCTCGCGCCGCGCGCTCGCGCGCAGCAGCTTGATGCCGAAATACACGAGATAGGCCGCGCCGCCGATCCGGATCGCCTCGTACAGCCATTCGACCTGGTGCAGCACGGCCACGAGCCCGAGCATCGCGAGCGTCGCCCACGTGAGCGACGCGGTGCCGACGCCGAGCGCCGACACCGCGCCGAGGCTGCGGCGGCCCGACAGCGACAGCTGCGAGATCATGAAGATGTTCGGGCCCGGCGTGACGAGCGCGACGAGGTAGACGGCACAGATTTGCAACAGGATCGGCAGCAGGTTCATGGCGGCGCGGGTTCGAAAACGGGGCAAGCCGTTAATGTAGCAGCGCGCCGCCGCGCCGCCGCGCTCACGGCGAATCCAGCCGCAGCCGCGCGATGTACGGCAGATGATCGGACAGCCAGGCGGTTTCCTCGCCGGGCGCGCGCCATTCGATCGGCGTCATGCCGCGCACGAACATCTTGTCGAGCGCGAGCGCGGGCGAGAACGCCGGAAACGTGCGGCCCGATTCGCCGAGCAGCGTCGCGACTTCGGACAGGCCGATGTCGCCGAATAGCGAGATCGAGTCGTTGCGCCAATCGTTGAAGTCGCCGGCGAGCACGAGCGGCCCCGCGCCCGCGTGGCGCTCGATCCAGTGCGCGATCCAGTGCATTTGCCGCAGCCGCGCGGCGCGCGTGAGCGCGAGGTGCGCGCACAGCAGCGTGACGGGCGCGCCGCCCGCGAGCGTCGCGCGCGCAACGAGCAGGCCGCGGCGCTCGAAGCGGTGCGCCGAGATGTCCCAGCGGCCGCCGAGATCGAGCGGGTGCGGCGACAGGATCGCGTTGCCGTGCCGCCAAGAGGGCTTGAACACGTTCGGCCCGAGCGCGATTTGCCAGTCGAGCGCGCGCGCGATCTCGGTCGCCTGGCAGTGCCAGACGTCGTCGACGGGCTCGGCCATCGGCGTGCCGAAGCCGGACGCGAGCACCGGTCGCGGCATGCGCCGCGCCATCGCTTCCTGCAGGAAATAGACGTCCGCGTGCGTCGCTTCCACCCAGCTGCGCATCGCGTCCCACGCGGTGAAGCCGAGCGGCGAGCGGCCCTTGTGCAGATTCCAGCTCACCGCCGTGATCTCGTTCTCGGCCGGCAGCGGCTCGGCGAGCGGCAGGGTGTCGGGCACGTGCATGATCGATCAGTCCCCGACGACGCGCGCTCGCACGCGATAGACGAGTTGCGGGTTGCGTTCGGCGAGGGTCCAGTCTGTCCACTGGGCGGCGCGCGCATCGAGGGCCGGATGGCTCGCGACAATTCGACGCGGCGGCGGGCGCGTGCACGGCGCGCCGGCGGACGGCGCGGCGCCGTCGTCGGCGAGCGTTTCCTGCGCGTCGATCGCGAGCGCGACCGCGTTGCCCTCGACGTACAGCGGCGCGACCGTGATCGTGCGCGACAGGCCGGAGGCGGGGGCGCCCGCGGCCGACGCGGCCGCCGGTGCGGCGCCGCACCCGGCGGCGGGCGCGACGGGAATGCCGTGCGTGTCCGAGCGGGCCTGGCCGACGGTGGTCTTCTGCTCGAACGTGTCGATCGTCTGGCCGTCGCGTACCACCTGGATCTCCCAATCGATCACGGGCTGCGGGCCGCTCTGTGCATGCGCGCCGAACGCGGCGGCGCCGAGCGCGCCGGCAACGCCGGCTTCGAGTACGAATTTTCCGGCGCGGGCGAGCCGGGAGGCAGGGCAGGCGGGCATCTTACGCTTAAACGAAATCATCGAACTTCCGACCGCGCGGGTTTTTGCTCGGTTCATCTTTCGCACGCGGCGCCGTTATCGGGGACATCGACGACATGTGCGCGGCGTGCGGATTTTCAAGCATCGGGCGGCGCGGCAAACGGGCGCGCCGCGCGGGCTCAGGCGCGGGCGCGAGCGGCGAATGCGGCGGCGGCGCGCGCCGCGCGCGCACGCGTTGCGGACCGCGGTTTGCGGCGCGATGCGCACGACGTGAACTCACGATCATACGCGCGGCGCGTGCCGCGTGCAGCATCGCGGGCATGTTAGCAGCAGCCCCAGACGGCTGCTCGCTTGCAGTGGACGCCGGGCTGGCTACACTGAAATCGAAGGGGTCTGATGGGCAGGCAGCAGTAGCAAGGCGAGGTGGGCGATGACGACGGCGATGGTGAAACAGGAACTGGCGGTGGCGTCGTTCAGCACGGTCTACGATCTGGACCGTGTCGAGACGGCGCTGAACGATCTGAACGAAGGTGCGAGCGATGCGCTGCGCGCGACCTACGAGAAGATGCTGAAGACGGGCAATCTGCGCTTTTGCGTGAAGCCGACGCGGATGCCCGCATTCGATTCGCTCGCGGAGGAATTGCCGAACTTCGCCGAGCTGCTCGACGACGTGCGCAAGCAGGTGGCGCTCTGCCTGGAAACCGACGACCGCCTCGAATTGATGCCGATCCTCCTGCTCGGCGAGCCGGGCATCGGCAAGACGCATTTCGCGAAGGCGCTCGCGAAGATGCTCGGGACCGCTTACCACTACGTGCCGATGAGCTCGCTCACGGCGGGCTGGGTGCTCTCGGGCGCGTCGTCGCAGTGGAAGAACGCGAAGCCGGGCAAGGTGTTCGATGCGCTCGTCAACGGCTGCTACTCGAACCCCGTGATCGCGATCGACGAGATCGACAAGGCGGGCAGCGACGCGCAGTACGATCCGCTCGGCGCGCTGTATGCGCTGCTCGAGCACGACACCGCGTGCGCGTTCGTCGACGAATTCGCCGAGGTGCCGATCGACGCGGGCAACGTGATCTGGATCGCGACCGCGAACGACGCGAGCGCGATTCCCGAGCCGATCATGAACCGGATGAACGTCTACGAGATCGAGCCGCCCGACGCGTCGGGCGCGCGCCGCATCGCGCAGACGATCTACGGCGAGATCCGCAACGCGCATGCGTGGGGAAGGCGCTTTCCCGACGCGCTCGGCGACGATGCGCTCGACGTGCTCGCCGCGATGCAGCCGCGCACGATGCGCCGCGTGCTGCTGCACGCGTTCGGCGCGGCGCGGCTCGACGGGCGCGACGCGATCGCGCCGCACGACATCCGCACCGGCGAGAGCGCGGGGCGCCGCCGGCCGATCGGCTTTTGACGGGCGCCACGCGCACACGCTTCGCGCGACGTACAATCGTATGTCCTGCCTTCGAAGCGTGAGCGACGCGAATGACGATGGAGCGGATTGACTGTGTGGTGATCGGCGCCGGCGTGGTCGGCCTCGCGATCGCGCGCGAGCTGGCCGCGCGCGGACGCGAGACGCTGATCCTGGAGGCGGCCGACGCGATCGGCACGGGCACGAGTTCGCGCAACAGCGAGGTGATCCACGCGGGGCTCTACTATCCGCGCGGATCGCTGAAGGCGTCGCTGTGCGTGCACGGGCGCGACCTGCTGTACGACTTCTGCGAGACGCACCACGTGCCGCACCGGCGCTGCGGCAAGCTCGTCGTCGCGACGTCGCCTTCGCAGGTGAAGCAGCTGAAGGCGATCGCCGCGCGCGCGGAGGAAAACGGCGTGCTCGATCTGCTCACGCTGTCGCGCGACGAAGTGCAGGCGCTCGAGCCCGAGCTCGAATGCATCGAGGCGCTGTTCTCGCCGAGCACGGGCATCGTCGACAGCCATCAGCTGATGCTCGCGCTGCTCGGCGACGCCGAGCGCGGCGGCGCGTCGTGCGCGCTGCGCTCGCCCGTCGAATCGATCGACGCGGCGGGCGGCGGCTTCGTCGTGCGCGTCGGCGGCGCAACGCCGACCGAAGTCGAAGCCGCATGCGTGATCAACAGCGCGGGGCTCGGCGCGCAGGCGCTCGCGAGGCGCGTTCGCGGGCTCGATTCGCGCTGGGTGCCGCCCCTTTATCTCGCGCGCGGCAATTACTTCAGCCTAGCCGGCCGCGTGCCGTTCGCGCATCTCGTCTATCCGGTTCCGGACCGGGCCGGGCTCGGCGTGCATCTGACGCTCGATCTCGCCGGGCAGGCGCGCTTCGGGCCCGACGTCGAATGGATCGACGCGCTGCGCTACGACGTCGATCCGCGCCGGGCAGAAGCGTTCTACACGTCGATCCGCTCGTATTGGCCGGGATTGCCCGACGGCTCGCTGCAGCCGGCGTACGCGGGCATCCGCCCGAAAGTCGCCGGGCCGGGCGAGCCCACCGCCGATTTCGTGATCCAGGGCGTCGCGCAGCACGGCGTGCGCGGGCTCGTGAACCTGTTCGGCATCGAGTCGCCCGGGCTCACCGCGGCGCTCGCGATCGCGCAGCGCGTCGGCGAAATGGCCGCGCGCACGTAGCATGCGTAGGTTGCATGACGATTTCTTGTTTTCGATTGGCTTATCTTCGGAATTACCCGCGTCACATTTGGGTGCATGAGCGGTATGCTTGTGCGCTGCTGCCGCTAGAGCAGCGACAACCCACAATGTTGGAGCGAATTCCCATGAAAACGTCCCGCCGGAGTTTCCTGATCACGAGCGTCGGGGCCGTGTCGGCGCTCGCGCTCACGCGCGAAGCGTTCTCGGCCGATCTGCCGATGCTGTCCGAAAGCGATCCGACTGCCGTCGCGCTCGGCTACAGGGCCGACGCCACCAAGGTCGACAAGGCGAAGTTCCCGAAGTACGCGGCAGGCGAAGCCTGTTCGGGCTGCATGCTGTATCAGGGCAAGAAAGGCTCGGCGTCGGGCCCGTGCGGCGCGTTCCCCGGCAAGCAGGTGGCGGCGAAGGGCTGGTGCAACGCGTTCACGAAGATGGCATGACGCAAACCTGAAGCGGCGCGCGGCGGTCTCGCGCCGGCGCGCCGCGTCGCATCGAAGTGCAAAACGCCCGCCGTCCGACGACGGCGGGCGTTTTTTATTGCTTGAAATCGATTCCTCCGCTTTCTACACTCGCTCAACGGCAGTCGGCGCGGCCTCCGCCTTTTTTCGGCGGCGATATCGGCGCGCGACGCACGACGACATCACACAAAGGCACGACGACAGCGAGGGGCGAGGATGGCATCCGTTGCGGCTTCGACGAAAACGGCGGGACAGGCGCTGAACCGGCGCGCGGTGGTGGCGGCCGTGATCGGCAACGCGCTCGAGTGGTACGACTTCATCGTCTTCAGCTTCATGACGGTCGTGATCGCCGAGCTGTTCTTTCCGACCAGCCGCGAGTATTCGTCGCTGCTCCTCACGACCGCGACGTTCGGCGTCGCCTTCTTCATGCGGCCGATCGGCGGCATCGTGCTCGGCCTCTACGCGGATCGCGCGGGGCGCAAGGCGGCGCTGTCGCTCGTGATCCTGATGATGACGTTCGGCATTCTCCTGATCGCGATCGCGCCGCCCTACGCGGCGATCGGCATCGGCGGGCCGCTCCTCATCGTGCTCGGACGCCTGCTGCAAGGCTTCTCCGCGGGCGGCGAATTCGGCAGCGCAACCGCGCTCCTGATCGAAGCGGCGCCGTTCTCGCGGCGCGGCTACTACGGCAGCTGGCAGATGGCGAGCCAGGCGGCGGCGCTGCTGTTCGGCTCGCTCGTGGGCGCGGCCGTCACGCGCGGCCTGTCGACCGAGGCGCTGCACGCATGGGGCTGGCGCGTGCCGTTCCTGCTCGGGCTCGTGATCGGGCCGGTCGGCTTCTACGTGCGCCGCCATCTCGTCGATTCCGAAGCGTTCCTGCATGCGCGCGCACGCGGGCGGCGCGTGACGCTTCGCGACGTGTTCGCGCAGCACGGGCGCGCGGTGACGTGCGGGCTCGGCGCGGTGATCGCGCTCACCGTGACCGTCTACGTGCTCATCAGCTATCTGCCGACGTTCGCCGTCAAGCAACTGAAGCTGCCTTACGCGCAGTCGTTCTACGCCGTGATCGTCGGCAATCTGCTGTTGACGGTGCTGTCGCCCGTCGCGGGCGCATGGTCCGACCGGATCGGGCGCAAGGGGCTGTCGCTGTGGGCGCTCGGGCTGACGCTCGTGATGATCTATCCGCTCTTCCTCTGGCTCGACGCGTCGCCGAGCATCGCGCGGCTGATTCTCGTGCAGGCGATCCTGTCGGTGACGCTCGCCGGCTACTACGGACCGTTCGGCGCGATGATCGCCGAGCTCTTTCCGGCGAGCGCGCGTTCGACGGGCCTGTCGCTCGCGTATAACGTCGCGGTGATGGTGTTCGGCGGTTTCGGGCCGTTCATCGTCACGTGGCTCGTCAAGACGACGGGCACGCCGCTGGCGCCGACCTATTACGTGATGGCGGGGCTCGCGCTGTCGTTCGTCGCGGTCGCGTTCGTGCCGGCGAGAAGCGCCGATCTCGATTGACGGCGGCGGGCCGCGCGGCTGATGTGCGGCTGATGTGCGGTCGATACGTGGCCGATGCGTGGCCGATGCGCGGCTGATACGCGGCTGATACGCGGCTGATACGCGGCTGATACGCGGCTGATACGCGGTCGATACGCGGTCGATACGCAAGACGTCGGCGCGAACGCGCGCCAATAAAAATCGCGCAATCCGTATCAGTCACGTATCGAACCCGATTCATCGCCGAAGACCGTTACGAAAAAACGAAGATATCAGGGATAACGCTGATCGCGGCGAATCGTGCCGAATGAGCTCGGCGGCGCACGCGCCGCGCGCGGCCCGGCAGCGCGTTTCGCGATCGCGCGCGCATGACGAATGGTTTTTTCTCCAGCTTGTTCCTCTTACGAAAGCTCAAGTAATATCCGCGTACGCTGGCCTAGGCCGGCCTTGAACTGGAGACCTGGAGGAAACATGGAACATAATCGTCTGTTGCGCGCGCTGCGTGTTACCGCCATCGCGGGCGTCGCAGCGGCATCGTTCGGCGTCGCGGGCTCTGCATTCGCACAGATCCCGAACAAAACGCTCGTCTACTGCTCAGAAGGCAGCCCGGCGGGCTTCGATTCCGCGCAATTCACGACGGGCGTCGATTTCACCGCGTCGACGTTCCCGATCTACAACCGCCTCGTCGAATTCGAGCGCGGCGGCACGAAGGTCGAGCCCGGCCTCGCCGAGAAGTGGGACATTTCGTCCGACGGCAAGATCTATACGTTCCATCTGCGCCACGGCGTCAAATTCCATAACACCGATTTCTTCAAGCCGACGCGCGAATTCGACGCGGACGACGTCGTATTCACGTTCGAGCGGATGCTCGATCCGAACCAGCCGTTCCGCAAGGCCTATCCGGTGTCGTTCCCGTACTTCACCGACATGGGCCTCGACAAGCTGATCGTCAAGATCGAAAAGGTCGATCCGTACACGGTGCGCTTCACGCTGAAGGAGCCGAACGCGCCGTTCATCCAGAACCTCGCGATGGAGTACGCGTCGATCCTCTCCGCCGAATACGCGGATCAGCTGATGAAGGCGGGCAAGGCGGCCGACATCAACCAGAAGCCGATCGGCACGGGCCCGTTCATCTTCCGCAGCTACACGAAGGACGCGACGATCCGATTCGACGGCAATCCTGATTATTGGAAGAAGGGCGCGGTGAAGATCTCGAAGCTGATCTTCTCGATCACGCCCGATCCGGGCGTGCGCGTGCAGAAGATCAAGCGCAACGAGTGCCAGGTGATGAGCTATCCGCGGCCCGCCGACATCGCGACGCTGAAGGCCGATGCGAACGTCGACATGCCGTCGCTGCCGGGCTTCAATCTCGGCTATCTCGCGTACAACGTGCAGCACAAGCCGGTCGACAAGCTCGAGGTGCGCCAGGCGCTCGACATGGCGATCAACAAGAAGGCGATTCTCGAATCCGTCTACCAGGGCGCGGGCCAGGCGGCGAGCGCGCCGATGCCGCCGACGCAATGGTCGTACGACAAGAACCTGAAGGCTGCGGCCTACGATCCGGCGAAGGCGAAGGCGCTGCTCGCGAAGGCGGGCTACCCGAACGGCTTCCCGATCACGCTGTGGGCGATGCCCGTGCAGCGCCCGTACAACCCGAACGCGAAGCTGATGGCCGAGATGATCCAGGCCGACTGGGCGAAGATCGGCGTGCAGGCGAAGATCGTCACGTACGAGTGGGGCGAGTACATCAAGCGCGCGCATTCGGGCGAGCACGACACGATGCTGATCGGCTGGAACGGCGACAACGGCGACCCCGACAACTGGCTCGGCACGCTGCTCGGCTGCGAGGCGGTGAAGGGCAACAACTTCTCCGAGTGGTGCTACAAGCCGTTCGACGAGCTCGTACAGAAGGGGCGCGTGACGACCTCGCAGGACGGCCGCACGAAGATCTACACGCAGGCGCAGCAGATCTTCGCGCAGCAGCTGCCGTTCTCGCCGATCGCGAACTCGACCGTCTATCAGCCGGTGCGCAAGAGCGTCGTCGACATGCGGATCGAGCCGCTCGGCTATGCGCGCTTCGACGGCGTCAGCGTGAAATAAGCGCGTTGGTGCGCCGTTAGGCCGACTGCACGATAATCACCGGCGACGGGGGGCCATGTGCTCCTCGTCGCCGGTCGCACATTTCCCCCCCAAGAAAATATCGAGAAGCGTCATGTTCCGATTCGTCTTGCGCCGCGTGGGCATGGTGATCCCGACTTTCATCGGCATCACGGTGCTCGCGTTCGCGCTGATTCATCTGATACCGGGCGACCCCATCGAAGTGATGATGGGCGAGCGCGGCGTCGATCCCGCAATGCATGCGGAGGCGTTGCATCGCCTCGGGCTCGACGAGCCGCTGCCCCTCCAGTACCTGCACTACGTCGGCCGCGCGCTGCACGGCGACCTGGGCATGTCGATCATCACCAACACGAGCGTGATGGGCGAGTTCCTCGCGCGCTTTCCCGCGACGGTCGAGCTGTCGGCCTGCGCGCTCGCGTTCGCGCTCGCCGTCGGGCTGCCGGCCGGCGTGTTCGCCGCGCTCAGGCGCGGCACGATCGTCGATCACGGCGTGATGGGCACGGCGCTCACCGGCTACTCGATGCCGATCTTCTGGTGGGGCCTCATCCTCATCATGGTGTTCTCGTCCACGCTCGGCTGGACGCCCGTGTCGGGCCGCATCGCGGTCGAGTACGAGATTCCCCATGCGACGGGCTTCATGCTGATCGACACGCTGCTCTCCGGCGAGGAGGGCGCGTTCGCGTCGGCGGTGAGCCATCTGATCCTGCCCGCGATCGTGCTCGGCACGATTCCGCTCGCGGTGATCGCGCGGATGACGCGCTCGTCGATGCTCGAAGTGCTGCGCGAAGACTACATCCGCACCGCGCGCGCGAAAGGGCTCTCGCCCGTGCGTGTCGTCGTCGTGCACGCGTTGCGCAACGCGCTGATCCCGGTCGTCACGGTGATCGGCCTGCAGGTCGGCACGCTGCTCGCGGGCGCGGTGCTCACCGAGACGCTGTTCTCGTGGCCGGGCGTCGGCAAGTGGCTCATCGACGCGATCGGACGGCGCGACTATCCGGTCGTGCAAGGCGGCATCCTGCTGATCGCGACGCTCGTGATCGTCGTGAATCTCGTCGTCGATCTGCTGTACGGCGTGTTGAACCCGCGCATTCGCCATACGAGGTAATCGAACATGCATCCCCACACTCGTATTCATCCGCTGCCCCGGCGCTCGACCGCCGCGGCCGCAATCGCGCGCGTGGCCACGCGGGAGGCGCAATGAGCGACATGCAAAACGCGATGCCGTCGCAGGGAGCGGCGCTCAGCGGCCGCGTGCTCGCGCTGCGCGAATTCTGGGCGAATTTCTCCCGCAATCGCGGCGCGGTCGGCGCGGGCGTCGTCGTGCTCGTGCTGGTCGTCGTCGCGCTGCTCGCGCCGGTGCTCGCGCCGCACAGCCCAATCGAGCAGTACCGCGACCACGTGAAGATTCCGCCCGCGTGGCTCGAGGGCGGCAACTGGCAATTCGTGCTCGGCACCGACGAAGCGGGCCGCGACATTCTCTCTCGCCTGATGTACGGCGCGCGGATGTCGTTCTGGATCGGCTTCGTGTCGGTCGTGCTCGCGCTGATTCCCGGCGTCGTGCTCGGGCTCGTCGCCGCGTTCTTCCAGAAGTGGGCCGACACGCCCGTGATGCGCGTGATGGACGTGCTGCTCGCGCTGCCGTCGCTGCTGCTCGCGGTCGCGGTCGTGGCGATCATCGGCCCGGGCTTGACCAACACGATGTTCGCGATCGCGATCGTCGCGCTGCCCGCGTACGTGCGCCTGACGCGCGCGTCGGCGCTGGGCGAGCTGCAGAAGGAGTACGTGACGGCGTCGCGCGTCGCGGGCGCGGGCACGCTGCGCCTGATGTTCTCGCAGGTGCTGCCGAACTGCACGGCGCCCCTCATCGTGCAGGCGACGCTCGGCTTTTCGTCGGCGATCCTCGACGCCGCCGCGCTCGGCTTCCTCGGCCTCGGCGTGCAGCCGCCGACGGCCGAGTGGGGCGCGATGCTCGCGTCGGCGCGCGATTACATCGACAATGCCTGGTGGATCGTCACGATGCCCGGCCTGTCGATCCTGATCTCGGTGCTCGCGATCAACCTGCTCGGCGACGGGCTGCGCGACGCGCTCGATCCCAAACTCAAACGGATGGCGTGACATGAGCGATTTATTGACCATCCGCAATCTCGCGGTGAACTTCAACGGGCTACCCGCGGTCGACAGGATCAACCTGTCCATCGCGCGCGGCGAAGTGGTCGGCGTGGTGGGCGAATCCGGCTCGGGCAAGAGCGTGACGATGATGGCGCTGATGGGCCTGATCGACGCGCCCGGCATCGTCACCGCCGACGAAATCGCGTTCGACGGCGTCGATCTGCTGAAGGCGAGCCCGAAGGCGCGCCGCGGGATCATCGGCAAGGACATCGCGATGGTGTTCCAGGACGCGCTGACGAGCCTGAACCCGAGCTACACGGTCGGCTATCAGATCAAGGAGGTGCTGAAGCTGCACGAGGGCCTGCGCGGCGACGCGCTGAACAAGCGCGCGCTCGAACTGCTCGACCAGGTCGGGATTCCCGATGCGAAGAACCGCATCGGCACGTTTCCGCACCAGATGTCGGGCGGCATGAACCAGCGCGTGATGATCGCGATGGCGGTCGCTTGCAATCCGAAGCTCCTGATCGCCGACGAGCCGACGACCGCGCTCGACGTGACGATCCAGGCGCAGATCATGGATCTGCTCGTCACGTTGCAGAAGGAGCGCGGGATGGCGCTCGTGCTGATTTCGCACGATCTCGCGGTCGTGTCGGAAGTCGCGCAGCGCGTCGCGGTGATGTACGCGGGCGAGATCATCGAGACGAATCGCGTGCCGGACATCTTCGCGCATCCGCATCATCCGTACACCGAAGCGTTGCTCGCGGCGATACCCGAGCACAACGCGGGCGCGAAGCGGCTCGCCGCGCTTCCCGGGATGGTGCCGGGCCGCGACGACCGGCCGAGCGGGTGCCTGTTCGCGCCGCGCTGCAAGTACGTCGTCGACGACTGCACGAAGGCGCGCCCCGCGCTCGCCGAGCTCGTGCCGGGCACCGGCATGCGCGTGCGCTGCATCAAGCCGCTCAATCTGCAAGCGGCGCATACGGAAGGAGGCGCGCGATGAACGCAGTCTACGAAACGCGCGAGTCCGCCGCGCGCGACGACATCGTGCTCGTCGCCGACCATCTCGCGAAGCACTACACGGTTCGGCGCGGGATGTTCGGGCACGGCACCGTGAAGGCGCTGAACGGCGTGTCGTTCTCGCTCGTGCGCGGCAAGACGCTCGCCGTCGTCGGCGAATCCGGCTGCGGCAAGTCCACGCTCGCGCGCCAGTTGACGATGATCGAGCAGCCGACGTCCGGGCATCTGTCGATCGACGGCCGCGACGTCGCGGGCGCGGATCGCGAGACGATCGCTGCGCTGCGCCGCCGCGTGCAGATGGTGTTCCAGAATCCGTTCGCGTCGCTGAATCCGCGCAAGACGGTCGAGCAGACGCTCGCCGAGCCGCTCGCGATCAACACGCATCTGACGGCCGCCGAGCGCGCGCAGCGAATCGCGCAAATCATGCGCACGGTGGGCTTGCGCCCGGAGCACGCGAAGCGCTATCCGCACATGTTCTCGGGCGGGCAGCGCCAGCGCGTCGCGATCGCGCGCGCGATGATCCTCGATCCGCAGATCGTCGTCGCCGACGAGCCGGTGTCCGCGCTCGACGTGTCGATTCAGGCGCAGATCCTGAATCTCTTCATGGATCTGCAGGAACAGTTCAAGACGAGCTACGTGTTCATCTCGCACAACCTCGCCGTCGTCGAGCACATCGCCGACGACGTGATGGTGATGTACTTCGGCAGCGTCGCGGAGCTCGGCGACAAGAAGACGATCTACGCGCGGCCGAGGCATCCGTATACGCGCGCGCTGATGTCGGCGACGCCCGCGATCTTCGAGGCGGACCGCAAGATCCAGATCAAGCTGCAGGGCGAGCTGCCGTCGCCGCTCAATCCGCCGTCGGGCTGCGCATTCCATCAGCGCTGCCCGTACGCGGTCGAGCGGTGTCGCGCCGAGGAGCCGAAGCTGCGCGAAGTCGACGGCCGGCTCGTGGCCTGCCATCGCGCCGAGGAGGTGGGGGAGGCGAATGCCTGAGGCAGTGGCGGCGCGCGAAGCCGCGCGCCGCTCGCGTAACGGCGTGCGGCGCGCGGCTTCGCGAGCCGCACGCAATCCCCGGCGCTGGCGCGCGCGTGCGCTCGCGGGCGCCGTGCTTGCCGGCGCGTGCGCGGCGGGCGGGCTCGCGTGGCCGACCGTCGGCGCGCTGGCGGCGGGCGGCGTCGCGGCCGCGCCGGTGCCGCAGTCGCCGATTCCGACGCCGAGCATGTTGCTGCCGGGCTTTCACGCGCCGCCGCCGTCGACGTCGAACGGCACCGTCGCGAGCGGCGCGGTGCGCACGCAGCCCGCGCGCATGCCGTTCTACGTCGCGACGAAGGGCAAGGTCACCGTCTACGTGCTCGGCACGCTGCACGTCGGCGAGCCTGCCGACTATCCGGCGAACCAGCCGTTTCGCCGCCCGATTCTCGCGGCGCTCGCCGCGTCGCCGACGCTCGCGCTCGAGCTGTCTCCCGACGATCTGCTCGAATCGCAGGACGACGTGTCGAAGTACGGCGTGTGCAACTATGCGTGCCTGCCGCGCCTGCTGCCGGGGCCCCTCTGGCAGAAGCTCGCGAACCGGCTGCGCGGCAATCCGGCCGCGCTCGCCGGCATCCGCCACATGCGGCCTTGGCTCGCGTCGCTCGTCGTCGAAACGTACGATTCGCTGTCGGCCGGCCTGCAGACCGAATACGGCACCGAGGCGCAATTGCAGAACGTGTTCCTGCGCAAAAAGGGCGGCAAGGTGGTCGGGCTCGAGACGCTCGCCGAGCAGATGCGCGCGTTCACGGGGCTCACGCTCGCGCAGCAGCGCGAGATGCTCGCGCAGGACATGGCGCAGACGCCCGCGCAGAACGCCGACGACGTGCGCGCGCTGCACCGCCTCTGGCGCATCGGCGATGCGGACGCGATCGCCGCATGGGCGAGCGCGAAGACGGAGCGGCTCACGCGCGTGCGATCGATCGCCGATTCGATCGACAACAAGATCGTCTACGAGCGCAACCGCCGTTTCGTCGCGCGCATGGCGGCGATCGCCGCGCCGAACAAGCCGCTTTTTGTCGCGATCGGCGCATTGCACCTGGGCGGGCCGAAGGGCGTGCTCGAGTTGCTGCGGCAGCAGGGCTATCGTGTCGACGCCGGGTGATCGGGAATTCCGAACGACTAGGGATTAACCCAAATTTTGCGGTGTTTGGCGAGCGGAGCGTGTTCCGACGATTGACACTCCGTGGGGCTAAATCTATTCTCCTTTCACCAAGTCGTAAAAAAGAAAATGCGCTACGGGGAACAATAAAAACAGCGCGGGGGTAGCGTTGCCGGCGCGCGTCGAGCGTGTCGGCAGCGGTTGTCTGCATGCACGACGGGGCCAATCACCACAACAAGCCAACATGCAGGCACATACGCCTACTCAATGGACGTTCCGCCGTTCGGCCGGGGGAAGCAGATGCGGGCGGCGGCGGACGCATTTTTTATCCAAAGCGTCGGGCTTCGTTGCGACGCGCGCGGCGGCTGACGGGCCGCTGCATCAAGCGGGCGGCCGCTGGCCGAACCGCTCGGCCGGTTAATCGGGCCGGTTAATCGGCCGGTCGATCGGCCGGTCGAAGAAAAAGCGCCCGAGGGCGCTTTTTTCATGGCCCGCATGCCCGCGCGCCCGCGCCCGTTCACCGAAACATCAGGATATTCAGCAGCACGATGTTCGCCGCGAGCAGCGCGAGCGCGGTCGGGATCTGCACCTTGATCACGCCGTTCTTGTCGGGCAGCTCGAGGAGCGCGGCGGGCACCATGTTGAAGTTCGCGGCCATCGGCGTCATCAGCGTGCCGCAGTAGCCGGAGAACATCCCGATCGCGACCATCACGGCCGGATCGCCATGGAACACGTTGACGAGGATCGGCACGCCCACGCCGCCCGTCATCACCGGAAACGCGGCGAAGCCGTTGCCCATCACCATCGTGAAGAGCGCCATGCCGATGCAGTACACCGCGACCGCGACGAACCGGTAGTCGAGGTTCACGTACGCCGTCGTCACGTGCGCGACCGCCTTGCCGACGCCCGCATCCGAGAACACGAGCCCGAGCATGCCGAGCATCTGCGGCAGCACGGCCGCCCACGACAGCGCGTCGATGAGGCGCCGCGCCTCCTGCAACGACTGGCCGACCGAATCGCGCGTGATCCGGCACGCGAAACCGAGCGCGATCACGCAGCCGATGCCGAAACCGATCAGCGTGACGTTTTTCGGATCGACGAGCGGCGCGCCGCCGACGTGCAGATGGCTCGCCGCGAGCGTGATCGCGACCGTCACGAACGGAATCGTGAGCGCGGGCACGAAGAGCCGGTTGCCGATGTGCGCGGCGCTCGCGCGGCGGATTTCGTCGGCCGGCAGCTTCGGCTTGGCCGCCGTCACGCCGCCGAAGCCCGCGATCAGCGCCATCGCGATCACGAGCGCGCCGACGAGCTCGACGGGCAGCGTGTCGCCGACGATGAAGACGAGCGCGTAGAGCAGCCAGAAGCCGCCCGTGGTGAAGCGGCGCGGGTGCGCGCGGTCGGTGACGATCGTCGCGCCGACGGCGAGCAGCACGAGGCCGACGAGCCAGAACAGGTAAGTAATCGTGAGCGTCATGCGCGGCCTCCGTGGTCGGCGGCGGTGGCGGCGGCGGCGGTGGCGGCGGTGAGCGGCGCGGCCAGCGCGCGCAGTTCGCGTTCGAGCCGGCGATCGAGAAGCCACAGCCGGAAGCCGTGGATCAGGAACGCGGATACGGCGGTCGGAATGCCCCAGAGCGCGACGTGCATCGGTTCCACCGCGATGCCCGCTTCCTTCAGGAACGTCACCATCAGCACGATCGCGCCGAACGCGACGAAGATGTCCTCGCCGAAGAAGAGGCCGACGTTGTCGGTCGCGGCGGCGAACGCGCGCAGCCGGTGGCGGATCGCGTCGGGCAGCGGACCGAAACGATTCTCGGTCGCGCCCTCGGCCATCGGCGCGATCAGCGGCCGCACCATCTGCGGATGGCCGCCGAGGCCCGTCAGGCCGACGGCCGCGGTCAGCTCGCGCACGAGCAGATAGATGATGAGAAGGCGTCCCGCCGTGGCCGCCCGGATGTTCGCGATCCACGCCTGCGCGCGCTCGCGCAGCCCGTGCCGTTCGAGGAGGCCGATCACGGCGAGCGGCAGCAGGAGGATGAGCGGGATGTTGCGGGTCTTGAGGAAGCCCGCGCCGATCGCGGCGAGAATCCGCTCGGGCGGGAAGTGCGCGCTCGCGGCCGTCGCGATCGCCGCGGTGGCGACGATCAGCATCGGATTGAAGCGCAGCGCGAAGCCGACAACGATCACGGCGACGCCGATCAGCGGCCATAGACTTACGGTGCCTTGCATGAACATTCTCCTGACATGGGTTGACGCGCGCCGTCTTGGAGCGGCGCGCGGGCGGCTTGCGATCGGCGCGCGGCCGGCGCGCCGATGGGCCTTTGCGGCTCTCGTGGCCGCTCGGGACTGCAGGGCGGGCGCGCGTTCGTTGCGCGCGTCCGCGCGATCCGGGCGAAGGCGGCTCGCGCGAGCATGCGCGCGCGCCGGCCTTCGCCGCGTCGGCGAATGGTTCTTGCGGCGGGCGCGGCCCGCCGCATGCAAGGTGTCGTGTGCGCCCGGCGCGTGGCGCGCGCCGGGCGGAGTTCATCGTTCGCGGCCGTTCGGCGCGCGGCGGCCGTCGGTCAGACGCCGGCCTGCTCGCGTCAGTCGTGCGCTGCGCCGCGATTTGCGCGATGCTCGGGCCCGCAGGGCGTCCCGCGCGTCGAGCCGCGCATCCGAATGCGCGCGATCGCGGCGAACCGTGTGCGCCGGGCCGGGTCGCTGCGCACACGCGCGCGCCGCCGGCCGGGCGTCGGACCTCGGGCCTCGAACCTCGAACCTCGAACCTCGAACCTCGAACCTCGAACCCTTCGGGCCTTTGAACCTAGCGCCCTTAAGCGCGCGCTCCCGCATGCTCCGCGCCCGGCGCGTGCATGTCGATGCCGGCCGCCTCGAGCGCCGCGCGAATTCGCCTGGCGAACGCGAGCGCGTGCGGACCGTCGCCGTGCAGACAGACCGTCTGCGCGTTGAGCGGCACCCATTCGCCTGTGACCGCGCGCACGCGCTGGCCGCGGACCATTTCGAGCGTGCGCGCGAGCATCTCGTCCTCGTCTTCGACGAACGCGCCCGGCTGGTTGCGCGGCACGAGCGAGCCGTCCGCGCGATAGCCGCGGTCGGCGAACACTTCCTCGACGGCGACGAGCCCGGCTTGCCGCGCGGCTTCGACGAAGCCGCTCTTCGCGAGGCCGAACACCGCGAGCGACGGATCGAAATCGTGGATCGCGGACACGACCGCGTCGGCGATCTCGGCGTCGCGCGCCGCCTGGTTGTACAGCGCGCCGTGCGGCTTCACGTGCGCGATGCGCCCGCCTTCCGCCTGCGCGATCGCGGACAGCGCGCCGAGCTGATACAGCACGCCCGCGTAAATTTCGCCCGCGGGCAAGTCCATTTCCTTGCGGCCGAAGTTCTCCGGATCGTGAAAGCTCGGATGCGCGCCGATCGACACGCCTTTTTCCACCGCCCAGCGCACGCAGTCGCGCATCGCCTGGGCGCCGCCCGCGTGCCAGCCGCACGCGATGTTCGCCGACGTGACGAGGTCGAGAAGCGCCTCGTCGGAGCCGCAGCCTTCGCCGAGGTCGGCGTTCAAATCGATTTCCATGATGTTTCTGCCTAAAGCGTTCGCGACCGGCCGGCCGCGCCGCGGCCCTCGGTCCTCCAGAATCTCATGCGGCCACCCCGCGCGCGGCGCGCGTGCGCTGCAGCGCCTCCTCGCGCATCTCGATCGCGATGTCGATCTGCCGCAGGTACGCGCGCTCGGCGGCGAGCGCGTCGCGCGCGGCCGCCGCCGTCACGCGGACGAAGCGGATCGGCAGGTTCAGGCGCGCCTGCGCGAGCTTCCAGAGGTCCGCGCGGATCACCGCGCCGATCCGCGGATAGCCGCCCGTCGTCTGCGCGTCGTTCATCAGCACGATCGGCTGGCCGTTGCCCGGCACCTGGATCGTGCCCGGCAGCACCGCGTGCGAGAGCAGGTCGCCCGATTCCGCGCGTTCGAGCTTCGCGCCCGAGAGCCGGTAGCCCATCCGGTTGCTGTTCGGCGTCACGATCCATTCCTCGTCCCAGAACGCCTGTTGCGCCGCCGGCGCGAAGCCCGCGTATTGCGGGCCGGGCAGCACGCGCACGGGCATCGCCCATGCGGCGTGCGTGTGCTTGTGGCGGCGCGGATGCTCGTCGACGCGCGCGAACGCACACCACGCGGGCGCCTTCACGCCGAACTCGGGCGCGTCGGGCGCGACGCACGCGGACGCGCCGGCGGGCGGCATGCCGACGGGCAGGCGATCGCCGTCGCGCAGCATGCGCCCGCCGAGGCCGCCGAAGCGCGACGCGAGATCGGTGCTGCGCGAGCCGAGCATCGGCAGCACGTCGATGCCGCCCGCCACGCACAGATAGCCGCGCATCCCACGCTTCGCGACGGGCAGCGCGAGCGTCTGGCCGGCCGCGACGGGCACGCTCCACCACGAGTAGACGGGCACGCCGTCGAGCGTCGCGCCGAACTCGGTGCCGGTGATCGCGACGCGTGTGGCGCGCGGAAAGCGGAACGACGCGGGGCCGAGCGTGATTTCGATCGCGGCGGCGTCCGGCCGGTTGCCGACGAGGCGATTGCCGACTTCGAGCGCGAGCGAATCGAGCGCGCCGCTTTGCGCGACGCCGAGATGGCGATAGCCGCGGCGGCCGAGATCCTGGATCGTCGAGAGCGGGCCGGCGCGCAGCACTTCGATGCCGCCTGTTCCTTGGCGTGAAGTCATCCGCTATGCACTCCTGCGACGGTGAAGCGCACGCGATCGCCCGGCTGCAGCAGCGTCGGCGGCGTGCGCGCGGGATCGAAGAGCGCGAGCGGCGTGCGGCCGATCAGCTGCCAGCCGCCCGGCGCGGCGGCCGGATAGATGCCCGTCTGCTCGCCGCCGATGCCGACCGAGCCGGCCGGCACTTCGAGCCGGGGCGCGGCGCGCCGCGGCGTGTGCAGCGAACCGTCGAGGCCGCCCATGTACGTGAAGCCCGGCTGGAAGCCGAGGAAGAACACGACGTAGGTGCCCGCCGAATGGCGCCGCACGACTTCGTCGCGCGCAAGCCCCGTGTGCTTCGCGACCGCGTCGAGATCGGGGCCGAACGCGCCGCCGTACTCGACGGGGATCTCGACCTCGCGCCTGCTTTCGGCGACCTGGTCCGCATCGCGCCACGCGGTCTTCATCAGTGGCGCGAGCGCGTCGGCCGTCGTCTCGAGCGGATCGAACACGATCGTCAGATTGTTCATGCCGGGCACGACGTCGACGACGTGCGGCCAGCCCGCCGCCGCGCTCGCGACCGCCCACACGCGGCGCTGGCATTCGAGCGTCGCGGGAGGGGGCGCCTCGCAGACGAGGGCGGTATCGCCAAGCGGATAGATGCGTGGAGTGATCATCGATGGCAAGCAAACGGCGTTGGGCCGGGTGAAGAATACATTATCAATAAAATGTCGATAACTTCTCGTCGAAAAATTTCGGCGGACGCCGCGCGGACGATCTTGGCGTACACTTTCGCGCACCTTCGCTCCACCTTCGCCGATTCGCCATGCAGCGTCATCCGACCAAGATCGTATCGTCCGAACATCTCGTTTCCGAGACGAGCGCGGAGCTGTCCGAGCTCGAATATGCGCTCATCATGGCGGGAAACGCGTTCAATCGCTGGATGGTCCGGTGCATGGCTGCTGCGGGGGCGAAGGACATGACGGCCGTCGAAGTGTCGCTGCTGCACCACGTGAGCCACCGGGACCGCAAGAAGAAACTCGCCGACATTTGCTTCGTGCTCAACATCGAGGACACGCACGTCGCGACGTATGCGCTCAAGAAGCTGGTAGCTAGAGGGTACGTAAAAAGCGAAAAGACAGGCAAGGAGGTGTTCTTTGAGGCGACCGGCGCGGGCCGCGCGCTCTGCCTCAAGTATCGCGACGTGCGCGAGCGCTGCCTGATCGAGACCCTGAAGGACAGCGGGCTCACGAACGAGCAGATCGGCGACGCCGCGCAACTGTTGCGCCACGCGTCCGGGTTGTACGACACCGCGGCGCGCGCGGCCGCTTCGCTCTAGGCGGGCTTGGCGGCGGCCCGACGGGCGGCGCGCCCGCGTGTCGGGCGCGTCGATATGTCGGCGTGTCGGGCTTGGCGGCCGCGTCAGGCGCGTCGATGTGCCGCCGTGCCGCCGTGTCGCCGCCTCAGTCGCCCGAGCGGTAACTCCGCGATTCGGTGACGATCCAGTCGAGCGGCAGATCGTGCGCTTCGCGCGGCAGCTCGCGCACCCCGCACGCGTCGTAGGCGAGCCCGACCGTCACGGGCCGCGCGGCGCCGGGCCACGCGGCGAGCGTGCGGTCGTAATACCCGCCGCCGTAGCCGAGCCGGAAGCAGCCGTGATCGAAGCCGACGCACGGAATCAGCAGCAGGTCCGGCACGAGCCGCGCGCCCGCCGCGGGCTCGGGAATCCGATGGCGGCCCTCGCGCATCGGCGCATCGGGCGTCCACGCGTGGAATTCGAGCGGCGTGCGGGGCTGGCCGATCACGGGCAGCGCGGCCTGCCGGCCCGCGTCGCCCGCGAGCCACGACGCGATCGCGTCGCGCGCGTCGAACTCGCCCGCGAGCGGCCAATAGAAGCCGACCGTGCGCGGCGCGCTGTCCGCGAGGATCGCGAGCACGCGCTGCGCGAGCGCGTCGTGCGCGAGCGCCGAGCGATTCGCGTCGAGGCGGCGCTGCGCAAGCGTTTCGCGCAGCGTTTGCTTCGGATTCGGCGCCGGGGCGCGTGCTATGCTTTCGCTCACTAGAGTGCTCCGTTCACAACGATGTCCACCAGCCTTTTTCGAGTATATCGCGCGGTCGCGGCGCCCCTTGTCGCCGCCGTGCTGGCCGTCGGGGCGGCCGCCTGCGCCGCGCAGACCGCCGACGAAGCGTCGTCGAACGACGATCAGGCCTTCGTCCAGCTGCGCGAAGCCGCGCGCAAGAACGATCCGGTGCGCGCCGCGCAACTCGCGGCGACGATCCCGAATTATCCGGCGCCGTCGTATCTCGAATACTTCCAGATCAAGCCGCAGCTGTTCGATTCGTCGGGCCATGCGCGGCTCGACGCGCCCGACGCGCCGGTGCTGTCGTTCCTGTCGCGCTACGACGGCCAGGCGATCGCCGACCGGATGCGCAACGATTACCTGCTCGTGCTCGGCGCGCGCCACGACTGGCGCAATTTCGACGAGCAATACAAGCGCTTCGTGCTCGACGACGACACGCAGGTCAAGTGCTATTCGCTCGAATCGCGCGCGGCGCACGGCGAGAACGTCGCGGACATGGCGCGCGAGCTGCTCGTCGAGCCGAAGTATTACGGCGACGCGTGCGTCGATCTCATCACCGCGCTCGCGGCGAACCAGCAGTTCTCGAGCGACGACGTGTGGGCGCAGGTGCGCCTCGCGTACGAGCAGAACTACACGACGCTCGGCGGCAAGATCGCCGACGCGCTCGGCCCGCGCCCGGCCGCCTTCGACCAGGTGACGAGCGCGCCGCCGCTCTTCCTCGCGCGCGGCGTCGGCGCCGACGCGGCGTCGCGGCAGCTCGCGCTCGTCGCGATCACGCGGATGGCGCGCAACGATCCGGAGGCGGCGGCGGGCCAGCTCACGTCGCTCGCGTCGACGCTGTCGGCCGCCGAGCAGGCGATCGGCTGGGGCGAGATCGGCTATCAGGCGGCGGTGAAGCGCTTGCCGCAGGCGTCGTCGTGGTATCGCAAATCGATGGACGCGCCGCTCTCGAATTCCGCGTACGAGTGGCGCGTGCGCGCGGCGCTGCTCGCGGGCGACTGGCCGATGGTGCGCCGCTCGATCGACCAGATGCCCGAGCGGCTGCGCGACGACACGACGTGGATCTACTGGCGCGGCCGCGCGCTGAAGGAGACGGGCGACACGCTGAAGGCGAACCAGGAATTCGAGCGGATCGCCGGGCAGTTCAACTTCTACGGCCAGCTCGCGGGCGAGGAGCTCGGCCAGAAGACGGTGATCCCGCCGCGCACGAAGGTGACGGACGCCGAGATCGACGCGATGAGCAAGGTGCCGGGCTTCGCGCTCGCGCAGCGCTTCTACGCGCTCAATCTGCGGCTCGAGGGCAATCGCGAATGGAACTGGTCGCTGCGCGGGATGACCGATCGGCAACTGCTCGCGGCGGCTGAGTACGGCAAGCGCGTCGACCTGCTCGACCGCACGGTCAACACGGCCGATCGCACGACGGCCGAGCACGATTTCTCGCTGCGCTATCCGTCGCCGTACCGCGACGTCGTCGAGCGCTACGCGCAGACCAACGGGCTCGACATCGAATGGGCGTACGGGCTGATCCGCCAGGAGTCGCGCTTCATCACGAACGCGCGCTCGTCGGTGGGCGCGGGCGGCCTGATGCAGCTGATGCCGGCAACCGCGCAGCTCGTCGCGAAGAAGCTCGGCCTCGGCACGGTCACGCGCGCGCAGATGCACGACATCGACACGAACGTGCAGCTCGGCACCTGGTATTTGTCCGACATCTATCAGAAGTTCGACAACTCGGCGGTGCTCGCGACGGCGGGCTACAACGCCGGGCCGGGCCGGCCTGCCCAGTGGCGGCAGGCGCTCGCGCGGCCGGTCGAGGGCGCGATCTTCGCCGAGACGATCCCGTTCAACGAGACGCGCGATTACGTGAAGAACGTGCTGTCGAACGAGACGTACTATGCGGCGCTCTTCGAGAAGAAGCCGCAGTCGCTGAAGGCTCGCCTCGGCTTCATCGCGCCGTGACGCGCGCCGCGCGTGAGCGTCGCGCAAGCGCAAGCGTTTTGCGGGCGTAGCCGGGGTTTCGTGTGGGTTTCGCCGCCGCGCGTCGCGCGGCGGCGCGCTTTGGTGGGGCACGATCATGCAGGGCCAGACCATCGCCGTACTCGGCGGCACGGGCTTCATCGGCAGCCGCCTCGTCAACACGCTCGTCGAAGCGGGCGCGCGCGTGCGGATCGCGACGCGCCGCCGCGAGCATGCGCGGCATCTCGCGATGCTGCCCGTCGACATCGTCGAGCTTTCCGCCTTCGACGTGCGCGCACTTGCGCGCTTCGTGGCGGGCGCGAGAGCGGCCGTCGATCTCGTCGGCGTGCTGCACGGCGGGCGCGGCACGCCGTACGGCGAGGGCTTCGAGCGGCTGCACGTCGCGCTGCCCGCGGCGCTCGCAGCGGCGTGCATCGAAGCGCGCGTGCCGCGCGTGCTCCACGTGAGCGCGCTCGGCGCCGATCCGCGCGCGCCCAGCATGTACCTGCGCTCGAAAGGCGACGGCGAGGCCGCGCTGCACGCGCAGGCCGCGGCGGGCGCGCTCGGCGTCACGGTGTTCCGGCCGTCGATCGTGTTCGGCCCGGGCGACGCGTTCCTCAATACGTTCGCGCGGCTTCAGCGGATCTTTCCGGTGGTGCCGCTCGCGATGCCCGATGCGCTGATGCAGCCGATCTACGTCGGCGACGTCGCGCAGGCGATCGCGAACGCATGCGCGCGCGACGCGACGCGCGGCAAGACCTACGAGCTCGGCGGGCCGCGCACGTATCGGCTCGAGGAGCTCGTGCGCTATGCGGGCCGGCTCGTCGGCCGCCACGCGCGAATCGTCCGGCTGCCCGACGCGCTTGCGCGGCTGCAAGCCTGCGTGTTCGAGATGCTGCCGGGCGAGCCGCTCATCACGCGCGACAATCTCGCTTCGCTGTCGGTGCCGAGCGTGATGACGGGACCGATCTCGCCCGAGCTCGGGATCACGCCCGCGAGCCTCGAAAGCATCGCGCCGACCTACATCGGCGACGCCGCGCTGCGCTCGCGCTTTTCCGGCTGGCGCTCGCGCCGGTGAGCATCCGCAACGATGGCGGCCGCCGCCGGTCGGCCGGACAATCGACAACTACAGGAAGAACCCCATGAAACTCGTGATCGGAGACAAGAACTACTCGTCGTGGTCGATGCGCCCGTGGGTGCTGATGAAGCACTTCGCGATTCCGTTCGACGAAGTGATGATCGGGCTGCGCCTCGACGACACGACGGCGCGTATCCGCGCGCACTCGCCGTCCGGCAAGGTGCCGTGCCTCGTCGACGACGACGGCGGCGCGGTCTGGGATTCGCTCGCGATCCTCGAAACGCTCGCCGAGCGCTTCCCGCAATACGCGCTGTGGCCGCGCGACCCGGCCGCGCGGGCGCAGGCGCGCAGCGTGTGCGCCGAGATGCACGCGGGTTTCGGCGCGCTGCGCAGCGACATGCCGCTCAACGTGCGCGAATCGCACCCGGGGCGTGGCGCGACGCCCGCCGCGCTTGCCGACGTCGCGCGCATCGACGAGCTGTGGCGCACCTGTCTCGCCGCGTCGGGCGGCCCGTTCCTGTTCGGCGAGTTTTCGATCGTCGATGCGATGTACGCGCCCGTCGTGCTGCGCTTCAAGACGTACGAGCCGCCGCTGTCGGCCGAAGCGAGCGCTTATGCCGCGCGCGTCGCCGAGCTGCCGGCCGTGCGCGAATGGATCGAGGGCGCGCGCGGCGAAACCCGTGTGATCGACATCTACGGGCCGTCGCGATGAATGTCTACGCGGTGGGCGGCGCGATCCGCGACGAATTGCTCGGCCTGCCGGTGCGCGACCGCGACTACGTCGTCGTCGGCGCGACGCCCGAGCAGATGGCCGCGCAAGGCTTCAAGCCGGTGGGCAAGGATTTTCCGGTGTTCCTGCACCCGGACACGCACGAGGAATACGCGCTCGCGCGCACCGAGCGCAAGACGGCGGCCGGCTATCACGGCTTCCGGTTCCATTACGCGCCCGACGTGACGCTCGAGCAGGATCTCGCGCGGCGCGACCTGACGATCAACGCGATGGCGCGCGAAGTGAGCCCGGGCGGCGCGCTCGTCGGGCCGGTCGTCGATCCGTTCGGCGGGCAGGCGGACTTGCGCGCGAAGGTGTTCCGGCACGTCGGCGACGCGTTCGTCGAGGACCCGGTGCGGATTCTGCGCGTCGCGCGCTTCGCTGCGCGCTTCGCCGATTTTTCGGTCGCGCCGCGCACGGCCGTGCTGATGCGCGAGATGACCGAGGCGGGCGAGGTCGACGCGCTCGTGCCCGAGCGCGTGTGGCAGGAGCTCGCGCGCGGGCTGATGGAAGCGAAGCCCGCGCGGATGTTCGCGGTGCTGCGCGAATGCGGCGCGCTTGCGCGAATCCTGCCCGAGATCGACGCGCTGTTCGGCGTGCCGCAGCGCGCCGACTATCACCCGGAAGTCGATACCGGCGTCCACGTGATGATGGTGATCGATCACGCGGCGAAGCAGGGCTATTCGCTGCCCGTGCGCTTCGCGGCGCTCACGCACGATCTCGGCAAGGCGACGACGCCCGCCGACGTGCTGCCGCGCCACATCGGCCACGAGGGGCGCAGCGTCGAGCTGCTGAAGCCGCTGTGCGAGCGGCTGCGCGTGCCGAACGAGTGCCGCGATCTGGCGCTCGTCGTCGCGCGCGAGCACGGCAACCTGCATCGCGTGATGGAGATGGGCGCGGCCGCGCTCGTGCGGTTGCTCGAGCGCGCCGACGCGCTGCGCAAGCCCGCGCGCTTCGCCGAGGCGCTGCAGGCGAGCGAGGCCGATGCGCGCGGCCGCCTGGGCCTCGAGGCGACGCCCTATCCGCAGGCCGAGCGGCTGCGGCAGGCGCTCGTCGCCGCGCGCTCGGTCGACGCGGGCGCGATCGCGCAGGCTCACGCGGGCGAGCCCGCGAAGATCAAGGATGCGGTGCACGGGGCGCGCGTGCGCGCGGTCGCGGAGGCGATCGGGGAAGGGAGATGAATGCGGCGAGCGGCATCGGCGGCGAGCCCGCCGATCGGGCGCTTGCACCGATCCTTCAGCCGCGTTGCAGGTTGCTTGCGCGAGCGGCGCCGAAGCGAGGCGTCCCAATCTCGCAGAACCTCACCATCATTCGAGCGACCCCGTCGACCGTCGAACCGCCTTTTCGGCAGCCTCGGCCGACATGATCCATTCGACGATCGACAGTTCGCCGGGATGCGCCGATTGAACGCATGCCGGGCGCGGGCGCGCACAAGGCCGCGCGCGGGCGCGCCCAAGGCTGCGCGCGGGCGGCCGATCCGATTTCGGCGTAGACCGCCGATCACCGGCCCGTGGGGCGGGAAATGCGGGCCGATCGCCGCGCTGCGCCGGCGGCGCAGGGAACGGCGATCCAGGTCGCATCCTTCGCGCGCGACATCCGCAAGGCCATCGGCGGCCTGAAGGGCGATTTTTCACGGATACGGACCGGCGTCGTCGAATCGCCGCGCTTGCTGGCGCGCGAGAGCGCCCCGACGCACGGTCGCCTTGCGCCTGACGGCGCCCCGCCTCGCTTTGGCCGATCCGTTATCCGCTTGCATAGCGCGGCTCAATGAATCGGCGCGCGGCACGATCGGGCCGCATGATGAATCGATCATGCCGATTCATTCCGAAAGACTTGATTAAGGCGCGTATCGTTTCGCCCGCGGTATTCCGGATATCCCTCTTCATTGCGCAAACGAAATCTTTCCCGAATTGCGGTCCGGGGCGGACGGCTTCGTTATTCGCCTGTTTTCAGGCTCCGGCAATCGACGGAACCGGCCTTCAATCTTCCGTTTCGGTCTCGACATCGTTTTTTCCGGATCGGGGTCATGGGTTCGTGAGCACGGCAGGGCGGGCGCGCCGCGATTCTCGCCGTGTTTTCGGCTCGTGATTCCTCGATCTCGAAAACGAATGCTGCCATCGATTCTTTCAGCTCTTAAAATTCCAGCTGGCCAGCCCGACCCGCATGCCCGACGGGTATTGCTTAATCAGAACAACTATGACTGCCGACATGCTGAGGGGCGTAATTCCTGAATTTGTCGACGCGGAAACCGAACAGACCTTCCGCCGATGCCGCGTGTCGGAAACCGTATATCAGGCGCGGGCCGCGATATGGGTTGCGGTCATTGCCGCGCTCTCTTTTGCGCTCAACGACATCAGGCAGGCCGGATTCGAGCTCGAGTCGGCCATCCAGTTCGGGCTGCGCCTCGCCGCGGTCGTGTGGTCGGCATGGCTGCTGTTGCGGTTGCGCCGGCCGATAGAGGCCCCCGCGCTCCATTGCCTGCTGCTGGCTTGGGCGATCGTCATCGATCTGCAGGCGATCGCCGAGGGTGTCGCGAGCCCGTCGAACTTGCTGGTCATGCAAACCGTGCTGTTCGGGCTCGTGACTTTCCTGCCGCTGCGCTTCGTGACGAGCGCGATCAACGGCGCGTGCTTTGCGGTCGGGCTCATCGCGATACTGCGATGGCGGTGCGCGGCGATGTCGCCGCTGCTCTATCCGATGTCGATCGCGATGGGTTTCGCGCTCGCGACGGGTTTGCAACAGCTCTGGCGTGTCGAGCGAATGCGCCGACGGGAATTCGCCCGCGTGCGCAGCGACGCCCATCAACGCGAGGCGCTGCAGCGCGCCAAGGACGCGGCCGAAGCCGCCGACCGAGCCAAGACGAGATTGTTGGCCGTAGTCAGTCATGAGGTCCGCGTGCCCATGAACGGCGTGCTCGGCTCGCTGCAACTGCTCGAGGGCTCGCGGCTGGACGCGATACAGCACCGTCAGGTCACTATCGCGCGAGATTGCGCCGAACATCTGATCGGCCTGCTCGACAGCATGATCGATTACGTGCGGCTGGGCGTCGTGGTCGAGGCGCCGGTTTCGACCGATTTCGATCCTCGGCAACTGGTTCAAGGCGCCGCCGAGTTGATGCACGCGCGTGCGCTGGCCCGGCAGACAACCATCGACGTCGTCGTCAGTCGTGACGTGCCGCAAGCGCTGCACGCCGACGCCGGCCGCCTGCGCCAGGTGCTGATGAATCTGTTGAGCAACGCGGTCAAGTTCACCGAGCGGGGGCGCGTCGGCGTTTCGTTGGCCATGCGTGGCCACGCGGCGGACGAGCTGCAACTGGAGATCGCCGTCGAGGACACCGGAATCGGCATTCCGGAAAACATGCTGGCGCGGATTTTCGATGACTTCGCTCAGGCTGACGAATCGATTGCACGCCGCTTCGGCGGCGCGGGCCTCGGGTTGGCCGTGTGCCGGCGCGTCGTCGGCATGTTGGGCGGCGCGATCACGGTGGCGAGCGAGCATGGCGCCGGCAGCCGGTTCCAGGTCGTGGTGCCCGTGGCCGCGGCGGCCGCGGCGACGCCGCCGGATACGCCCGCGTCACCTCCGTCGCGGCGGCTGAAGCTTCTCGTCGTCGACGACGATCCGATCAACCAGATCGTGATTGGCGGCCTCCTGACTCAGGCGGGCCACGACGCCATGCCCGTGGGCAGCGCGGAGGCCGCGCTCGCGCAAACCGCTCGCGAGCATTTCGACGGCGTGTTCGTCGACCTTCACATGCCGTTCGTCGACGGCATCGAAACGGCGCGTCGCATACGCGCGCAAGACGCGCGCGAACAGGCGCGGCGGGAGATGCCGATCGTCGTGCTGACTGCGGATCTCGTTGGCGCGCACAGCGCCGGCGCGGCCGATGTCTTTACGTCGGTGCTGGTGAAGCCGATCCGGCGAGATGCGCTGCACCGGGTGCTCGAGACAGTCGGCGGCACGGCTGTCGCGCGGCCTCGACCTTCGGACAAGATCTGGCCGACGGACGCGGCGGTGGATCTCGCTTGTCTGAGCGAGCATGCCGACGCGCTCGGCGCCGCCGCGCTCGGCTGGCTCGTGCATCAGTTCAGGCATGCGGGGCGACGTTTGCTGAACGAGCTCGGCGAAGCCGTCGCGCAGCGCGACGCATATCGAATCAACGCGCTTTCACACCGGCTGACGAGCTCGGCGGCGGCATTGGGGCTCGCGAGACTGGGGCGGCTCGCCGAGCGGGTGAAACGGGCGGCCGCTCGGGACGACGCCTCCGAGCTTGCCGCACTCGTGGTCGCGCTCGGCATCGAATTCGAACACAGCTTCGACGCATTGCGCAAAATCGCGCGCGAGGCGCGCGGTGCGCGGCGCGGTCGTCAACTGCCGCGATTCACCGCGGCATCGAGCCGGTAGCCGATCCCGACTACCGTGCCGATCGGGCAGCGCATCGTGCCGGCGTCGTCGGACATCTTGCGGCGCAATCGGGCGATCAAGGTGTCGACGCTGCGCGAGTCCGCCGTGTGCTCGCGCTTGCTGACCACTTCGAGCAGATACTCGCGCGTGAGCGTCGCGCCGCGAACCATCACGAGCGCGGCCAGCAGATCGAATTCGCGCGGGGTGAGGGGCAGCACGGCGCCGCCCGACAGCGCGAGTTCCCGGCGCCGAAGGTCGATCAGCCAGCCGCCGAACGTCAGCACCGAGTCGACAGGCGCGATCTCGCGATACAGCCGTTGCCGGCGCAGCAGGGCGCGCACGCGGGCGAGCAGCTCGCGCAGCCGGATCGGCTTGGTGATGTAGTCGTCGCCGGCGGTTTCCAGGCCGAGGACGCGATCGATGTCGCCGTCGCGTTGCGTCACGAAGATGACGCCCGCGGCGCTGTGCTCGCGCAGCTCGCGGGCGAGGGAGATGCCGTCGCCGTCGGGAAGGTTGATGTCGAGCAGCAGCACGTCGGCTGGCGCGGCGCGCAGCGCCTCGCGGGCTTGCGCGACATTGTCGCTGGTGAGGAGGTCGAAGCCCGCGTCACTCAGATAGCGGGCCAGCATCGTGCGGGTGATGGGGTCGTCTTCGACGACGAGGATACGGCCCGGCGAAGCTTCCATGGTTTCTCCTTCGGGATAACCAATTCAGGCAATCGATTCGCGGATTGAAAAAATTCGGTTCCGATTCCGCCGTTGACGTCAGCCGACACATTGTCCGCCGTCATGTTACGCGGAGCGCGCAATCGAATGTTCGACGTTCGCCTGCCGCCGCACGGCAGCTTGCCGCTGTCACGGCTCTGTCGCTGCGTGACGCCGCGCCCCATGTGAACAACGATTGACAACGGCTCGCTCGTCTCATTCGGTGGCGCGCGCGGCTTGCATACTTCATGTACTCGCGATGGCGCGCGGCTACGCCGCGCCGTCATCGCGACACGCCAATGAATCACGCGAGGGAGACGCCAGATGCGGACTGTTTCCGGATTCGACATCACGCAGGCAGGAGCGCCCGCCCGCGTCGGGCAAGCGATGAAGTTCGGCATGCGCATCTCGATGCCGGGATGATCGAAGTCGTCAACGCGCGAACGAGGCCATCGACGTGGAATCGCTTTTGCGAGGCGTCTATCGTCCCTATCGGACGTTCCCCGATCTGCTCGAATCGTTGGTGCGCGCATTCGTTCGGCAACTGGGCGTGGGGAGCGCGTCATTGTGGCTGCGCGGCGTGGGCGTCCTGCAGTCGAATCGCAACGGCGAACTGTTCGATCTCGCATGGCTCGACGAGACGAACGTCGACGAACATGCTGCGCCGGACGAGCATTCGGCGCGATTCCCGGTCACATATGCGGGCGAGCAACTCGGCACGCTGCGGCTGAATGCGCGGGGCGACGCCGGCCGTTCGGACGCGTTCGCCGAGTGGGGGGCCGCCTTTGCGCATCGCTGCGCGCTACTGTGCAAGCGTTACGACGTGCAAAGGTGGGCCCAGCAGCGTTTGAGCCGCAGCTTGCTGCTGGTGGGCATGTCCGAGCCGTTGCACCGCGTCGAGGTTTTCGTCGAAAAGGCGTCGTTCAGCACGTTGCCCGTGTTGCTCACCGGCGAGTTCGGCACCGAGAAAGCTCCGTTGGCGGCGGCGCTGCATTGTTGCGGCCCTCGGCGGGACGGGCCGTTCATCGAAGTCAATTGCGCCGATCCTGCCGGCGAGCCGGCGCAATGGTTCAAACAGGCGGCGGGCGGCACCCTGTTCTTCAACGGCATCGACGAGCTCGCGCCCCGGCTTCAGAACCAGTTGCGCCAGCATCTGCATTCGCGCCTCGGGCAATGGCTGGTGGTGCCGGACGAGTGCGAGGTGCGCGTGGTCGCGTCGACGACCTCCGATCTGCGACGATGCGTGGAAGAGGGGCGATTCTCGCAAGCCGTGCTGGCCGAGCTCGATTTCCTGTCGGTGACGGTGCCGCCGCTTCGCCTGCGCCAGGACGACATCGCGCCGCTGATCGTCGCGGCGCTCGAACATCATGGCTACGTCGCGCAGCGCAAGTGCGGCGACGCGCTGCTCGAGATTTGCCGGCTCTATGCGTGGCCGGAAAATCTGTATGAACTGGAGCGCGTGATCGCGCGTCTTGCGGTCATGACGGGCGATGCGGCCATCGGCCGCGCGGATGTCGCGCTTCACGTGCCGTGGCTGATTTCTCAGCCGCGCAGCGAGCGCGCCGGCGCGACGCGCGTTTCGGATCGCGACGACGACATGTCGCCGCGCGCGACGGAGCCGGACGCCGCCGCATTGCGCGCTTCGGCGACGCCTGCCCACTGGGCCCGGTGCGCGATGATGCGCAATGGCGCGGAGCTGGCGCGATTGCATAAGGCGCTGCGCAAGGCGCTGCTGTATCTCGGCGAACATTACGCCAATCCGGTTTCGATGGAGCAGCTGGCGCAGCATGCGCACGTGAGCCCGTCGCATTTGAGCTACCTGTTCCGTCACACGCTGAATGTCGCGTTCAAGCCGCTGCTTCAGCACATTCGCATCGAGAAGGCGAAGGAATTGCTGATGCGCGACGACTGTCCGCGCGTGACCGAAGTCGCGCTGAGCGTCGGCTTCGGCGACCTGAGCCACTTCGAAAAGAGCTTCAGGCGCATCGTGGGGTTGAGTCCGCGCGAGTTCAGGGGCTCGATTGCGTGACGTGCCGCTGCCATCGCGATATGGACGGGGCGGACGGGTCTTTCAGCTTCGACGCGCTCAGCTCCACCTGCATCGTTGCGGGCATCAACACGCGGTTTTGCAGGTGCTGCCACGCCATCGCGCCTGGGTAGCCGCAACCGGCAGGCGAGCTGCAGTGGGCCGGGGAAGATGTCGGTGTCGAAGCCTGCGTAAAAGGGCATGGTCTTGGTCCTTTTCCGACGAGCATGTCGATCGATGTGTCGCGCGAGGCGACACCGCGCGGCCTCTGCGGCCACCACCGATCAAATCACGGGGAGTAGCGTTTTCAGCGCCTCGTATTGTCGCGAGATTGCCTGGCGAACCAGGTAGTCCTCGATCAGAGCCGCAGCGACTTTGCGTTGCGCGGCGATTTCCGGCAGCGATGCGTAGTCCAGATCGGGATCGACCGGGTCGCGCCGGAACGGCGCCTCGCCTCGCGTTGCAGTGGTAACGGACAGATAAGCGATTGCCTTGCCCCCATTGAACACCACCATCGTCGACTCATGGGTGACACCGGTGGCGCGCGGCACGCTATAGACTCGAAAACGCACCGAGTTTTTCCGCCGAGCGTTTTGGGCGCCGGCGGAGCCTGAATCGAGCAATGTCTGGAACAACGCGAGTAGCACATCCACTTGCACCTTGGTGGCCACGCGAATCATCATGGCCTGAAACACCCCCGAAAAGCCAATCTTGCTCGGTGACAGGTATTCGTTCTGTTCCAGGAAGCCGATTAACACCAGGTCGTCGCTGAACGCGGCTTCGAGTATGCCCGCGGCGACGGCGGGGGGAAGCCTCTTTATCGCGTCGTCGAACCATCGCCTTAATTGGGCCCGCTCCTTGTCGAAGCGAATCGGCAACGTCAAGCTGACATGGCCTTTTCGATCGAAACAGCCTTCCTGGCTCGCTGCGCTGTCGGCAATCCGGTCCATCAAGTTGCGGGCCAGGCGGTAGGCCGGATCTTTATTCCCCAAGATGTCTTCCTTCTGCTTTTCATCCTTGACGTGATCTTTGATCTTTTCGGTGACTGTGCTGTTGGGTTTAGGAAACGGCGTGTGGCGATCGATTACTTTGGCCATCTCGCCGTCGCTTGCGCCAGCCATTGCGCTAAGTGCGTGGATGATGTCTTGCCACTGACTCGCGTCACCGTTGTCCCAGATTAGTTTGAAGCGCGTAAAACGTTTCGCGAGCTTGTCCTGATGATGCGAGCTACCGTCTGCGATCTCGCACAGCATCGTGGCGATTTCTCGCAGGTGATACATGATGTTCGGCAACGGCAGCTTCACGGGCCCGTGGGAAGGATTGGTGCCGTCAGGCATTTTCACTCCGACATCGTATTTTTCGATTTCGATTAGCCCCTGCGCCAGTTCCTCCCAGACCGTCACCGCCTCGATCGTGTCGCGCCGCGGCAGCGTGACGTCGATCAGCTCCATCAGCACCGGCTTGCGAATATCCCTCACGTTCTCTTGACGGACCGGCGGTTCGTGTTGATCCAGCTTCGCGTGCCAGGTGTAGCCAAGCCGGTGCAGGATGAATGGTCGGATTGCGTCATTGAGCAGGATGCCGGGAATGCGCTTTTGCTCTTGGTTCGACATGTTCGGATCAGATATCCGGCGCTGGTCGTTGGTCCAGAGCCCGAGACGCTGCTGGTCGAACACCCGCCGCAGCGATTGTGGGTCGTCGTATTGAAGCGTATAGGCTGAGCATTTCCCTCCATCGAGCGTGGCTCGCTCGTCTGTCCAGCGGTCGCCCGTTTCTTTGACGAATTCTCCGGCTACCGACGCGATTTCTGCGCCGGCTTCGATCATGGTGTTCATCACCAGTTCTTCCAGAAGGCCATAGATGATGGCCTGCAGCGGCACCGGCGCCCAAGGGTCGACAATGATCTGCGTATCCCAGTCTGATGTACCGCCGCCGTATTGCTTAGCTTCCGCCCCAGTCGGATTCCGTACGCATTCGAAAGCATTGCCGCCCTTCATATAGAACTTCACCAGGTCACGGTTCGGGGCTAGGCAGTACTTGTCTTGTAGCGATCGGTTCAGTTGGGCAATGTCGGTGTCGATTTTCTGCAGCGCCGACAAGACGCATTCACGGATAGCCGGCGTTGCGATGGGGTGAGGCGTTGCCGTATTGCCGTCAGGCTTTGCCACATTGTTGATTTGCGTGGTCAGCCAGGCGCTCATCGCGCGCCGTGCCGATCGCTGGTCGTGCTCTTCTTTCATACGTGCTCCTAAGCTAAACCGCCGATGGCGGCACTCGACGAATGCCGCCGCAGCGTGGCGAGTTCTTCGTCGACGGCCGGCAAGCCCCCGGCCTCGTTCCGTAGCGATTTGATTGCGGCCTGGCTCGTTACAAGGTTGCAAGCTGAACGCGCACCTCTCTCGAAGTCGGGGGTATCCATGCGCTACTCCACCCGCCCCGCCGCAGCCGCCATCGCCTGCTCGGCCAGTCGCTGCGCTTCTTCGACCGCGCGAGTCTCGGCCTCGCCGGCTTGCCGCGACGCGTTCGCCACGGCGGCTTCGCTCGCGGCCGCACCGCTTAGCGCGGCCGCGAGCGCCTGTTCCGCGAGCTTTGCCGCCTCGTCGAGCGCGGCGTGACCGCCGTCGGCCGCGCCGGCGTGCGCCGTGCTGCTCAACGCGGCCCGCATCGCCTCGTCGCTGGCCGCGACCGCGTTGTCGACCGCCTCTTGCGCCTGCGTTTCGGCGATCTGCGAAATGGACTCGGGCGGGTTCGTCGCCGATACGTTGCGTTGAGGTTTCATCGCTTGCCTCGCTTTTTCGACGCCGCAGCCGCAACGCCGGAAACAGCATCGGCCTTTCCGGTCGCGTGCAACGCATGCAGCGATTCCAGCAGCGCCTGTCTGGCTTCCATCACCATCTGCTCAGCCTTCGCGCGCGCTTCCCTGCGCATGTCGGCGACGACGGCGCTCGCGCTCGAGAAGTCCGGCGGCGCGTCGGCCGGCGTGATGCGCGGCGTGATGGGTGGCGTGATGGACGGCGCGACGCCGGACGGTGCCGACACGCGCAGCCGGTCGGCCACCGTTTGCGGATCTTCCATTCGTTCGGATACCTCTTGAATCGATATCTTTGGAATGCTCACGATGCGTTCTCCTGTTCTGTGGACGCTCGGTCCGACTCGATGGTCGCAAGCGCCGCCGGCGCGGCAGGTCTCGCGCCGAAGTCGCTCAGTGAAATCACGCCGTTGCCGCTCAACTGCAATTCGGCGCGCAGCTGCGCCGACTCGACGAGGAACAGACATGTCGCGCCATCCTGGCCCATCGTGCCGCGCTCGGGCTGGTGGGCCGCCAGAAACGACTGCGCCGCATGCATGAAGAGATCGACGATGCGCTTGGCCGCCTCGCCGGTCTCGCCCTTGTAGGCGGTGTGCTGGACGATCTGCTGCGCGCCCTGCGACAACCTCGCAAAACCCACCAGCCGGCCTTGAGCGAGCCAGTTGCGCACCGTCTGCGCCACTTCGGACGGCCCGGCCAGGCCCTGTACTTGCGGGCAGTCGAGCGCGCCGAACAGAACCCGCAGCAACGCTTGCGAAGCGTCGGTGGCCGCGGCATCGCGTCGCTCGGGCGTGGCGGCGCTGCTGTTCAGTTGTTCCGCATAGTCGAGATAAAACCGATAGAAGTCGCAGAACTCGTGCACGGTGCGCGCCTGCTTCAACGCGAACGACGCCGCTTCCTGCTGCAACGGCTGTTGCCTCGCGCTCTGCGGCAGGTGCATGAGGTTCGTGACCGCGAGGCTTTCGTCGAAGCCGAGCGCCTGAAACAGCGGCGCCGATTTGACGCCGAGTTGTGCGAGAAAACTGACGCCCGCGGCCAGTTCGTCGCGTGTGACGAGACCGTGTTCCGAGAGAATCTTCGCGACTTGCGCGGCCACGACGGAGGAGCCGTCGCCGCTTTCGGCGCGCGCGAGGACATTCAGGTCGGCCAGGCTCAGCGTCATGAGCTTCACCGGACTGACCATCAGCCCGAGTTGCGGCAGCAGCGTATGCCGCGACACGTGCAGCCCCTGCTGCACCGTGGCGATCAGCTCGGTTTCGTCCGCGAAGGCGTAACGCGCCGTCGGCGCGGTGGCGGCCCAGTCGAGCCACTCGGTGCCGCCGTCGACGAACTCGAGCGCCCGCTTTCCGATATCGGACAGCGCGTCGGGCTGCGGTATCAACTTGCCGGCAACGGATACGGTCATGGCAATGCTCCTTGGTCGGACTGCGGGTGCATACCGTCCGCTTCAGCCCGCCGGGAAGCCCTTGAGCACGGTCGCGGCGACCGTGCCGATCTTCGCGTAGTCGTCGGTCGCGGACTTCATCATGTCCTGCGCCTGGGTGAGCGCCGCCGCGTATTGCGGCTTGCCGGTGGCGAGGAACTGCGCCATCGCCACGCCGGCGGCCGTCGTCGCGATCGTGGTGATGTTGCGCAGCGCGTCGGTCGCGTCCTGTACCGCGAGCGCGGTCGATTGGGCGACCGACTGGTAGGCCTTGCCCGCGCCGCTCGTCAGCACCACCTGCGGGCTCATCGTCGCGAGCTGGCTCTGGTTGATCACGTCGATGACTTGAGAGTTCACCTTCGAGGGGTCCATGACATTTCCTTCGGTGTATTGAATTGTTCAGCGATCCGCATGAACCCCGTCAGCTCTTGCCGCCCGATCCGCCGTGGATCGGCGTGTCGCCGCCGGGCTTCGATAGGGCCGCCGTGACCGATTGTGCGAACTGATCCAGCGCATACTCGGCGTCGCCCGCGTCCTGCGCGGCCGTGTCGGCCGAAACCTTCAGCTCGTCGAGGGCGGCCTTGGCTTCACCGAACGCGGTCTCGCCTTCCTTGACGGCCGCCTCCACGACGTAAACGGGCGACAATGATTCGTCGGGGCCCGGCAGCGGATGCACGTCGGGCGGCGGCGTCGGCGCGGGCGGCGGAGGCGGCGGCGGGACCGGGAACGGCACGGCGAGGATCTTCGCGCACGCGGCCGTCAGCGCGGCCGAATTGATCATGCCTGCGCTTTGCTGGCGGCTCACCGCGTTGTGCATTGCCATGCCGAGCGTCTCCAGCAAGACGGCGTCGAGCATGCCGAACGCTTGTGACGGCGCTTGGCCGGTCGTCAGCGTGACGACGTTGCTGACGGCGTCGACGATTTGACTGTTGACGGAGCTGTCATCGGTGCTCATGACGGTTAGCTTCCCTGTTGGCTTCCCTTTGCGATGATCAAGGCGAGAACCTGAGTCGTGGCCGCGCCGGCGATGACCTGGCCTCGCTGCTGATTGGCGACGGCATTGCTCATCGCGATGCCGAGGCTGTCGGCCATCGCGAGATAGGTCATTGCCATCGCGACTGCGGCCGTTTGACCTACGGCGAGCTCGGGCATCGCGCAGACCGGTTCAGCGGAATACTCGATGGCTGGCGCGCGCGGCGCCCGCGTACCCCGGTGCGTCGGCCGCGGGCGTCACGCGTGGTTATTTCAGGCCGAGGATTTCCGCGGTGGCGGCGCCCGTGGTGCCCGTTTCCACCGTCAGCAGCGTGGACACGGCCTGCGTGGTGGACGCCTGCATCGTCACGTACGATTGCTGCTGATTGTTCGTGGCGTTGTGGGCGGCGTTCGACAGCGCCTGGCTCGTCGCCACGTACAGGTTGCCCATCGCGACGGATGGCGCGTCGCCCAGTACCTTCGTGTTGACTTGCGAGACCGAATCGGTGATCTGGCTGTTGACTGAAGTGGGAAATGCCATGATTCATACTCCTTAATATATGGATGACGAGGCGTGGTGATCGACGCAGGACCCTCAGCCGAGGATCTTCTTGGTCGCCATTGCCGTACTGCCGGTATCCAACGAGTACAGCAGCGCGACGCCCATCGTGGTCGCAGCCTGCGCCGTGACGTACATCTGCTGTTGCGCCAGGGTCGCGTTGTGTGCCGCGTTGGCCAAGGCCTGCGCCGTGGCCTGGTACAGGTTGCCCATCGCAATGGACGCAGACACCCCCAGCACCTGGGTGTTCGCTTGGGTCACCGAATCGGTAACCTGGTTGTTGACGGCGGTGGGAAAGGCCATGTGCTCAACTCCTTGGTGTCAACGGTCGCCGGCAGTCCTCAAGTGCCGAGGATCTTGGTGGTGGCGATCCCGGTCGTGGCCGTGTCGAGCGAATACAGCGTCGCGACGCCCATCGTGGTGGCGGCTTGCGCCGTGACGTAGCTCTGTTGCTGCGCGTAGGTCGCGTTGTGCGCCGCGTTGGCCAAGGCTTGCGCCGTAGCCTGGTACAGGTTGCCCATCGCGATGGCCGGCGCGTCGCCCAGCACTTTGGTGTTGGCCTGGGTGACGGAATCGGTGATCTGGTCATTGACGCTGGTCGGAAAAGCCATGTCGGGCTCCTCAATGAATTAGGCTTGGGCGATCAGCTGCCGAGGCCGCGAACGCCGGTGCTCAGGATGTCCTTGGTCGATACGCCGGTGGCGGCGGTGTCGAGCGAGTACAGCGTCGCCACGCCCATCGTGGTGGCGGCTTGAGTGGTGACGTAGCTTTGCTGCTGAGCGTTGGTGGCGTTGTGGGCGGTATTGGCGAGCGCTTGCGCCGTGGCCTGATAGAGGTTGCCCATCGCGATCGCCGGCGCATCGCCCAATACCTTGGTATTGGCCTGGGTGACGGAATCGGTGATCTGGTCGTTGACGCTGGTCGGAAATGCCATGGTTGCTCCTTGATGAACATGAAGCTGCCTTTCGGCGGGATGTGTTTTCGGTACGAACCCTGCGTCGCTTGGTAGGTCCGTGAAAACATCTTAGGAAAGCACCCGTGGGCGCAATTGGTGCGATCTACGGAAAACGCGGCGCCGAATCGGAAAAACGGTCGTAATCGGCCGAATGAACGGGCCGCGCGGATCAGCGAATTCGCCGTGTCGGCCTCGATTTACGTCGTGGAGCGAATTGCGGCGTGCGGAAAAAGCGCCGATTTGCGGGGGAAGTTCCGATTGGATTCGGGCGGACGTGAAAGGGCGCCGCCGGCCGGATAGGAAGTCTCGGGTGCTGCTTCGATGGCCGGCGGCGCGGACGATGCGTGAACCGGCGGCCGGGACGTCTTGCTTCGACGCAGCGTCATGCGATGTGATGGTTTGCGGCGGCAGCGGCAGCGGCAGCGGCGGTGGCAGCGGTAGCGGTGGCGGCGGCGGTGGTCGCGGTGCGGTGGCGGCAACCGCAACCGCAACCGCAACGGCAGAGGCAGAGGCAGAGGCAGAGGCAGAGGCAGAGGCAGAGGCAGAGGCAGAGGCAGGCGGCCTCGGGTTCCCCGCTCGATTCCGGCGCGGGAAGCGGAGCCCGGTCGAATCCCGGTTTGCGACGCGTGCAAACGGGCGACGCCGGAGCCGCCAAGTCGTCCACGCGTAATGAGTCAGGGCAGGAAAAGTCGGGGCGATGCGCGTCGCCGGATTCGGGGCAATCGGGCGACGGGAACATGGGGCGCCGGGCAGGGCAACGATTCACGCGCATTCCGCCGCGCTCGGGACAGCCATCGTCCGGCGCTCGCGCGCGAGTCAGCTTGTGGCGTCCGAGGGATGAGCGGGGCCGACGAAGGCGCCGGCAGGCGGCGCGAATGAAGCCGATTCGCGATATCGATCGTCGCGAATGAGCACGATCGACGCCGGCTCGGCTTGCTTCGAGAGCCCGTGCCGACGCGCGAGCCGCGCCCGGCGATCGAGGGGCGTATTTAGGGCGCGGCCGTCGCGACGCGGCCGTCCGGCCCGTAAAAGCCGTTGCGCTGCGGCGCGGCGCGCAGCACGGAGAGCGTGCGTTCGTTGTAGTCCATCCGAATGCGGATCAGCATTCCGTTGATCGCGTTCGCGTGGCGCGCGCGCTCGGCCGATTGCTGCAGCAACTGCCAGCCGTTCGCGAGGCGCGCGTCGGTTTCGGCCGCGCGATCCATTCCTTTCTTGCCGGCCGGCAGGCCGCGCGACGCGAGCAGCGTGTCGCGCTGGCGTTCGAGCTGCGCGAGCTTTTCGATCAGCTCGGTTTTCCTGTCGACGATGCCCGGCAGCGCGTCGATCGGCGATGCCGTCGTCAGCGCCTTTTCCTCGTAGGCGAGCAGGGACGCGAACGCTTCGATCGTCGCGTGCTCGTCGTTGACCGTGGCCAGCAGTTCGTCTCTCATCTCGTTTGGCTCGACTTGGCGGCGCGCGGACCGTCCGTGCGCCGTGTTACGCATTCCGTCGTCCGGCCGCGAAGCCGGCTCAGCTGTTGCCCGTTTGCGGCGGCTGCTTCAGCAAATCGCGGGCGGTCTGCAGGATTCCGTCGGCGATCTTGCCCGTGTCGATCGACAGCGTGCCGTTCTTGATCGCGTCCCGGATCGCCTCGACCTGCGCGGTATCGATGTCGGCGCTGCCCGAGGCGGCCAGGCCGCGCAGCGTCGACGACAGGCCGGACAGGCTCACGTTCGCATCCCCGCCCGTCGGCGCGCTCGCGGCGCCGGCAGGCGCCTGAGCCGCGGCCGGCTGGCCGGCTTGCGTGCGAGCCGTGCCCGCACTGGCGTTCGACAGCGTGCGGGCGTTCGAAGTAGTGGTGGAATCGACTTTCACGATGGTGTTTCCTGTACGGGTTTGACCACGATAACGGCAAGGCCGGCCCGAACTTTAGCACCCGTTTTTCGGTAAATCCCTGAATCAACGAAAGTTTGCAATCTTAGAGGGGGATCTCGACCGTCGCGGCGTCCTTGACGATCGCCGTGACGATCTGGCCCGCCGCCATCCGCACCCGCACCTGCTGGCCGGGCGCCGCGTTGTTGAGCACGCTGCCGTCGGCCGAAATCGTGAATCCCTGCCCCGACGCGACGACCCGCACCGTCTGCCCGATCGACACCGATGCCGCGCTCTTCAGCAGATCCTGGCGCAGCGGCAGCCCGGCCGCGACGCGCGTGAGCGCGGTCGCGCCGACCGCCTGCTGAGGATCGGTGATCACGGCGAGCGGCAGCGTCGTCAGGTCGCCGTCGCGCGCGACGAGATCGGCGGCGGACAGCGTTTGGCCGGGCGCGATCTGGCGCGCCGCGATGTAATAGGTCGCCTGGACGGCGAGTTTCGCCTGCAGGTAGATCGTCCACGGACGCTCGCCCGCGCAGCGCACGCCGACCGTCGTGCGGCCCCACAGGCGCGCGCCCGACGGCAGGAACGGCTCGAGCGTCGTGCATGCGGCGAGGCCGCGCGGGAACGCTGGCGCGACCGTGATGGTGGTCTTGCCGGGCAGGCCCGCCGCCTGCTGTTGCAGGAACGCGAACGCCGCGCGGCGGATCGTTTCTCCGTCCTGCTGGCCGGCCGGAACCGGAATCGGGGCCGGAATCGCAACCGGGGCCGCGGCGGCCGCCGCCGTGCGAAGCGGCGCGGGACGGGCCGGCAGCGCGCGCGGCGCGGGCTCCGCGCGCAACGACACGGGAAGCACGCCGCTTCGCGTGGCGGCTGCGGCTTGCGCGCGCCGCGCCTGCCACGGCTGGGCGGTTGCCTGCGCGTTGGCGGGCTGGCCGGCGGACGCGCCCGCGTCCCGTGCGACGACCGTCGCGACCTGCTGCGCATCGGCCGGCGCGCGCGGCGCGGCGCCCGCGCGGAATGCGGGATTGGCGCCGGCGGCGACGCTTGCCGCCGGGTTGTTCCGATTCGCGGGGATGGGCGCGTTCGCGCCGCCCGGAGGGGGCCATCCGGCTCTCGCTGACACCGTGCCTGCCGAAGGATTCGATCCGGCCGTCGGCGATGCGGAGTTCGCGCCCCCGGAATTCGCGCTCCCATTGCGCGCGCCTGCCGGCGCGGCCGCATTCGCTTGCCTGCTCCACCCGACGGCGGGCGGTGCCGCGATCCGGTCGCTCGATGCGGCCGGGCCCGGTTCGATCACGATCGGGCCGTCGTTTCGTTCGGCTGCCGTCGCGGGGCGGGCAGGATCGTCCGATCCCGCGCCGGTCCGGCCGGCCCACACGGCGGCCGCCTGGGCGGCGGCCTGCGCGTTCCACGCGCCTGTGCCCGCCGCATGGCCCGTTCCGTTCCGGCCGGCCGCGCCCGGCGTGCCGGCCCCCGCGGCGTTCGCCGCGTTCGCGAGCGCCGTCTCCGCCGATTCGCCGCGCCCGGGAATCACGATCATCCCGCCGTCGCCCGCCTGTTGCGCGAGCGCGCCGCACATCCAGCCCGCCAGCGCGAGCGCCGCCGCGAAGCGCGTGCGCGTCGCGCGGCCTGCGTCAGTCGTCATCGCGCCCTCCTCGAAACCGTTTGGTACGGGTTGCATTCTAGGGATGGGCGAGCGCCGGCAAACCGCGAATAGAGGGGCCCTTTGCCGGTTATTCGCCCGATTGCCCGTTGCGTCGCCCGCCTACCATGCGTCTCATGGAAAAAAGCCTCTTTGGCCGCCCGTGGTCGAGCGACTGAGCGTCGCGGTCGATCGCGGGCGGCGAAGGAGCGGCGCATCTTCAGACGGAGGCTTGCAGATGCTGGACAAACTCGATGCCGAATTCGCATTCGGCCGCCAGGCGCTCGACGTGCGCGCATATCGGCAGGAACTGTTGTCGTCGAACATCGCGAACGCCGACACCCCCGGCTACCGCGCGCGCGACGTCAACTTCTCGTCGACGCTCGCCCGCGCGCTCAAGCAGGACGGCGCGGCGAGCGCCGGCAACGCGGCGCAACTGCCGCTCGCTCAGCCGGCGGGCGTGACGGGCGGGATGTCGATGGCGACGACGTCGGGCGCGCACCTCGCGGGCAACGTGAAGCTGATTCCGACGGGCGGCCCGAGCGACGACTACGGCCGCGCGCAGTACCGGATTCCGCAGCAGCCGGCGCTCGACGGCAACACCGTCGATCTCGACACCGAGCGCGTGCAGTTCGCCGACAACGCGGTGCATTACCAGGCCGGGATGACGGTGATGACCCAGCAGATCAAGACGATGATCGCCGCGATCACGTCGAATTCGAGTTCGTGACGCGCCGCTTCGGCGCTTTGCTTTTTCCCGCGTGTCGCGCGCGTCACGGGAAACGGTTGAATGAGCGCGCAACGCGATAAGGAGTACGCATGCCTTCATTGATGAACATTTTCGATGTTGCGGGTTCCGCGATGTCGGCCCAGTCGCAGCGTCTGAACGTGACGGCGTCGAATCTCGCAAACGCCGACAGCGCGACGGGCCCCGACGGCAAGCCCTACAAGGCGAAGCAGGTGGTGTTCGCGACCGCGCCGATGGGGCGCGCGCGCACCGCGTCGGGCCAGGGCGTCGGCGGCGTGCAGGTGACCAAGGTGATCGACGATCCGTCGCCGATGAAGACGACCTACGACCCGTCGAACCCCGCCGCCGACCAGAACGGCTACGTGACGATGCCGAACGTCGATCCGGTGCAGGAGATGGTCAACATGATTTCCGCGTCGCGCTCGTACCAGGCGAACGTCGAGACGCTCAACACCGCGAAGCAGCTGATGCTGAAGACGCTGACGATCGGCAGCTGACGCGCGGCTTTCCATCGACCGAAACACGCATAGCAGAGAAAGGCGAACCGGGATGACATCCTCCTTTACGACCATCGGCAGCAGCGGCACCACCGTGAACCCGCTGCCGTTCGACACGATGAGCTCGAACAGCCAATCGTCGAGCACGACGGGCACGAACGCGGCGAGCGGCACGAGCGGCGCCGGCAACGCCAGCGGCACGAACGGTACGAACGGTACGAACGGTACGAACGGCGCCGGCGGCACCAGCGGCACGAACGCGAACATCAACGTCGCGAGCTCGCTGTCGACGACGTCGGCGGCCGACCTGCAGACGACGTTCCTCACGCTGCTCGTCACGCAACTCAAGAATCAGGACCCGACGAGCCCCGTCGACAGCTCGCAGATGACGTCGCAGCTCGCGCAGATCAACACCGTGAGCGGCATCGCGCAACTGAACACGGCGCTCACGTCGCTGTCGTCGCAGCTCACCGCGGGCCAGCAGACCCAGGCGGCGATGCTGATCGGCTCGAACGTGCTCGCCCCGGGCAACACCGTGCCCGTCAAGAGCGGCGCGGCCTCGCCGTTCGGCGTGCAGCTCACGAGCGCCGTGTCGAACCTGACGATCACCGTGAAGAACGCGTCGGGCGTCGTCGTCAACACGATCAACGCGGGCGCGCAGTCGGCGGGCACGGTGCCGTTCAACTGGACGCCGACCGACACGGCCGGCAACGCGCTGCCCGACGGCACCTACACGATCAGCGCGAGCTACACCGACACGTCCGGCAAGCAGTACGCGCCCACGACGCTGTCGTCCGCGCAGGTGCTGAGCGTCGTCAAGCAGGCGGACGGCACGCCGGGGCTCGTGCTGTCGAACGGCTCGACGGTCGGCTTCAGCCAGGTCGCGTCGATTTTCCCGAACACGAAGAGCGCGTCGAACGGCAGCTCCTCGTCTTCCACCAACTAATCCAGCTTCTTCGCTACGGAGACCGAGATGGGCTATCAACAGGGTTTGAGCGGTTTGGCGGGCGCGTCGAGCGATCTCGACGTGATCGGCAACAACATCGCGAACGCCAACACGGTGGGCTTCAAGGGCAGCACCGCGCAGTTTTCCGACATGTACGCGAATTCGGTCGCATCTGCCGTGAACAACCCGATCGGCATCGGCACGATGCTCGCGTCGGTGCAGCAGCAGTTCAGCCAGGGCACGATCTCGTCCAGCACGTCGTCGCTGAACGTCGCGATCAACGGCAACGGCTTCTTCCAGATGTCGAACAACGGCGTGACCACGTACTCACGCGACGGCACGTTCCAGCGCGACAAGAACGGCTACATCGTCAACTCGCAGGGCCTGAACCTGATGGGCTACGCGGCGAACGCGAACGGCGTGATCAACACCGCGGCGACCGTGCCGCTGCAGGCGCCGACGACCAACATCGCGCCGACCGCGACGACGAAGATCACCGGCCAGTTCAACCTGAACTCGCAAGATCCGGTGCCGACGACGACGCCGTTCAACTATTCCGATCCGACGAGCTACAACTACACGACGTCGGTGCAGGTGTTCGACACGCTCGGCGGCTCGCAGAACGTCAACCTGTATTTCGTGAAGAGCGCGACGTCGGGCCAGTGGGAGACGTACGCGGGCCCGTCCGGCCAGACGCCGACCGATCTCGGCGCGGTCAGCTTCAACACGGGCGGCACGATCACGGGCACGACGGTGCCGGGCGGCGCGCCGACGACGAACGTCGGCCAGTTCTCGTTCACGATCCCGACGACGACGGGCGCGGCGAACCCGCAGACCCTGACGCTCGACCTCACCGGCACGACGCAGTACGGCGGCAAGAGCGGCATCAACAACCTCGCGCAGAACGGCTTCGCGAGCGGCATGCTGACGACCTTCTCGATCGGCACGGACGGCAAGGTCACGGGCAACTACTCGAACGGCCAGACGTCGACGCTCGGCCAGATCGTGCTCGCGAACTTCAACAACCCGAACGGCCTCGCGAACGTCGGCAACAACCAGTACGTCGAGACGGCCGCGTCGGGCGTGCCGCAGATCTCGGCGCCCGGCAGCACGAACCACGGGACGCTGCAAGGCAGCGCGCTCGAAAACTCGAACGTCGACCTGACGAGCCAGCTCGTCGACTTGATCACCGCGCAGCGCAACTACCAGGCGAACGCGCAGACGATCAAGACGCAGCAGACCGTCGACCAGACGCTCATCAACCTGTAATCGCCTTCGCGGACAACAGCCAGCCATGGACCGACTGATCTATACGGCGATGACGGGCGCGACGCAGTCGCTCGAGCAGCAGTCCGTCGTCGCGAACAACCTCGCCAACGCGTCGACGACGGGGTTCCGCGCGCAGCTCGCGACGTTTCGCGCGGTGCCGATGAACTTCGACGACGGCAGCGGCAACGTCGATCCGGCGACGACGCGCACCTACACGCTGTCGTCGACGCCCGGCGCGGACTTCACGTCGGGCCCGATCGAGCGCACGGGCAATCCGCTCGACGTCGCGGTTCAGGGGCCGGGCTGGCTGTCCGTGATGCTGCCGGACGGCAGCGAGGCGTACACGCGCGCGGGCAACCTGCACGTGGACGAGAACGGGCAGCTCGTGACCGCGAGCAACTTGCCCGTCGTCGGCAACGGCGGCCCGCTCGCGGTGCCGCCGAACGCGCAGCTGACGATCGGCGCGGACGGCACGGTGTCGGCGCTGATGCCGGGCGATCCGCCGACCGCCGTCGCGATGATCGATCAACTGAAGCTCGTGAACCCCGACGCCGCGACGATGACGCGCGGCAACGACGGCCTGTTCCGCACCGCGGACGGCAATCCCGCCGACGCCGATCCGGCCGTGAAGGTCGTGCCGAATTCGCTCGAAGGCAGCAACGTCAATCCGGTGGCGGCGATGGTGTCGATGATCGACAACGCGCGCGCGTTCGAATTGCAGACGAAGCTGATCCAGTCCGCCGACCAGAACGAGCAGGCGGCGAACCAGCTGCTCAATTTCAGCTGAGCGCCGCGAAGCGCCAGACAAGGAGTCAACACGTGAACCGTTCCCTTTACATCGCCGCGACCGGCATGAATGCGCAACAGGCGCAGATGGACGTGATCTCGAACAACCTCGCGAACGTGAGCACCAACGGCTTCAAGGGCTCGCGCGCGGTGTTCGAGGACCTGATGTACCAGACCATCCGCCAGCCGGGCGCGAACGCGACGCAGCAGACCGAGCTGCCGTCGGGCCTGCAGCTCGGCACGGGCGTCCAGCAGGTCGCGACCGAGCGGCTGTATACGCAGGGCAGCCTGCAGCAGACGGGCGGCTCGAAAGACATCGCGATCAACGGCCAGGGCTTCTTCCAGGTGCTGATGCCGGACGGCACGAATGCGTACACGCGCGACGGCTCGTTCCAGACCAACGCGCAGGGCCAGCTCGTCACGTCGAGCGGCTATCAGGTGATTCCGGCGATCACGATTCCGCAGAACGCGACGTCGCTCACGATCGGCAGCGACGGCGTCGTGTCGATCACGCAGCCGGGCTCGAACAACGCGGTGCAGATCGGCGCGCTCCAGATCGCGACGTTCATCAACCCGGCCGGCCTCGACGCGAAGGGCGAGAACCTGTTCGCGGAGACGACGTCGTCGGGGCAGCCGAACGTGTCGCAGCCGGGCCTGAACGGCGCGGGCACGCTCAAGCAGGGCTATGTCGAATCGTCGAACGTGAACGTCGTTCAGGAGCTCGTCAACATGATCCAGACGCAGCGCGCGTACGAAATCAACAGCAAGGCCGTGACGACGTCCGACCAGATGCTGCAGACCGTCACGCAGATGTCGCGCTAACGGGCCCCAGGTCAGAAGCCATGAAGCAGGTTCGTTTCCTTCCGCCATCGGCGCGCCGCGCGCGCGTCGCGGCCGCGCGCCGTCCGGCCGCCGCCGCGCTCGCCGCCGCCGCGCTCGCGCTCGCGGGCTGCGCGCAGCTGCCGCGCGAGCCGATCACGCAGCAGCCGATGTCGGCGCCGCCGCCGATGCCGCCCGCGATGCAGGCGCCCGGCTCGATCTACAACCCGGGCTACGCGGGCCGGCCGCTCTTCGAGGATCAGCGGCCGCGCAACGTCGGCGACATCCTGACGATCGTGATCGCGGAGAACATCAACGCGACGAAGTCGTCGGGCGCGAACACGAACCGGCAGGGCAACACGAGCTTCGACGTGCCGACGGCGGGCTTCTTGGGCGGCCTCTTCAACAAGGCGAACCTGTCGGCGGAGGGCGCGAACAAGTTCACCGCGACGGGCGGCGCGAGCGCGGCGAACACGTTCAACGGCACGATCACCGTGACGGTGACGAACGTGCTGCCGAACGGCAACCTCATCGTCAGCGGCGAGAAGCAGATGCTCATCAACCAGGGCAACGAATTCGTGCGCTTCTCGGGCGTCGTCAATCCGAACACGATCTCGGGCCAGAACTCGGTCTACTCGACGCAGGTCGCGGACGCGAAGATCGAATACTCGGCGAAGGGCTACATCAACGAAGCCGAGACGATGGGCTGGCTGCAACGCTTCTTCCTCAACATCGCGCCGTGGTGAAGACGATGCGTACCTTGCTCGCGCGCGTCGTGCGCCCTCTCGTCCGATCGAATCGCCGCGCGGCGGCGCGCTGTGCGCTCGCCGCCTGCGCGCTCGCGCTCGCATTCGCGCCCGTCGCCGCGCGCGCGGAGCGCCTGAAGGATCTCGCGCAGATCCAGGGCGTGCGCGACAACCCGCTGATCGGCTACGGCCTCGTCGTCGGCCTCGACGGCACCGGCGACCAGACGATGCAGACGCCGTTCACCACGCAGACGCTCGCGAACATGCTCGCGAACCTCGGCATCTCGATCAACAACGGCGCGGCGAACGGCGGCGGCTCGTCGGCGATGACGAACATGCAGCTGAAGAACGTCGCCGCGGTGATGGTGACGGCGACGCTGCCGCCGTTCGCGCGGCCGGGCGAGGCGATCGACGTGACGGTGTCGTCGCTCGGCAACGCGAAGAGCCTGCGCGGCGGCACGCTGCTGCTCACGCCCCTGAAGGGCGCGGACGGCCAGGTGTACGCGCTCGCGCAGGGCAACATGGCGGTGGGCGGCGCGGGCGCGGCGGCGAACGGCAGCCGCGTGCAGGTGAACCAGCTCGCGGCGGGGCGGGTCGCGGGCGGCGCGATCGTCGAGCGCTCGGTGCCGAACGCGCTCGCGCAGATGAACGGCACGCTGCAGCTGCAATTGAACGACATGGATTACGGCACCGCGCAGCGGATCGTGTCGGCGGTGAACTCGAGCTTCGGCGCGGGCACCGCGACGGCGCTCGACGGCCGCACGATCCAGCTGACGGCGCCCGCCGATTCGGCGCAGCAGGTCGCGTTCATGGCGCGGCTGCAGAACCTCGAAGTGAGCCCCGAGAAGGCGGCGGCGAAGGTGATCCTGAACGCGCGCACGGGCTCGATCGTGATGAATCAGATGGTGACGCTGCAGAACTGCGCGGTCGCGCACGGCAATCTGTCGGTCATCGTCAATACGCAGCCCGTCGTGTCGCAGCCGGGGCCGTTCTCGAATGGCCAGACGGTCGTCGCGCAGCAGTCGCAGATCCAGCTCAAGCAGGACAACGGCTCGCTGCGGATGGTGACGGCGGGCGCGAACCTCGCCGAAGTGGTGAAGGCGCTCAACTCGCTCGGCGCGACGCCCGCGGATCTGATGTCGATCCTTCAGGCGATGAAGGCGGCGGGCGCGCTGCGCGCGGATCTGGAGATCATCTAAGTGACGACTTTCACGAAAGCGAACGATCTGTCGCAGCGCTTCGCGCTCGACGTTCAAGGGTTCGACGCGCTGCGCTCGAAGGCCGCGGCGGCGACGCCGCGCGAAGGCGTGAAGATGGTCGCGGGCCAGTTCGACGCGATGTTCACGCAGATGATGCTCAAGAGCATGCGCGACGCGACGCCGTCGGACAGCCCGTTCGATTCGAACTCGACGAAGACGTACACGTCGATGCTCGACCAGCAGCTCGCGCAGCAGCTGTCGTCGAAGGGAATCGGCGTCGCCGACGCGCTGACGAAGCAGCTGATGCGCAACGCGAACGTCGCGCCCGACACGCAGAGCGAAGGCGGCATGGCCGCGATGAGCGCACTCGCGAAGGCGTATGCGAACGCGAACGAGGCGCCTGGCAACGGCGCGCTCGCGGGCAAGCGCGGCTATTCGGCGGCGAGCGCGCTCACGCCGCCGCTCAAGGGCAACGGCGGCTCCGAGCGGGCGGACGCGTTCGTCGAGAAGATGGCGGGCGCCGCGCAGGCGGCGAGCGCGGCCACCGGCATTCCGGCGCGCTTCATCGTCGGCCAGGCGGCGCTCGAATCGGGCTGGGGCAAGCGCGAGATCCGCGGCGCGAACGGCGAATCGAGCTACAACGTATTCGGCATCAAGGCGACGAAGGGCTGGACGGGGCGCACGGTGTCGGCCGTCACGACCGAGTATTCGAACGGCAAGCCGCACCGCGTCGTCGCGCAGTTCCGCGCGTACGACTCGTACGAGCACGCGATGACCGACTACGCGAGCCTGTTGAAGAACAACCCGCGCTACGCGGGCGTGCTGAACTCGGGGCAGAGCGCGGAAGGCTTCGCGCACGGGATGCAGAAGGCCGGCTATGCGACCGATCCGCACTACGCGAAAAAGCTGATTTCGATCATGCAGCAGATCGGCTGACGCAAGCCGAGCAACCGTTCGGTACATTTCGGACCGCGCCAGGCTTGGCCTCGCGCGGTTTTAACGTTTGCTAAAAAAATAAACTCGGGTTTCGATCTAAACTTTGCGCTGCTGTTGCCGCTAAACGTGAGAGACCAACGATCGGGCGGATCGCGCCTGGTCATAACGCGCCCCCGAAGTCCGCCAGGCGCATCGAGATAAAATACCGGCAAGCCATGAATACCGAACAGTCGACGAGTCAGGCCGCGAGCGCCGCCGCGCATTCCGGCCATGATTACGGCCGCCGCAATCCGCTCGAGATCGGCGTGCAGCTGCGCAATCTCGTCAATCGAGGAGATTTCCTGACCGTCCAGTACCAGGGCGGTCAGCTTGTCACGCGCATTCTCGACGTCGACGTCGGCGCGCGAACCTTCGTGTTCGACTGGGGCGCGCTCGCCGACCAGAACGCGGGCATCCTCGCCGCGCCGGACTGCGTGTTTCATGCGGCGCCGGAGGGCGTGCGCGTCGAATTCTCGACCGCGACCCCGCGCGAGACCCGCTACGAGAACCTTCCCGCGTTCGAAGCCGATTTCCCCGACGTGCTGTACTGCGTGCAGCGCCGCGAATATTTCCGCGTCGACGCGCCGATCCTCGATCCTTACGTGTGCCGCGGCAAGCTGCCGGACGGCGAGACTTTCCTGTTCGAAGTGCACAACCTGTCGCTCGGCGGCCTCGGGTTGCGCACGGTCGACGAGCGCGTGTCGACGCTCGAGCTTGGCACGACGCTGCCCGACGTCGAATTGAACCTGAACGGCCATGGGATGCTGTCGCTCGATCTGCAGCTCGTGTCGCACCGCTCGACCGACGCGCCGAACGGCACGCGCCGCTACCAACTGGGCTTTCGCTTCCTGTCGCTGCCGGGCAGCGCGGAGAACACGCTGCAGCGCCTCATCACGCAGCTCGAGATGAAGCGCCGGCAGCTCGCGCGGGCCTGAGCCGCGCGGCCATCGCGCCCGTGCGGGCCAGGCCGCACGCGACGCCCGCAGCCATCGCGACGGCGCCCGCGCGCCGGCCGCGGCGCGCCGCATGCATTTTTGCGCGCGCATTCCCTCAATTTTTCTCACGCGCGGCCGTTATACCGGGAGTCCACGCAACCCGGCGGCCGCGGCGCGGCCGGCTCATAGGATCGCGCATGTCCAATACCCTCATGAACCTCGGGATCAGCGGCCTGAACGCCGCGCTCTGGGGGATCACCACGACCGGTCAGAACATCAGCAATTCGGCGACGCCCGGTTATTCGGTCGAGCGCCCCGTGTATTCGGAGGCGAGCGGCCAGTACACGAGCAGCGGCTATTTGCCGCAAGGCGTGACGACCGTGACGGTCCAGCGGCAGTACAGCCAGTATCTGTCGAACCAGCTCAACGCGGCGCAGACGCAAGGCAGCTCGCTGTCGACCTACTATTCGCTCGTCGCGCAACTGAACAACTACGTCGGCAGCCCGACGGCCGGCATCTCGACCGCGATCACGAACTACTTCACCGGCCTGCAGACGGTCGCGAACAACGCGGCCGATCCGTCCGCGCGGCAGACCGCGATCAGCAACGCGCAGACGCTCGCGAGCCAGCTCGTCGCCGCGGGCCAGCAGTATTCGCAACTGCGGCAGAGCGTGAATTCTCAGCTCACCGACACCGTCACGCAGATCAACAGCTACACCGCGCAGATCGCGCAGCTCAACGAGCAGATCGCGTCGGCGAGCGCGCAGGGGCAGCCGCCGAACCAACTGCTCGACCAGCGCGATCTCGCGGTGTCGAACCTGTCGCAGCTCGCCGGCGTGCAGGTCGTGCAGAGCAGCGGCAGCTACAGCGTGTTCCTTTCGGGCGGCCAGCCGCTCGTCGTCGGCAATGCGAGCTATCAGTTGGCCGCGGTCGCGTCGAAGTCCGATCCGAGCGAGCTCACGATCGTGTCGCAGGGCGTCGCGGGCGCGAATCCGCAGGGCAGCCCGCAGTACCTGCCCGACGTGTCGCTGACGGGCGGCACGCTGGGCGGCCTGCTCGCGTTCCGCAGCCAGACGCTCGATCCGGCGCAGGCGCAGCTCGGCGCGCTCGCGGTCAGCTTCGCGTCGCAGGTCAATGCGCAGAACGCGCTCGGCATCGACCTGTCGGGCAATCCGGGCGGCAACCTGTTCACGGCCGGCGGCCCGACCGTCTACGCGAATCAGGGCAATACCGGCGGCGCGACGCTGTCCGTGTCGTTCGCGAACGGCTCGCAGCCGACGTCGAGCGACTATTCGCTGTCGTACGACGGCTCGAAGTACACGCTGACCGATCGCGCGACGGGCAGCGTCGTCGGCACCGCGACGCCGACCACCAACCCGCCGACGATGACGATCGGCGGCTTGAATCTGTCGCTTTCGGCCACGCCCGCCGCGGGCGACGCGTTCACCGTGCTGCCGACGCGCGGCGCGCTCGACGGCTTCGCGCTCGCCACTTCGAGCGGCTCGGCGATCGCGGCCGCGTCGCCGGTGCTCGCGGCGGCCACGTCGACGAACAGCGGCACGGGCGCGATCACGCAGGGCTCGGTGAGCGCGGGCTATCAACTGCCGTCCGGCACGACGACGCTCACCTACAACGCGTCGTCGAAGATGCTCTCCGGCTTCCCGGTCGGCACGACGGTGACGATCGCGGGCACGCCGCCGACGTCGGTCAACATCACGAGCGCGACGACGCCCGTGCCTTACGATGCGTCGGTCGGCGCGTCGCTGACGATCTCGAGCACGACGCAGCCCGCGCCGTCCGGCGTGATGAACGGCGTGAGCGTGTCGCTGTCGGGCGCACCCGCGGACGGCGATCAGTTCACGATCGGCGCGAACAAGGGCACGAACGACGGCCGCAACGCGCTCGCGCTGTCGCAGCTCGTGAGCTCGAAGACGATGAACAACGGCACGACCACGCTGACGGGCGCCTACGCGGGCTACGTGAACGCGATCGGCAACGCGGCGAGCCAGCTGAAGGCGTCGAGCACCGCGCAGACGGCGCTCGTCGGCCAGATCACGGCGCAGCAGCAGGCGGTGTCGGGCGTGAACCAGAACGAGGAAGCGGCGAACCTGATGCAGTACCAGCAGTTGTATCAGGCGAACGCGAAGGTGATCCAGACGGCGGACTCGCTGTTCCAGACCGTGCTCGGTCTGTTCAACTGAACGAGGTAGACGGCGATGCGCATTTCCAGCTCTCAGCTCTACAGCCTGAACGTCAGCATGATGAACGACCAACAGGCGCAGATCGCTCAGCTCTACCAGCAGGTGGCGAGCGGCGTCAGCCTGACGACGCCCGCCGACAACCCGCTCGCGGCCGCGCAGGCGGTGCAACTGACGGCCACGTCGGCGACGCTCGCGCAGTACACGTCGAACCAGTCGACGGTGCTGACGTCGCTGCAGACCGAATCCTCGACGCTCACGAGCGTGAGCGACGCGCTCAACGCCGCGTATCAGACGATCATGCACGCGGGCGACGGCGGATTGTCGGACAGCGATCGCGCGGCGCTCGCCGCTCAGCTCCAGGGTTCGCGCGATCACCTGCTCACGCTCGCGAACACGACGGACGGCGCGGGCAACTACGTGTTCGCGGGCTTCCAGCCGACGACCGCGCCGTTCGCGAACAAGGCGGGCGGGGGCGTCAACTACAGCGGCGACTACGGCTCGCGCGTCGTGCAGATCGCCGACACGAACACGGTCTCGCAGGGCGACAACGGCGCGAGCGTGTTCCTGTCGGTGCCGTTCCTCGGCAGCCTTCCGGTGCCGGCCGCGGCCGCGAGCAACACGGGCACGGGCACGGTCGGCGCGGTCAGCATCACGAATCCGTCCGATCCGACCAACGCGCACCAGTTCACGATCGCCTTCGGCGGCACGGCGGCGGCGCCTACCTATACGGTGACCGACAACACGGTCCAGCCGCCGACGACGAGCGCCGCGCAGCCATACTCGTCGGGCCAGGGGATCAACCTCGGCGGGCAGACGGTCGCGGTGTCGGGCACGCCGGCGGCGGGCGACCAGTTCACGGTGACGCCCGCCCCGCAATCGGGCGCCGACGTATTCGCGACGCTCGACACGGCGATCGCCGCTTTGAAGGCGCCCGTCGGCAACAGCCCGACCGCGTCGACCGCGCTCTCGAACGCGATGGCCACCGCATCGACGAAGCTGATGAACACGCTGACGAACGTGCTGACCGTGCAGGCCTCGGTCGGCGGCCGCATGCAGGAGGTGAAGGCGATACAGTCGGTGACGTCGACGAATTCGCTGCAGGCGGCGAACAGCCTGTCGAACCTGACCGACACGAATCTGCCCGCCGCGATCAGCCAGTTCCTGCAACTGCAGAATTCGCTGAGCGCCGCGCAGAAGGCGTTCGTGCAGATGCAGAACCTGTCGCTGTTCCAGTATCTGAATCCGTAAGCGTCGCGGCTCGCGCTCGGCGGCGGGGCGGCCGGCGAGGCGGGGGCGGGGCGACGGGTGATCGGTTCGTCGACGGCGCGGTTTGCGGCCGCGCCGCGCGTGCACGACGCATGGCGGTGATCAAGCGGGCGGCTTTTGCCGCCCGTTTTGCTTTTCGGGGCGGGCGTTTTACCGTCGGCATCGGTGGCTTCAGTGGCTTCAGTGGCTTCGGTGGCTTCGCCGGCGCCGCCGCCTTCGCAGGCGCGACCGCGCCGACGGGACGCAGCGGGACCGCTTTCGTGCGCTGTGACTTGCCGTGCGCAGCGGCAGCGGTTGCGATTGCGTCGCGCGCGTGGGGCACCGGCCGTATCGACTGCATCGGCTGCATCGGCCTTATCGGTCTCCTCAGTCCCATCGGCCGCGGCCAGGCGCGCTTTGTCGGCCTGGCCGCCTTTCGGAATCGGCGGCGCGCGCCCGGCGAGATCGCGCGCGGGGCTTCCAAGCCGCGTTCCTTCGTCACCCTCGCCGTCCGCGGTCGCGGCCCGTTTTCATCACCTCCGCGCGGATGCGCTTCCTTTCCCCTTCCTTGCGTTTCCTGTCCGCGCGCATCCCGCGCCGCGGCCGTTTTTGCGCGCCGCTTGTCAGCGCGATTCCCGCTTCGTACACTCGCGCGTGATTTTGCCTCGACGCGCCGTCGCGCGCGCCTCAATCCAGACAACAAGGAGAATTCCGCGATGGCCGATTCCTATTTCCCGCGTTGGCGCGCGCCGTCGCGCGACGACGCGGCCCGCGTCGTCGCGCCCGACGAGCGCCTGCCGTGGCCGCAGACGTTCGCGATGGGCGTGCAGCACGTCGTCGCGATGTTCGGCTCGACGGTGCTCGCCCCGCTTCTGATGGGCTTCGATCCGAATCTCTGCATTCTGATGTCCGGAATCGGCACGTTGCTGTTCTTCGCGCTCGTCGGCGGCCGCGTGCCGAGCTATCTCGGCTCGAGCTTCGCGTTCATCGGCCTCGTGATCGCGGTGACGGGCTACGGCGGCAGCGGCGCGAATCCGAACATCCCCGTCGCGCTCGGCGGGATCGTCGCGTGCGGCGTCGCCTATGCGCTGATCGGCGTCGTCGTGTCGGCGGTCGGCACGCGCTGGATCGAGGCGCTGATGCCGCCCGTCGTCACGGGCTCGATCGTCGCGGTGATCGGCCTCAATCTCGCGCCGATCGCGGTGAAGGGCGTGTCCGCGTCGACGTTCGATTCCACGCTTGCGCTCGTGACCGTGCTTTGCGTCGGCGGCGTCGCGGTGTTCGCGCGCGGGATGCTGCAGCGGCTCCTGATTCTCGTCGGCGTGCTGATCGCGTACGCGATCTATGCGGCGCTCACCAACGGCATGGGGCTCGGCAAGCCGATCGATTTCGCGAGCGTCGCGAACGCCGCTTGGTTCGGCATGCCGACGTTTCACCGCCCCGTGTTCGATCCGCACGCGATCCTGCTGATCGCGCCCGTCGCGGTGATCCTCGTCGCCGAGAATCTCGGCCACATCAAGGCGGTGAGCGCGATGACGGGCCGCAACCTCGACCGCTACGTCGGCCGCGCGTTCGTCGGCGACGGGCTCGCGACGATCGTCTCCGGCAGCATGGGCGGCACGGGCGTGACGACGTATGCGGAGAACATCGGCGTGATGGCGGTGACGCGGATCTACTCGACGCTCGTGTTCGTCGCGGCCGCGCTGATCGCGATCGCGCTCGGCTTCTCGCCGAAGTTCGGCGCGGTGATTCAGACGATTCCGGGGCCGGTGCTGGGCGGGGTGTCGATCGTCGTGTTCGGGCTCATCGCGGTGACGGGCGCACGGATCTGGGTCGTGAACCGCGTCGACTTTTCCGACAACCGGAATCTGATCGTCGCCGCCGTCACGCTCGTGCTCGGCGCGGGCGACTTCTCGCTGAAGTTCGGCGGCTTCGCGCTCGGCGGGATCGGCACCGCGACGTTCGGCGCGATCATCCTATACGCGCTGCTGCGCAAGGAGAAGGAGCCGGGGCCGATGGTGTGAGCGGCGGCGGGGCGGCCTCGATTGGCGTGCGGCTCGAATTGCATTGCCTGGTGCGGGGTGGTCGAAGTGCGGCGCACGAAATGCGACGAACGAAATGCGGCGATCGAAATGCGGCGGTCGAAATGCGGCGGTCGAAATGCGGCGGTCGAAATGCGGCGGTCGAAATGCGGCGGTCGAAATGCGGCGGGGCTGCGATCGCATGACTTTCGTCGCGCGACTGGTCCGTCACCTGATTGGCGTGCCGCGCGCCCCTCGGCCACGCCGCGCTTCCCCGCTCGACGCCCGGCGGCTCATCAGCCCCCATGCGCCTGCGCTTCGAGCCACGCGCAGAACCGCCCGACGAGCGCCTCGCCCGCCGTTTCGCGCGGCGCGATCCACCAGTAGCTGCGCGTCGCGATGCGCGGGCCCGGCAGCGGCGTCACGAGCCGGCCGCTCGCGAGTTCGTCGGCGATGAGGGGCAGCGGCCCGAGCGCGACGCCGAGGCCGTCCACGGCCGCCTGCAGCGCCAGATAGAAGTGATCGAACGATTGCTTCTTGCGGCCCTTCATCGGCACGCCCGCCGCTGCGAACCACTCGCGCCACGCGTCCGGGCGCGTGTCCGAATGCAGCAGCACGTGACGCGCGAGATCGTCCGCGCTCGCGATCGGCGCGCGCTTCAGGAGCGCGGGGCTGCACACGGGAATCACGCTTTCGTCGAGAAAGCGGCCGCTCGCGCAGTTCGGCCAGCGGCCGGGGCCGCGCCGGATCGCGACGTCGAAGGCGTCGAGCGAGCCGAGCGGCGCGTTCGAGGTCGACAGCTTCAGCTCGACGTTCGGCACCTCGCGCTGGAACCGCGACAGGCGCGGCAGCAGCCACTTCATCGCGAACGTCGGCAGCGCGTTGATGCGCAGCACGCGTGCCGCGCCCGTCTCGCGCAACTGCCCGGTTGCGCGTGCGATGCTGTCGAACGCCGCCTCGACGGTCGCGAGATAGCGGCGGCCTTCGTCGGTGAGCTTCACCCGCTTGCCGTGCCGATGGAACACCGGCTTGCCGAGCCACGCCTCGAACGCGGCAATCTGCCGGCTGATGGCACCGTGGGTCACATGCAGCTCTTCGCCCGCGGCGCTGAAGCTTTCATGTCTTGCGGCGGCTTCGAAGGCCTTCAGTGCCGGAAACGGTGGGAGATCGCGTGCCATGCTTGTGATTCTAGATCACAAAGGCGCGCCGATAAAATCGTTTGGACTCCGCGGCGATCGGGCGTAACCTCGGCTCGTGACAATCGCGAGGACTCCCATGCAATCCTGTTCCGAACCCGATGACGGCGGCCATGCGGTCGACGTGAGCGTCGCCGATCTGTTCATCGGTTTCCTCGGCCTCGGGCTGATCTCGTTCGGCGGCGCGCTGCCGTTCGCGCGGCGCGCGCTCGTCGAGGAGCGCCGCTGGCTGACGGCCGACGAGTTCGCCGATCTTCTCGGCCTCTGCCAGTTCCTGCCGGGCGGCAACGTGATCAATCTGTCGGTCGCGGTCGGCATGCGGTTTCGCGGCGTGCCGGGCGCGATCGCCGGCCTGCTCGGCCTCGTCGCCGGGCCGACGCTCGTCGTCATCGCGCTCGGCGTGCTGTATGCGAAGACGCAGCAGAACCCGGGCGTTCATCATCTGTTCGGCGGCCTCGCGGCGGCCGCGGCGGGCCTCTTGATCGCGATGGCGATAAAGGTGGCGAAGCCGCTGCGCCACGCGCGCACGGCCGCTTGCGTCGCGGCGCTCGCGTTCGTCGCGATCGCGGTGTTGCGCACGCCGTTGCTGCCGACGATGCTCGTGCTGACGCCCGTCAGCATCTGGCTCGCGTCGCGCGCCCCGCGCGGCGCGAACGAACGCGCGCAGGGAGTGCGGCGATGAGCGACACGCTCGTTTCCCTCGCGGTGATTTTCGGCCAGCTGTCGCTGCTCGCGTTCGGCGGCGGCAACACGATCCTGCCCGAGATGCAGCGGCAGGTCGTCGATGTCCATCACTGGATGAGCGCGCAGGCGTTCACCGCGCTCTTCGCGCTCGCGCAGGCGGCGCCCGGGCCGAACATGATGATCGTGCCGCTCGTCGGCTGGCACGTCGCGAGCTGGCCGGGCCTGCTCGTGTCGTCGCTCGCGAAGTTCGGGCCGTCGTCGATCGTGACGATGGCCGCGCTGCACGCGTGGGAGCGCTTCAAGGACAAGCCGTGGCGGCGCTACGTGCAGCAGGGGATGATGCCCGTCACCGCGGGCCTCGTCATCGCGAGCGCGGTGCTGATCTCCGAGGCGTCGAACCGGTCGGCGCTGCAATGGGGCGTCACGGCGGCGGTCGCGGCGCTCGCGTACCGTACCCGCGTGCATCCGCTGTGGCTGCTCGTGGGCGGCGCGCTCGTCGGGCTTATCGGCGGATTCGTCGGATAGCGATGGCGGGCGCGGCGCCGTGCAACGGCTGAGCATCGCGGCGTGACTTCGAGCGAGCCGGGAAGTTCGACACTGGGCCGTTGAATCTCGATTCTCGGGCTTCGGCCCCCTGGGCTTCGCGCGCCGGATTTGCGACGCAGACGTTTCGAGCGCATCGTCGCGGCATGCGATGCGCGGGTCGGATCAGCTCCGCACGGCGCGCTTGCGCCGTGCGACCGGGCGTCGCCGACGAATCCCGTCAACGTTCGCGCGAGCCGGCCGCGTTGCCGGGCGCTTCGCCGGCCGTCATTCGGACGAGTGCGTGTTGCTCTTCACGAGGCCGAGCAGCTTGCCGCGCTCGGCGTTCAGATCGCCGCCCGGCGACGACCAATCGAGCACGTAGCCGTGATTGAGCGAATCGCGGACGATCGACGAGTAATCGGATTTCGCGAGCTTGCCGTCGCGCATCGCGCGGCTCACTTCGCTCTGCAGATCCGGCGTGAAGCCGGGATAGGCGGCGACGAGCGCCGCATACTGGCGCGCGTCGATTTCGTCCGACTCGCGGTTGAACGCCCACACGACGACGAGCACGATCGCGACGAACGGCACGAGGGTGTAGCGCAGGAAGAACTTGGCGGCTGTCATGGCAAGGTCGATGCGGTGAATCGAGAGGCGGTTCGCCGGTCGCGGGCGGAGGGCGCGGACGGGCGAGTATACTTCCGTCCACCGAATCAATTGCAAACAAGGCTGCAACACCATGTCGACTCTTCCCGCCTGCCCGCAATGCGCGATGGAAAACACGTACCCGGACGGCGAACATTATATTTGCGCGGACTGCGCGCACGAATGGCCGATCGCGGGCGAAGCGAGTGCCGCCGATGACGACGCGGCAGCTGTCGTGAAGGACGCGAACGGCAACGCGCTCGCCGACGGCGACGCCGTCGTGCTGATCAAGGACCTGAAGGTGAAGGGCTCGTCGATCACGCTGAAGATGGGCACGAAGGTGAAGAGCATCCGTCTCGTCGGCGGCGATCACGAAGTCGATTGCAAGATGGACGCCGGCAATTTCATGTTGAAGGCGTGCTATCTGAAGAAGGTCTGAGCGGCGCGCGACAGACGATGAATCTCGACGCCGCAAGCCGCAACCTGACGGTCGCGTCGCTGCTCACGCTGTCGGGCGGCTATCTCGACGCGTACACGTACGTCGGCCACGGCCACGTGTTCGCGAACACGATGACGGGCAACGTCGCGCTGCTCGGGATCAACGTGTCGGCGGGCGACTGGGCGCAGGCGCTGCATCACGTGCCGCCGCTCGTCGGTTTCGTGATCGCGGTGTTCGTTGCGCACACGCTCGGCCTCGCCGCGCAGAAGGGCTTGATTCGGCATACCGCGTTCATCAGCCTGATCGTCGAGATCGTCTTTCTCGCGTTCGCGTCGCTCGGCTGGCCGGCGATGTCGAGCGCGTGGCTGATTCCGGGCATTTCGTTCGTCGCGACGCTGCAGACGATGTCGTTTACGCATCTCGAGAACCTGTCGTACACGTCGGTGATGACGACGGGCAACCTGCGGCGCTCCGCGCAACTGCTGTTCGCCGGCCTGATCCCACGCTACGATGCGCTCGCGCTGCACGACTCGGGCCTGCTTGCCGTGATCAGCTCGTGCTTTCTGGCGGGCGCGGTGGCGGGCGGCTTCGTCACGCGCATGATCGGCGACGGCGCGTTGTGGGGCGCCGTTCTGCTGCTCGTCGCGGCGTTCGCTGAAATCGTTCGGCGCGCGCGCTACGATGCGGATGTCGTCGCGCGACGCGACTGACGACGCTGCGCGCGATGCGCGGCGCGGCGAATCCATCGAACGCATTGACCAAGAAACAAGAACGATAGCGAGGGCGTATTCATGCAGTTTTCTTCCGCGATTCCGGTGCTGAGGATCTTCTCCGAGCAAAAGGCAAAGGAGTTCTACGTCGATTTCCTGGGCTTCACGCTCGGATGGGAGCATCGCTTCGAGCCCGGCTTGCCGCTTTACGCCGAAGTGCGGCGCGGCGATCTGATCCTGCATCTGAGCGAGCATCACGGTGACGCGACGCCGGGCTCGACCGTCTTCGTGCCGCTCGAAGGCATCGACGCGCTACATGCCGAGCTGAATGCCAAGCGCTATCCGTATGCGCGCCCGGGTATCGAGCGATACGACTGGGGGCGGGTGATGCAGATCGCCGATCCGTTCGGCAACCGCTTGCGCTTTTGCGAGCGCGGCGCGCAGGGCGCCTGAGCCCCCGAGCGCCGTCCGCCGGCGCACATCGTTGCGCCACCACGACAACGCCGCGATTCTCGCGGCGTTTATTTTTTTACAGAGCTTACATCGTCATATGATTCGTGGGCCCGCCGCGCGCGGCGGAGCCGGCCGCGGCCGTGGCCGAAGAAGAGACGGAGACAATTCACAAAGGAAAGCGCATGAAGCAAACCACCAAAATCGCGGGGCTGGTAGGAGGGGTGATGCTGGCGACCGCAGGCCAGCAGGCGATGGCGCAGAGTTCGGTGACGCTCTGGGGCGTCGCGGACGTGAGCCTGCGCTATCTGAGCAACTCGAACGCGCAGAACGACGGCCGATTTTTCATGACGAACGGCGCGATCACCAACAGCCGCATCGGCCTGCACGGCAGCGAAGATCTGGGCGGCGGCCTGAAGGCGATCTTCAATCTCGAGAGCGGCGTCAATCTGCAGGACGGCTCGTTCTCGGACAGCAAGCGCATCTTCAATCGCGCCGCCTACGTCGGCCTGACGAGCCAGTACGGCACCGTGACGCTCGGCCGCCAGAAGACAGTGCTGTTCGATCTGCTGAGCGATACGTACGATCCGCTGACGGTCGGCAACTATCTGGAGAACGCGTGGCTGCCCGTCGCGCTCGGCGCGGGCCTGTACGCGGACAACTCGGTCAAGTATCGCGGCACGTTCGGCGGCCTGACGATCGGCGCGATGTACTCGTTCGGCACCGATTCAACGTCGTCGACGGGCTCGGGCGGCTTCTCCGGCCAGATTCCCGGCCACATGGGCGCGGGCAACATGTACGGCTTCTCGCTGTCGTACGTCGCCGGGCCGGTGAGCGTCGCGGCGGGCGTCCAGCAGAACAGCGACAACTCGAACCGCAAGCAGACGATCTATCACGCGAACGTCGTCTACGCATTCAGCAAGGCGAAGATCTACGCGGGCTACCTGCACTCGAAGGACGACACGGGCTTCGTCGACACGCTGCTCGCGCAGCAACCGGGCCTCTTCACGACCGGCGCGCCGAAGCGCACGGGCCGGATCGACGACGGTCCGTTCGCCGGCGTGAGCTGGCAAGCGACGCCCGCGCTCACGCTGACGGGCGCGTTCTACTACGACCGGATGCGCAACGCGACGGTCGCGAACGGCCAGCTCGACAGCGGCAACCGTTACACGTTCGTCGGCCTCGTCGAGTACGCGCTGTCGAAGCGCACCGAGATCTACGGCACCGTCGATTTCAACAAGGTGAACGGCGCGGCGACGGTCGAACTGCCGGGCCGCAGCAACCAGACGGGCGTCGCGATCGGTCTGCGCAACATCTTCTGAGCGGCCGGACGCCGCGCGGAACGGCGGAAAGGGCCCGCGCGCGCGGGCCTTTTTTCGTTGCGGCATGCGGCGCGCCGCGCAATTCGCCGTCGATGCGCGCCAACCGCGTCGCACGAGGCGAGAACGCAGCGCGTGCATCGCACGCGACGCACGCCGTGCGGGTTAGCGCGCCGCCATCACCGTGTTGCTTGCCTGCTGCGATACTTGCGTGAGGATCTGCTTCGCCGCCGTGAACGACTGGTTCATGTAGATCTTCGTGAACGAATGGCCGAGCGGATCGGTGAGCAGATGCAAGCCGAGCGAGAAGTTCGACGGCAGCACCGTCTGCACGAGCCCGAGGCTGCCGATCACCGTATCCGACGACGACGTCAGATAGCTCGAGCCCGGCAGCAGATAGCGCGCCGCGTTGCCGACGTTCACCGCGCTGATCCTGCCTTGGGCGCGATCCGGCCCGGTGATCAGCAGATTCATCTCGAAGTTCGCGTACAGCGTGCCTTGCGAGTGGCCGACGAGCACGACCTTGCGGCTCTGCTGCAGGTACGTGCGGTACTGGTTCAGGTGATCGGGCAGCTCTGGAATGTTGTTCTTGGTCAGGATGTCGATGTATTTCTGTTGCAGCGCCGCGTCCATGCCGCCCGCCGGAATCGCGCCGCCGTCGATCGCACGCCAGAAGTCCGCCGGGTTCGTGCCTTCGACCGATTTTTGCTTGAACACCTGCCACAGATCGTTGAACGCGCCCTGCGTCGCGTTGTAAGCGTTGCCGTACACGTAGGCGTTGCTCGTGTCGCGCGCGTTCAGCTCGTTCTTCAGCACTTGCAGGCTCGCGATCGCATCGTCGAACGTGTTGTTGATGCCGTTGACGAACACGATCGCGGAGCCGGGCGCGGCGGTTGCGGCGGTTGCGGCCGTCACCGTCTGCGCGGCGTTCAGGCGCGTGGAGTAGGGCAGCGCGACGAGCGCGCCGGCAATCATCAGCGTCACTAACTTTTTCATCGAAAGTCCCCTCGGTTGATGGTTGAAGCGCTACAGCACGGGTAAGCTCAATTCGGCATGGACGTTGGATTGAAGCCGCACGAGGCGGAGCCGGGATCGTCGAAGAACTGGCCGCCTGCGAGCGACTGGAAGCGGATGTAGGCGAGCGTGTCCGCTTCGGTGTCGAGCATGACCGCGCGCGTGCCCTTGATCCGGTCGAGCATCGTCTGCTGGTCGACGCCCGCCTTCACGAGCACGCGTGCGCTCAGTGCGCACGCGATGCCTTTCGCGATCGCGTCGCCGGCCGTTTTCGCGTCGGCCGGATCGCGGACGTCGTTGACGGCCTGGCTCCAGCCATATGCGATCTGCGTGAGCGCTTCGCGCGTGACGGCCGAATTCGCGTATTCGTGCGCGATGTACTCGGCGACGCGCGGGGGAAGCGGCGGCGGCGCGGAGCGCGGCGCCGCCGATGACGCGGCGGTGAATGCGTTCGCCTGCGCGGCGGGAACGGTCGATTCCGCTCGCTCAGCCGGTGCGGCGGCGGGCGCGGCATCGGTCGACACGATCCGCGCGCAGGCCCACACGAATGCGGCGATCGCGAGCGCGGCCGCAGTTGGGTATTGCCATCGCATGTCCCCTCCTTTGTTGTTGTGAGTCTTGTATTGGTTGTGGACCGCGACCTGCAGCGCGTCGCGATCCGGCGGTCCTCGATCCCGCCAACGGCTCGCAAACGTTACAAGAAATCGATGCAACGGGGAAGCGTCACCGTATCGACAGCAAGGACTTCGCCTCGCTGCGATTCGTGTGCGGCGTCAATGTCTTCGATTGTTTCGTCGTGCGACGTGATGCACCGGTGCGAGAACGCGCGTCGAGCGATGCGCGCGCCGGCGCGAATCGAGATGTGGTCCAGCCCGATCATGCATGCGGAAATTGAAAGTGGCGTGACGGCGCGCGTGCGCTCGCCGAACCGCGTCGAGCGCCTACGAACGGCGCGCCGCGACGGCCGCCTCCGCGAACTGCCAGGCGAGCAGGCCCGGCACGAAGATCAGCAGATCGCGGATTCGCCGCGCGCCCGCGAGCCCGAGCGACGTTGCCGGATCGAGCCCGAGCGCGCCGCCGATCAGCACGAAGCCGCCTTCCTGCACGCCGAGCCCGCCCGGCACGAAGAACGCGGCGCTGCTGAGCGCCTGGATCAGCGCCTCGATCGCGAGCGCATCGACGAGCGACACGGGCGCGCCGAGAAAATGCAGCGCGAGCCAGATCTCGATCGACGTCGCGAGATGCTGCAGCGGCTGCCAGAAGAACAGATAGCGCATGACGGTGCCGCGCCGCCGCCAGACGGCTTTCAGCGCATCGTCGATCTGCGCGGAGCGATCGACGAGCGACGCGAGTTGACCGCCCGCGACGCGATTGAGCGCGTGCATCGCGCGCTCGAACGGCTTCGCATGTTGAACAAGTGCGAACAGGATCAGAAGCGGCGCGAGCGCGGCGAGTCCCCATGCGAACATGCCGGCGACGCGCAGCGTGTCCGACGTCGCGCGGGTGAGCAGATAGCCGACGCCCGCGAGCGCGAAGAGCGCCTGGCTGATCAGCGTGAGCTGCATGTCGGACACGAGGCTGGCGCTCGCCGCGGGCGCCGTCAAGCCGTGCGCGCGCAGCAGGCGAAACGACACGAACTCGCCGCCGATGCGCGCGACGGGCAGCAGCCCGTTCACCGATTCGCGAATCCACACGAGGCGCAGCATCGCGCGCAGGCGCGGCTGGTCGGGCGGCGCGATCAGCGTCTGCCAGTCCTTCGCATTCGCGAGCATCGGCAGCAGATGCGACGCGGCCGCGACGACGAGCCCGACGCCGGCGGCGCGCATCAGGCCGAGCACTTCGCGGGGATTGTCGCGCGCGACGAGCCAGAGCGATACCGCGAGTCCCGCGAGCGCAGCGATGCGCCCCGCGTGCTTCATTAGTTGCCGGTTGAGCACGGCGGGCGTGCCGGTTCGAGATCGAGTCGATTCGTTTTGCATGACGAAGAAAGGCCTATTCGACGCGCGGCGCCGATCAGGCATTCGGGCGTTTTTCAGGCGCGGGGCACAGGCGGCCGTCACGGTCGACATCGAAGCTGAAGCCGCGCCAGATCACGCGCGACGACGAGAAGCTCGCGACGAAGATGCCGAACGCGATCAGATCCGCGAGCGGCAGCAGCAACAGGTCGCGCACCGGCCGCTTCGTCGCGCGATCGACGATGTGCTTCGCGGCGATGCGCGCGACGAGCGTGACGGGCACGAGCGACCATGCCCACGCCGCGCCGTTCGACAGCAGGGCGCCGAGCAGCGCGAGCGCGAGCGGATGCGTGAGCAGCGAGCCGAGATGGCCGCGCGGGTCGACCGCGCGGATCGTGCGGCTCCAGCGCAATTCGTGCTCGGCGAGCCGCGCGACGCGCGTCTCGACGCAGCCGTGCTCGACGGCGAACGGCGGCACCGCCACTCGCGCGCCGCGCGCGCGCACCGCTTCGCCGATCGCGTGATCCTCGGCGAGATGGTGTGCGAATTGCGTGAGGCCGCCGATCGCGTCGAGCGTGGCGCGGCGCATCGCGATCGTCTGGCCGAAGCACGGCCGCGCAAGCTTGAGCGCGAGGCCCGTCACGACGCCCGGCAGGAACTGGTGATTGGTGACGAGCGCCTCGACGCGCGGCCAGAAGCCCGGATCGGGACGGCCGCGATACACGCAGGTCACGAGCTCGACGCCCGGTTCGTCGAGCTCGCCGACGATATGCCGCACGTAATCGGGGCCGACGCTCACGTCGCTGTCCGCGAAGATCAGCACGTCGTGCGCGGCGGCGGGCAGCATGTTGACGAGGTTCGCGATCTTGCGGTTCGGTCCGTACAGGCGTGCGTCGGCGACGATCGTCACGTGTGCGCGCGGAAATGCGTCGCGCAATGCGTCGACGGCACGCAGCGCGGGATCGTCGCGATCGTGCACGCCGAACAAATACTGGATCGGGCCGTCGTAGCGCTGCTCGCAAAAGCTCGCGAGGTTCGCGAACAACGCCTGCTCGGTGCCGTGCAGCGGCTTGACGATCGTCACGGGCGGGCAGTGTCGCGGCTCGTGCGGCGCGCGTGCGAAGAAACGCTGCGTGAGGATCGCCGCGAACAGCGTATATGCGCAGCCGAACGCGGCGGCGAGTGCGCAAAGCGCGGCGAGCGACGCGGCGAGCAGCGCGACGAGATGCCCGATGTCGCCGAATGAAATCAGCTCCGCCGCGAGCAGCGCGGCGACGGCGCCGGCGAGCCATGCGAGCGCCTTCATCGCGCGGCCTTGCGAACGTGGCGGCGCATGCGAGCGGCGGGGGCGCGATCGTTCGGGCGATCGTGGCGGCAAGCGGCGAGATCGGAACAGAACAAGCTGATGGCTCCGCGTGAAGGCGACTTTCGTCGGGAGGCGCCGAGCCGGGCGTTCGCGTGGGATGGGCGTCCGGTTCAGCATGCCGCATCCGGCCGCGTGGCGCAATTGCTCGGTTATGCGGAGCGCCGCTCGCGCGCGGCCGAACGAGCCACAGTAAAGTGCGGAGCCGACTTTCTGATGGCATTCCGGTGACAAATCGGTTTAAGCAATTTGACGGCGCGAGAGCGACGGGTGCGCGCGCGATGCCGCTGGCGGCGGCACCGCGCGCGAAACGTGAAAGGCATGCGAAAGCTGAGGAACGCGAAACGCTTCAGAACGTGATCGTCGTGCGCACGCCGACGATCGCTTCATTGCCGATGCGCGTAGCCGGGTCGTTCGGATTGGGAATGCCGCCGCCCGGACGGAATGCGTACTGGAAGTCCGCTTGCAACTGCCACCACGGCGTCACCTGATATTGATACGTCGCTTCGATGAGCGTTTCCGCGCGGCGCACCGGATAGCCCGGCGTCGTGAACACGCCGACGTCGCCGTCGTTGCCGCGCGCGTGCGAGCCGATTTTCGCGTAACTGACGGCGAGGCCCGCCGTGTCGTTGTCGCGTCCCGCGAACGGCGCCTTCAGCGTGACGCCCGCGTTCAGCGCGAAATCGACCACGTTGCGATTGCCCGGCGCGCCCATCACGCGCGCGAATACGTTCAGCGAGCGCGGGCTGTCGGCGCTCGGGCGCCACACCATCTGGTCGGCGACGGCGTAGAGGCCGTAGTCGCCGCGATGCGTCGCGGCGACGCCGTTGCTCGCCGGATCGGCGAGCGGCATGCCGTTCGTGTCGTAGCGCGGATCGTTGAAGCGCTCCGAGTTGTACCAGACCCCCAGCTTGTACATGCCCGGCAGGCCTGCCGGCTGCGGCGCCTTCGGATCGGCGGGCGGCGCGTTGAGCGCGTACTGCAACTCGCCGATGAATAGCGCGCCGTTGTGCAGGTTGAAGTTCGTGCCGTGACGGTTGAGCTGCTGCGCGTCGCCGGCGCCGCCCGCCGGGTTGCCGTCGAACACGCCAGCCATCACCGTCCACGCATCGGACGGCTTGTAGCGCAGCCGCACGCCGAGCGACGACAGCGGGTACGCGGGGCCGCCCGCCGGCATGTCGACGGCGGGCAGCACGGGCCAGCCGAACGTCGCGTTGATGAACGTGCCCGCGTACTGGCTCACCATGAATTCCTGATCGAGACTTTGCTGGCCGATCTTCACGTCGGCGCGGCCGCCCGCGAACGACTGCTGGTACCACAGCTCCCAGAGGCGCGTCGTGCCTTCGGCTTCGATGCCGCTCGCGGTCTGCAGCAGTTGCAGATTGCGCGACGTGAGGCTCGTGCCGTGAATCTGCAGGCCCGACACGTTGAACGTGCCGCCGGGCAGGCCGATCGCTTTTTCGGTGTCGACGCTGAAGCCGAATTGCGTGAGGCCGTCGTACGCGCCGCCGCGGCGCGTGCCGCCGGACAGATTGCGCAGGTACTCGCTCGTTTCCTGCAGGTTCAGCGTGATCCCGTGATCGCCGAGCTTGGTGCGCAGGCCGCCCATGTCGCCGAACAGGTTCGAACGCTCCCAGAAGCCGGTGGGAGCGGGCGTGGCGGCGGCATTCGCGGCTTGCGCGGCGGTCGGCGTCTGTGCGCCGTCCGCCGCGGGCGATGCAGGCGATGCGGCGGCCGCGGGCGACGGCTGCGCGACGCTTTCGGGCGACGCGGCGGCGGCATTCGCGGCTTGCGCGAGCGCGGGCGGCGAGACGCCGAGCGACAGCAGCAACGGCAGGCCGGAAACGACGCCGGATTTGACGAGCATGCGATGGATGGTTTTCTTCATGACGAATCGTTGCTTGGATGAATGCGGGCGAGGATACCGCCCGCTCGCCGCTTGAGGTCGCCCGCCGGACACGGCGAACCGTCGGGCTTGCCGGGTGCTTACGAGAACCACCAGCTAACGCGCATCGCCTGATTCAGACCGGTGCGACAACCCGAGGCGGACAGCAGCGCGACGATCCCGACGGCGCCCGCGACGGCGCCGACGATCGCGCAACTGACCGGCCAGACGAGAAACCCCGCGCCCGGCGCCGTGCCGTTGCTCGAAGCGTTCGCCGCATGCGCGAGCGGCGAGATCGACGACACGACGATCCGGTGGCTCGCGAGATGGGCGTAGCGTCCGAGCTTAGCCTTGAAAAATTGAACAAACATGACTTCGCTCCCGTCCGCTCCGGCCTGCGCCGGACGACGTAACGCATCGCTTGCGCGCCGGAAGGCGGCCTGCGACGAGAACTGAACAGAGGAAGCGTGCTGCGGACGGGGCGGACGAAGGCCACCCGCGATGAAGCGCGCTAACTCGACCAATGCGAGCTAGCGGCGAAGGAGAACCAGGCGGCTAGCGCGCGATTGCGTTGCCGGCTTCGACCGGCATCGAACTGCAACTACTGGGGGACGTGTCCACGAGGGACTCTCCTTCTGTGACGAATTGCGGCGGATTGTATGCGTGCCGCGCGTGGGCGCGCAAGTAAAAAACGAATAAAGATGCCGGATCGATCAGCATCCGTCGAAATCGGCGCGTGCGTGCGCGCCGCCGCCGCCGCACGACGTGCGTTCCGGCTTTCGATGACTTTCCTTTCGCGAGCGATTGAAAGCAACGGGCCCGGTTTCATCGCGTAAAAACTTACAGCGCCGCAAACGCGGAATTTTTTTTTCGCGAAGTCGATGAACGTCATTGACATTGAGTTTGTCGCCTACCTAGAATCCGGCCATCTTCACAAATGGGGCATCCGCCTTGGACACCTGCAGTAGTCGATCTTCGAGCAGTTATTTCGCCTGACCGGCAAGACGTCCGCGCCCTTTTCATCGCCGCCGTCGAGCCAACCAGGCAGACGGTGCGCGTCGCAGTTCCGAGTACCACTCCCCGTGCACCCTTGATTCGCGCCGCGTGAGCGCTGCGTTTTCGCGCGCCCGTTCGGCATTCGCCGCGAACCCCGGTTCGCGGCGCGCGTTCGCTCGGCGCTGCCGCATGCTTCGCATGACGGCGCGTCGAGCGCGCGTGTTCGCGTGCGCGCTCGTCGTGCATGCGTGCACGCGGTAAGCCAACCGTCAGACAAGGAGCCGACATGCCGGACTGTGACAGTTATCCCATATGCCGCACCCTCGATCTTTTCGATTTCGATCATCAAGGGAAGCGCGTGGGGCTCGATCGATAAGCGCATCGCGCGCATGAGATTCGGGCACGCGGCTTCCCGCCATGCGCGAGAACCCGCGCCCGGAGAATCATCATGCAATTCGGTCTGCTTCTGTCGCAACTGCCGCACGTCCAGGAATCGCGCGTCCACTACGACGCGATGCTGTCGCTCGAATCCGCCGGCAAGCCGGCGGCCGTCTCGTTCTGGCAGCGTCTGAAAGCGCTGATTTCCTGAAACTCGATGCGCTTCGGCATGCGCCGAGCGCGGCGCCGCGTCGCGGTGCTTGCGCTTCGCGCATGCCGGGGATGCGCGCCGACGAAAACCATACCTACCGGGGAGAACCCATATGTCCACGCCAACCGACGTCTCGCCCCCCATCGCCGTTGAGCGCAGCGCGGTCCTCGATCACGCGCACATCGGCGACATCAAGGGCGCGCTCGGCACGATCGCGCATCACGACACCGCGCCTCGCAGCAACTGGTGGGCGCGTTTGCGCACGCTGCTCGCGATTCTCGGGCCGGGCCTCATCGTGATGGTCGGCGACAACGACGCCGGCGCGTTCGGCACTTATACGCAAGCGGGCCAGAACTATGGCACGACGCTCTTGTGGACGCTGCTGTTGCTCGTGCCCGTGCTGTTCGTGAATCAGGAGATGGTGCTGCGTCTCGGCGCCGTCACGGGCGTCGGTCACGCACGCCTCATCTTCGAGCGCTTCGGCAAGTTCTGGGGCGCGTTCAGCGTGATCGACCTCTTCATCCTGAACGCGCTCACGATCGTCACCGAGTTCATCGGCATCACGTTCGTGCTCGACTTCTTCGGCGTGTCGAAGGTTGCGGGGGTGTGCATTGCCGCGGCGCTCACGATGGCGGCCGTCAGCACGGGCGATTTTCGCCGGTTCGAGCGCTTCGCGGTCGTGCTCTGCCTGCTGAGCCTGCTGCTCGTGCCCGTGCTCGTATCGATCCATCCGCCCGTGCATCAGATGACGCGCGACCTGTTCGTGCCGGGTTGGCCCACGCACGCGAAGCTCTCCGACGTGATGCTGCTCGTGATCGGCATCGTCGGCACGACGATCGCGCCATGGCAGCTGTTCTTTCAGCAAAGCTACGTGATCGACAAGCGGATCACGCCGCGCTTCATGAAATACGAGAAGGTGGACCTGTGGATCGGCATCGTGTTCGTGATGATCGGCGCGATCGCGATGATCGCGTTCTGTGCGGCGCTCTTCGAGGGACGCCCCGAGGCGGGCAACTTCACCGACGCGGGCGGCGTGATCGCGGGCCTCGCGAAGTACGCGGGCCACACGAGCGCGACGCTCTTCGCGATCGCGCTGCTTGACGCGTCGATCATCGGCGCGGCGGCGGTGTCGCTCGCGACCGCGTACGCGATCGGCGACGTGTTCAAGATCCGTCACTCGCTTCATCGCAGCGTGTCGGACGCGAAGGGCTTCTACTTGGTCTATTTCGGCATCGTTGCCGCGGCGGCCGCGCTCGTGCTGATTCCGGGCAGCCCGCTCGGGCTGCTCACGGAAGCGGTGCAGACGCTCGCGGGCGTGTTGCTGCCGAGCGCGACCGTGTTCCTGCTGCTGCTGTGCAACGACAAGGCGGTGCTCGGCCCGTGGGTCAACTCGACGAAACTGAATCTGTTCACGGGCGCGGTGATTTGGGTGCTCGTGATGTTGTCGATTATCCTGACGGCGTCCGTGATGTATCCGGACATGAGCGGCGAGACGATGCTCGAGGTGCTCGCGGGCGGCACGCTGCTCGCGGCGGCGGGCTACGTCGCGACACTCGCGCTGCGCAAGCGCGGCATCGAGCCGGCCGAGCCGGCCGTCGACCGCAGCCTGCGCGACACGTGGCGGATGCCGCCGCTCGACACGCTGCCCGCGCCGCGGATCACGATGTCGACGCGCATCTGGATGGGCGTGCTGCGCGGCTATCTGGTGCTCGCGGTCGGGCTCGTGATCGTGAAGGTCGTGCAGATGGCGTTTTTCAGGTAGCCGGCGCGTGCGGCCGTTCGCAGCGCGCAGCCGGCCGTTTTCCGACGATTCCAATTCTTGCGGGAGCGACAGGATGAAGCGTTACGCGTGGGCTGCATCGATGATCGCGGTGTTGCTGATCGCCGCGTGCACGAGAACGGACGACGACGAAGTGAGCAGCAAGACCAACGATGCGGCCGTCGCGGCGGCCGCCGCATCCGACGTGCCGGCGAGCACCGGCGCCGTGGCGGCCGCGCCCGCATCCGGCGCAAGCGAATGAGCCCAAGCGTGCGCGCGGCGCGCGCCGCGCGTAGTGCCGCTCGCGGGAAAGTAGAGGATTCCTGCGAATGAAAGCCGGACGAAAACCATCCGACATAGTTTGACAGTTGCGCGGGCGGGAGTGAGCTAAGCTGCTTGCGCGCGGCTTCGCGATCGTCGCCGATCGCGCCGCGCGTGCGTGCCTGGTTCGCTGTCGTCCGCCGGAGCGCGCCTTCGCCGATGTTTCGCGCATCGGCTCTCGCGAGCGGTGGCGCCCGGAGTAACGGGCGCTACCGAATGTTACAAAACGCGGCGCTGCATGAATGTCCATGCAATCATGCTCGCTCACGTTCAACCTAAACGGTGATTGCGATGGGAATCTTGAATACGGTAGGTGAGATTGCAGGCGCGGTGGCGGCCGTCGAGGCAGCCGAGAAGGTCGATCCGGATGCCGGCCTGCTGACGAAGGCCGCGGCCGCGGTTGGCGGCTTCAAGGGCGCCGAGGCGCTCGAGAATCTCGTCGAGAAAAAGAAGGACGACGAAGCGGCGGACGGCGAGAACGCCGCCGCGCCGGACAGCGACGCATCGCAGGCGTGACGCGTCGGCGCGAAGATCCGGCATCTCGCGCGACACGAAGCGGAAGGCATCGCCTTCCGCTTTTTTTTCGCCGCGCGCAATCCACAGATGATTGCGGTGCATGACAGTACGCGCGCTCGCCGCCGCACGAAAGGCGAAATCTTGCTATCGTCGGGTCATCGAGGCTTTGATCAGGCGACGCCATGGAATTCGATTACGATCTCTTTGTCATCGGCGCGGGCTCGGGCGGCGTGCGCCTCGGCCGGGTCGCGGCATCCTACGGTGCGCGCGTCGGCATCGCCGAGGAAGAGCAGATCGGCGGCACCTGCGTGCTGCGCGGATGCATTCCGAAAAAACTGCTTGTCTATGCATCGCATTACGGCCATGACGTCGAGGATGCGGCCGGCTTCGGCTGGACCTTCGACATCGGTTTGTTCTCGTGGCCGACGCTCATCGAAGCGAAGGATCGCGAGATCGCGCGCCTGAGCGGCGTCTACGTCGATCTGCTGAACAAATCGGGCGTCGAGATCCATGCGGGGCGCGCGACGCTCGTCGACGCGCACACGGTCGACGTCGCGGGGCGCCGCGTCACCGCGCGGCACATCGGCGTCGCGACGGGCTCGCGGCCCGTCATGCCGCCGATTCCCGGCATCGAGCACGCGATCACGTCGCGCGAGGCGCTCAGCCTGCCCGAGCTGCCCGGGCGGATCGCGATCGTCGGCGGCGGTTACATCGCGGTCGAGTTCGCGGGCATCTTCGACGGGCTCGGCGCCGACGTCGACCTGTTCTATCGCGGCGAGCAGATCCTGCGCGGCTTCGACGACGACGTGCGGCGCGTGCTGCACGACGAGATGACGAAGCACGGCGTCGCGATCCACACGCGCTCGAGCGTCGAGGCGATCGAGCGCGGCGCCGACGGCGCGCTGACGCTCAAGCTCGCGACGGGCGCGTACGGGCCGTACGACGCGGTGCTGTACGCGACGGGGCGCGTCGCGAATTGCGACGCGCTCGGGCTCGAGGCGGCTGGCGTCGCGCGCGATGCGCGCGGCGCGATCGAAGTCGATGCGTATTCGACGACGACGGCGCCGTCGATCCACGCGATCGGCGACGTCACCGCCCGTCCGCAACTCACGCCCGTCGCGACGCGCGACGCCATGCTGCTCGCGGCGAACCTGTTCGGCGGCAAGCGGATCGCGGCCGACCATCGGTACATTCCTTCCGCCGTGTTCAGCCAGCCGGAGGTCGCGACGGTCGGGCTCACCGAGGCGGACGCGCGCGCCGAGTTCGGCGCGCTCGACATCTACAAGACGTCGTTTCGCGCGCTGCGGCACACGCTGTCTGGCCGCGACGAGAAGACGTTCATGAAGCTCGTCGTCGAGCGCGACAGCCAGCGCGTGGTCGGCGCGCACATGGTCGGGCGCGATGCGGCGGAAATCATCCAGGGCGTCGCGATCGCGATTCGCGCAGGCGCGACGAAGGCGCAATTCGACGAGACGGTCGGCATTCATCCGACCGCCGCCGAGGAATTCGTCACGCTGCGGCAGAAGGAACCGGACGACGCGTGACGCGCGCTAACGCGATGTGCGATGTGCGATGTGCGACATGCGACATGCGACATGCGACATGCGACGGGCGGCGGATCGCACACGCGGCCGCTCGGGCCGCCGCACCGTGCCGCGGGTAACGGCATGCGCGGGCGTACGCACCGCCGTCAGTTGCCGTTCGACGAGATCGAGCCGCCCGCGCCGACGCAATCCGTCTGATATTTCTGCATCAGCTTTTGCTGCGCATCGTCGATGTCGTCGGGGTAGCCGTTCTCGTCGCCGGCGGAAGGGTTGTAGCCGACCGATTCCAGTTCGGACAATTCGTTCATCAATTGCGCTCGCGTGACGGGCCCGTTCGTGTGCGCGAACGGGTAGTCCGAACATTGCGCGGGCGTGAGCTTCGGCGCGGCGTGCGCGGCGGCGCCGAGCGTCAGCGCGAACGTGCAGGCGAGCGTGCAGACCGGGAATTTCATCTGCGACTCCTTCATGTATTCGATGCTCCGATTCGGGCAGCCGTTGGATTGCCCGGCGATGCCGGCCGAGGCGCCGATCGCGGAATGAAGGCTTAAGCGTCGCGATGTGTCGAAACGGCAACGCACGAGTGACGCGAGTTTCATCCACGCGCATCCGCGAAACAGTGCCTTGAGATTTAGAGCGGATATCTAAATAATTGTTCATGCCGCTGTTCGCGAAACGTCTTGTGCGCGTTGCTATCGTCGGGTTCACGGATGGCGCACGCAACGTATGCCCCGTGTGTGCGGTGCGACGGGCAACGAACCGACGAGACGAGAGTGGGGTTGGCGATGAAGCGGACGGTGAGCGCAATGGTGCTGGCGGCCAGTTTGTTCGCGCCGGCGATGTCGTACGCAAAGGTGCAGGGCGAAGGCGGCCCGATCGCCGACGTGACGCTGATACGGAAGGCCATCGAAAGCGAACGGCGCGCGGCCGATGCTGCCGGTGGCGCTTGCAAAGCGCCTGCGAATGCGTCCGCGCGCACGTGCGGCGATCGGGGCGCGACTGGAAAGGGACGGCGCGCGGCGGGCTGATGCGGTTCACTGCGCGCGCGGCGCATCGTGACGGCGATCACGTACGACATGAAGCGCGAGGCCGATGTCGCGCGTGATCGACTGGTAGATGATCTATCGCGATGCGATGCCTGACGGCGAAACCGCCGACGCGATTCATCACCGGCTCGATCACGAGCGGATGCACGCGAACTATTACGGCTTCTTTCCGGCGAACGGCGCGCATATCGCGGGCGGCGTGCTCGCGTTTGCGCCTGTGCCGGCGGCGTATCGCGAAGGAACGACGCTCGATCATGCGCTGAAGACCGGGGGCGATCAGGTCGCGCCTGTCGTGCGCGCGACGGCCGAAGTGCGCGAACGGCGACACGCTCCTGCTCGCGCGCGACTTCGCCGATCTACGGCACGGGCACCGTCGACGCGTTGCCGTTCAGGATCGGCGGCGGCGTCGTGCCGGGCGGCATCTGCTTGAGCACGGTCTGCGATGCCGACGCCACGTGCGCGGCGGCCGTGCGGATGTCACGCCCGGCTGGAAGCAGATCTTCACGATGCCGTAGCCGCGAATCGTGCGGATCATCGACTGCTCCGACTCGAGATGGCGCGCGAGCGATTCGTGCAGCTTCGCGAGGCTATGCGTCGGCAACGCTAAGCTCGCCCGGCCGAGCTCGGTGCGCTGCACGAAAAAAACGGCGCCGTCGTACGGCGGTGCTTTTCGATGTGCCAGCATGACTTCATCTTCGTCGCGTACTGCGGCGAGCGCGGCGGGACTTCCGGAATCGCGGCCGCATCGACGTGCGCAACTGGCTCAGGTACCGGATCGCGGCATCCACGTCCTCGGTATCGAGCAGCGCCGCCGCCTGTTCGATCGAGACCATCGCCGTTTTCTTGCCGCGATCGTTGAACATTTCGATGCGCATCGGGCGTCACATGACGCGCTTCCTCGCCATTCCTCGCCATTGCAGCGTGCGGGGATTATCGACGGGCGGCGCGCGGTGAAATCTGAAACAAGGCGGCCGGATGAATTTCGTTCGAGGAGTGCTCGTCGCGGCTTGACCGACCGCCGGCGTCGGCATGGCCGGTTCGGACGCGCGTCGGTCGGAGCTCGGCGATCGGCTGCTCCGTGCGCCCACGTGCCTGACGCCCGAACGCGCGTCGGCGGCGCTCGACGGCGGCCGATTTCCGCGTCGACCGGCGCGGCGGGCCGACGGATGTCTGGCCGCCGGCCCGCTGCCGTGCCGCTGAGCGGCTCTCGGGCCTTGTGCGATCACCGTCAGGAAGACACGTCGAATCCGCCCGGTTCCGCCCAGAACGCGGAGCCAACGCGGATCGCTCCCGACTCGGACTCGACTCGAGCCCGATTCGAACTCGGGTTGAGTCCGAGTCGAACCGCCGATCGATCCCGGCCGAATCCAATCCTTTGGCCGCCGCAAAGCGCTCGCAGGATGGTTCGAGCCGCAGGCGCATCGCCGAGCCAGGCGCGACGCATCGCCCGCTCTCGGCCGATCCCGAGCAGATCCCGAGCAGATCCCTAGCCGATCCCCCGCAAAGCCCTTCCAGCCGGGCCGCGGCGGCCTTCCGGCCGCGCCCGCGCGGCCCGCCGAATCGCGGCACGGCCGCCGATTCTCCGCGCCGAACGCCCCGAATCTCCGGCCGGCCGCGCCGCGCGCGAGACTTGCCTCATAATCAGGCACAGCCGATACTCTTGGATTCCGCCAAATTCCCCCTTCCAACTGATTGAACGGTTTTCGTCATGACCACGATTCTTGAAAATCTCCCGGCCGGCCAGAAGGTCGGCATCGCGTTCTCCGGCGGCCTCGACACGAGCGCCGCGCTGCACTGGATGCGCATCAAGGGAGCCGTTCCTTACGCGTACACGGCCAACCTCGGCCAGCCCGACGAAGACGACTACGACTCGATCCCGAAGCGCGCGATCCAGTACGGCGCCGAAGGCGCGCGCCTGATCGACTGCCGCGCGCAGCTCGTGGCCGAGGGGATCGCGGCGCTCCAGTGCGGCGCGTTCCACATCTCGACGGCCGGCGTCACGTATTTCAATACGACCCCGATTGGCCGCGCCGTGACGGGCACGATGCTCGTCGCCGCGATGAAGGAAGACGGCGTCAACATCTGGGGCGACGGCAGCACGTACAAGGGCAACGACATCGAGCGCTTCTACCGCTACGGCCTGCTCGTCAATCCGGACCTGAAGATCTACAAGCCGTGGCTCGACCAGCAGTTCATCGACGAGCTCGGCGGCCGCGCGGAAATGTCCGAATTCATGCGCCAGGCGGGCTTCGGGTACAAGATGTCGGCGGAGAAGGCGTACTCGACCGATTCGAACCTGCTCGGCGCGACGCACGAGGCGAAGGATCTCGAGAGCCTCGAGAGCGGCATCAAGATCGTCAATCCGATCATGGGCGTCGCGTTCTGGCACGACGACGTGAAGATCGACAAGGAAGAAGTGACGATCCGCTTCGAAGAGGGCCGTCCGGTCGCGCTGAACGGCGTCGAATACAAGGATGCGGTCGAGCTGCTGCTCGAGGCGAACCGGATCGGCGGCCGCCACGGCCTCGGCATGAGCGACCAGATCGAGAACCGGATCATCGAGGCGAAGAGCCGCGGCATCTACGAAGCCCCGGGGCTCGCGCTGCTGTACATCGCGTACGAGCGCCTCGTCACCGGCATCCACAACGAGGATACGATCGAGCAGTACCGCGAGAACGGCCGCCGCCTCGGCCGCCTGCTGTACCAGGGCCGCTGGTTCGATCCGCAGGCGATCATGCTGCGCGAGACGGCGCAGCATTGGGTCGCGCGCGCGGTCACGGGCGAGGTGACGGTCGAGCTGCGCCGCGGCAACGATTACTCGATCCTCGCCACGCGCTCGCCGAACCTGACGTACCAGCCGGAGCGCCTGTCGATGGAGAAGGTGCAGTCGATGTTCTCGCCGCGCGACCGGATCGGCCAGTTGACGATGCGCAACCTCGACATCACCGATACGCGCGAGAAGCTGCGCATCTACTCGCAGGTCGGCCTGCTGGCGCCGGGCGAGGCGTCGGGGTTGCCGCAGTTGAAGGAAGATCAGGGCGGCAACTGACGCCCTGGCGTGCGCTTGCCGCCGCGCGCGGCCGGGAGCGAACCGACGTTCGCCCCCGGCCGCGAACAAGCGGGGCGGCCGACGTGAATGAAACGCCCGCGCCGCAATCGCGCGGGCGGCGCGCGGCGAAGGCGAAACGGCGTAAAGCCGCGCCGAGCCGCACCAAGCCGCGGACAGCTTCGTTGTCCGCGCCGCCGAGCCGGAGCGAAGGCCGGCCCGCCGTACGCATCAACCGTCTAACGCCGCCGCGATCGCGCGTTCGCAGAACCGATAACAAGAATGGGGGTTGATATGTTCCAGATGCTTCCGTCGATGACGCTCGGCCGACGCCTGTCGGTGTGGTGGTCCTGCATATGGCGCCAGACGCTCGCGAGCGTGCCGGTGTGGATTCTCGGCGTGGCGATCGTCGGATTGACGATATGGCAAACCCTTCCCGTCGCCGGCCAGCCGCCGAGCGGCAAGGCGATGGCGCTCGCGCTCGTGATCTTCGTCGTCTGCTTCGCGATTTGCCTGCCGATCACCGGATACACGGTGCGCATGGGGTTCGCCGCGCACGCATTGCCGGCGCCCGGCCGATTGTCGTTCGGGCAGGCGCTGATGATCGGATTGACGACGGCCGGCTGGGCCACGCTCGCCGCGTTGCCGATCAGCGCGGTGACGATGCCGCTGCGCCACGGCGGCCATCCGCTCGCCGGCCAGGCGATCGGCCTCGTGCTGAACATCGCGGCCGGCATGTACGTCGTGTTGCCGCGGCAGGCGCGGCGGCTGCGGCTGCAGGCGGGCGAATCGGCGTGACGCCGCGCGCGTCGCGACCGGCGCGCGCGATTCGCCGCCGCGCATGCGCGTTGCACGGCAATTCGATGAAAGGGGAACGTATGAACTGGGGAATCCGCATGCGGGCAACGGTCGCGGCGGCCGCGATGTCGGCGAGCGTCGCGGCGCTCGCCGCCGGCTCCGCGGTGGACGCGGGCCGCTATCTGTACGTCGAAGGCGGAAGCGCGCACGGCGTGCTGACCATCAAGGGCAATACCTTCAACATCGAAACGATAGGCGGCAACTGCCATACCTGCGCGTTGAGCGGCACGTTCAAGGGGCGCGTCGGCGTCGCGAACGACGGCGGCAATGTCTGCCGGATCGCGGTGTCCGGCGGGCAGGGCGTCGTCAAGCTGGATACGTCGGGCTCCGAAGCGTGCCGGGATTTTTGCGGGATGCGCGCGTCGTTCGACGGCGAATACCGGCGTCCGCCCGCCGCGTGCGCGGATCAGTCGCGGGCCGTGCGCACCGAGCGATCGCACCGGCAATACGCGGCGCACGATTACGGCGCGGCGCGCGCGACGCTCACGTCGCTGCTCGCCGAGTGCAGCGGCTTCATGGACTGGATCGAGCTGGACCGGGCGAAGAGCGATCTGGCGCTCACGGAATATCACCGCGGCGATCGCGCGCAATGCGTGGCCGTGCTGTCCGATACGATCGCCTACCGCGCGCAGCAGGAGCACAGCGAGGCGTTCGGCCTTCCGCCCTGCGATGCCGACAACTACAAGTCGACGGGCGACGCGATCCTGCACAATCTCGCGCTCTGCCAGGCGCCGGCGCAGCGTTGACGTACGGGGGCGGCGCGGCGGTCTCGGCGAATGTCGGGAATGCGACATGCGTCGATCCCGTCGATCCCGTCGATCGTGGCGATCGTGGCGGATCGTGGCGGATCGTGGCGGATCGTGGCGATCGTGCGCCGCCGGAACGTGACGCGGCGCGCGGATCGTGCACCGGGATCGCCGCGACCGCGTCGAGCGCGTAGTGCGGTTGGTGGTCGCGTTTGAGTCGGCGTTGGGGCTCGCGTTCGATTGGCCGTGCGACCGTGCTTCGACTGCCCGACTGCCCGACTGCCCGACTGCCCGACTGCCCGACTGCCCGACTGCCCGAACACCCGATCACCTCACACCCGATCACCTCACACCCCAGCGCTTGACCTTCCCACAGTGGGAAGATGCATCCTCCGATCGCCTCACATCCTTTTGGAGAAGCAGCATGAAACTCGAAGTGAAAGACATGTCGTGCGGCGGCTGCGCGAACGCGATCACGCAAGCGATCACGGCCGTCGATCCTGCCGCGACCGTTTCCGTCGACATCGCGTCGAAAGCGGTCGAAGTCGGCTCGACGCTCGGTGTCGAGCGCGTGGTCGCCATCGTCGAAACTGCCGGGTTCCATCCGGTTGTCGTCGCGCCGTGAGCGACGCACGGGGTTGACGTACCGCGTTGACTCGCGGGATCGGTGCACGGCGGCGCGCGCCGCCGTGCACCGCCGCCCGCTCAGGTTTTCGCGCGACGCAGCCGCAGCGCGTTGCCGATGACCGACACCGAGCTCGCCGCCATCGCGGCGCTCGCGAGGATCGGGCTCAGCGTGACGCCGAACCACGGATACAGCACGCCCGCCGCGACCGGAACGCCGAGCGCGTTGTAGACGAACGCGAAGAACAGGTTTTGCCGGATGTTCGTCATCGTCGCGACGCTGAGCGCGCGCGCCCGCGCGATGCCGCGCAGATCGCCCTTCACGAGCACGATCCGGGCGCTGTTCATCGCGACGTCGGTGCCCGTGCCCATCGCAATGCCGACGTTCGCCTGCGCGAGCGCCGGCGCATCGTTGACGCCGTCGCCCGCCATCGCGACGACGTGCCCCTGCCGCTGCAGCGCCTGCACGTACGCGTATTTGTCGGCGGGCAGCACGCCCGCCTTCACGCCGTCGAGCGACAGCGCTTTCGCGACCGCGTTCGCGGTGACGAGATTGTCGCCCGTCAACATCACGATGCACGCGCCCGATGCCTTGAGCAGCCGCACGGCCTCCGGCGTCGTCTCCTTGATCGGATCGGCGAGCCCGACATAGCCCGCGAGCCGCCCGTCGATCGCGACGTACATCACGGTCTGGCCGGCTTCGCGCAGGCGGTTCGAATCCGTTTCGACCCACGCGCAGTCCACGGCGAGATCCGCCATCAGACGCGCATTGCCGAGCGCGACCGCCTGCCCGTCGATCACGCCTTTCACGCCCTTGCCGGGCACCGAATCGAACGATTCGACCGGCGCGCGCGCGGCGCCCGCCTGCTTCGCATGCTCGACGATCGCCTGCGCGAGCGGATGCTCGCTCGCGCCTTCGAGGCTGGCCGCGTAGCCGATCAGGGCGTGCTCGCGATGCGGATCGAGCGCGACGACCGTCTGCACGCGCGGCCGGCCTTCCGTCAGCGTGCCGGTTTTGTCGACGACGACCGTATCGACTTTCTCCATCAGCTCCAATGCTTCGGCATCCTTGATGAGCACGCCTTCGCGCGCGCCTCGGCCGACGCCGACGATGATCGACACGGGCGTCGCGAGGCCGAGCGCGCACGGGCACGCGATGATGAGCACGCTGATCGCGACGACGAGCGCGTTCGCGAGCGCGGGAGCCGGACCGAGTGCCGCCCACGCGGCGAACGCGATTGCGGCGAGCGCGATGACGGCGAGCACGAACCATCCGGACACCTGATCGGCGAGCTTCTGGATCGGCGCGCGCGAGCGTGCCGCCTCGGCGACCATCTGCACGATGCGCGCGAGCAGCGTGTCGGCGCCCACTTTCTCCGCGCGCATCACGAACGTGCCCGTCTGGTTGACGGTCGCGCCGGTCACCGCGCTGCCCTCCGTCTTCTCGGCCGGCATCGGTTCGCCGGTGATCATCGATTCGTCGACGCTCGAGTGCCCTTCGACGACGACGCCGTCGACCGGCACCTTCGAGCCGGGCTTCACGCGCAGCGTGTCGCCGACGACGACCGCGTCCAGCGGCACGGTTTCCTCGATGCCGTCGGGCTTCACGCGCACCGCCGTGTGGGGCGCGAGCTGCAGCAGATCGCGGATCGCGCTCGAGGTGCGCGAGCGCGCGCGCAGCTCGAGCACCTGGCCGAGCAGCACGAGCGTCACGATCGCGGCCGCCGCCTCGAAATAGAGCGGGATGTCATGGCCGCTGCGGAACGCCTGCGGAAGCGCGCGGGGGAAGAGCAGCGCGAACGCGCTGAACAGGTAGGCCGCCGAGACGCCGAGCCCGATCAGGCTGAACATGTTCAATCGCCACGCCGCGAAGGACTTCCAGCCGCGCACGAGAAACGGCCAGCCGCCCCACAGTACGACCGGCGTCGCGAGCGCCGCCTGCGCGTATTGCGACCACGACGCCGCCAGCCAGTGCGGCAGCGGCCAGCGCGCGAACAGCGCGTCGATCACGGCGCCGATGTCGAACGGCAGCGCCATCCTGCCCATCGTCATCAGCACGAGCGGCACCGACAGCACGAGCCCGACCCAGAAGCGCTTCGTCATCGATTCGAGCTCTGGGTTTCTCTCGTCGCCGGCGCCCGGCGCGAGCGGCTCGAGCGCCATGCCGCAGATCGGGCAGTCGCCCGGCGCGCTCGCGCGTATCTGCGGGTGCATCGGGCACGTGTAGATCGTGCCCGGCTTCGCCGCGGCTTCGCCGGCCGGCTGCTTCGGCATCCCGACGAACCGTTGCGGCGATGCGCGAAACGCCGTCAGGCACTTGTCGCTGCAGAAGCGATACGTGAGGCCCTGATAGTCGTGTCGACGTTGCGTGTCGATCGGCACCTTCATTCCGCAGACCGGATCGACGGCCGTTGCGCCGGGCGTCGCCGCGTCGCGCGAGCGATGAGGGGCGCGCCGTTCGTTCGTGCCGTGGTCGTGATCGTGATGGACATGTGCGTCGTGCATGACAAGCGCTCCTGTCGCGTCGATGAATGTCGGTTGCTCCCGCGGCGGCGAGTTTCGTCGAGGCGCGCCGCGTCATCGCATCGCCGTGCCGTGCGGCGGCGAATCGTCGTTCGATGTTGCGCCTTTCCGGCCGGCTTCGCGAGCGCGGGAGACGGAAGCCGCGAGCGGACGTTGCTAGCGGCGGTGCTCATCGCCATCTTCGGAATCGAGGCGCGCACCGCTTTCCGAAGCGGTGCGGCGCCGATGGCCGCGATGCATGAAAACATGCGCGAGCGGGCACGCGAACAACAACAGATACGGCAGCCAGCCTAGAACGTGGTATCGATGGCGAGGCAGCCACACGAAGGCCGCGATCGCGCCGAGCAAGAGCGCGCCGATCACGACGCGCGATCGCCAATGCGAACGAAGGCCGTGCGCGGCGCTCATCGTCTTGTTCCGCGCGGCGCATCGCCGCCGGCCGGCGGCGGGCGCATGCGCGGCCAGCCGCGCCGTCGCCGCACGAGCCGTGCGGCTTCTGTCCGCGCCGATGCCTGCGCGCGGCGAGTCGCCCCGAATTCCGTCACGAACGGGGCGGTGGCCGTTGCAATCGCGAAGCGCTCGCATGTTTTCATGTCGGGAACCTGAGCGTGACTCGGAGGCGAATAATTGCCCCACTGTAGCGCCGGCGGGGCGGCGCGAATTGACCTATCTCAATCGCGCCCCGTTACTTGCCGGCTGGCGTATGGCCCGGCGCGCCATTGCTTGCGAATCCGAAACGACGGAGGCGAGCCGCGCGCACGATTTTTGCTGTCCGTTCGCGCTGGGCGACCGTTGACGTAAATCAAGCTGATCGGGAACCGCATACGTAGCATCCATTCGAAGCGTGCGCAGCCGATTTACGACTGGCCGTCCGCGATCGGCTGTCCCAAAAACAGGCCGTCCCAAACGGGCCGTCCCAAAGGGTTCGTCTCAAAGGGCCGTCCGAAGCCGGCGATCCCGGAACGGCCGTCGGCGAGTGGCGCAAGCTTTTCCGGCAAACGGCAACGGAGGTAGCAGATGCGACATCACACTTCGGTCTCGCGCGCCGCGGCGGCGTGGTCATTTCGGTTCCGGGCCGCGTTGCTGGCCATGCTCTCACTCGCGTTGTCCGGCTGCGGCTACAACGCGATCCAGGTGCAGGACGAGCAAGTGAGCGCGAGCTGGTCGGAAGTGCTGAATCAGTATCAGCGGCGCGCGGACCTCGTGCCGAATCTCGTCAATACCGTGAAGGGCTACGCGAATCAGGAGCGCGAAGTGCTCACCCGCGTCACCGAGGCGCGCGCGCAGGTCGGCTCGCTTCGCGCGACGCCGGAGCTGCTGTCCGATCCGCAGGCGTTCGCGAAATTCGAGGCGGCGCAAGGGCAACTGACGTCGTCGCTGTCGCGCCTGCTCGTCGTGTCGGAGAATTATCCGCAACTGAAGTCGGACGCGAATTTCCGCGATCTGCAGGCGCAGCTCGAAGGCACCGAAAACCGCATCGCGGTCGCGCGCAACCGCTACATCCGCTCGGTGCAGGCGTACAACACGACGATACGCTCGTTCCCGAGCAACCTGACCGCGATGGCGTTCGGCTACAAGGAAAAACCGAACTTCTCGGTCGCGAACGAAGCGGAGATCTCGAGGCCGCCGCGCGTCGATTTCGGGAACACGCCGGCGCCCGCGCCCGCTGCCGGAGCGTCGAATTGAAGCTCTTTCGTGCGGCGTGCTTCGCCATCCTTACGTTCGCGTCGCTCGGCGGCGGAGCGTGCCGCGCCGAGCAGCCGGTGCCGCCTCTCGCCGCGCGCGTGACGGACGAGACGGGCACGCTGACGGACGCCGAGCGCGCGACGCTCGAGCAGTCGCTGAAGGATTTCGAGGCGCGCAAGGGCAGCCAGATCGCCGTGCTGATCGTGCCGACGACGCAGCCCGAGACGATCGAGCAGTATTCGATCCGCGTCGTCGAGCAATGGAAGCTCGGCCGCGCGAACGTCGACGACGGCGCGCTGCTCATCGTCGCGAAGAACGATCGCACGCTGCGCATCGAAGTCGGCTACGGCCTCGAAGGCGTGCTGACCGACGCGACGAGCCATCGGATCATCGACGAGGTCATCGTGCCGAGCTTGCGGCGCGGCGATTTCTACGGCGCAATTTCGGCGGGCGTCGGCAGCATGATGCGCGTGATCGAAGGCGAGCCGCTGCCGCCGCCGCGCCCGCGCCGCGGTGAGGATGGCGGGCTCGGCCGCTTGTTGCCCGTGCTGTTCGTGATGACGATCGCCGCGGGCGGCGTGCTGCGCGCGATATTCGGCCGGCTCGCGGGCTCGGTGGTCACGGGCGGCGTGGTCGGCTTCGTCGCGTGGCTGTTGTCCGGCGCGCTGCTCGTCGCGATCGCGGCGGCCGCGATCGCGCTCTTCTTCACGCTGTTCGGCGGCGGAATGGGCGCGCGCGTCGGCGGGCCGTTTATCGGCGGGCGCGGCGGCTGGGGCGGCGGGCAGGGCGGCTTTCGCGGCGGCGGCGGCGGTTTCGGCGGCGGCGGCGCGTCCGGGAGGTGGTGATGGATATCGGACGAATCGCGAGGCATCTGCTGATGACACGCTGGCGCGTCGCCGCGGCGTTTCCGAAGCGCACGCTCCGCAAGATCGGGCACGCGGTCGAGGCGAGCCACGAGAAGCACGTCGGCCAGCTTCGCTTCGCGGTCGAGGGGGCGCTGCACGCGTCGGCGCTCTTCAAGGGCGTGAGCGCGCGCGAACGGGCGATCGACGTGTTTTCCGAACTGCGCGTCTGGGATACCGAGCACAACAACGGCGTGCTCATCTATCTGCTGCTCGCCGATCACGACGTCGAGATCGTCGCCGATCGCGGGATACACGCGCGCGTCGACAGCGACGACTGGGAGGAGGTGTGCCGCGCGATGGAGGCGGAATTTCGCCGCGGCCGCTTCGAAGCGGGCTCGATCCACGGAATCGAGCGCGTCACTGCGTTGCTCGCGCGGCACTATCCGGCGCGCAAGGCGCCGGGCGACGAGCTGTCGAGCGCGCCCGTCGTGCTGTGAGCCGTGCGCGGCGTCGCGACGCACGGGCGCGATCCGATTGGCTCGGCTCGACGAGACGCGATGCGATGCCGGACAAGCGATGCGCAACCCGCAACCCGCAACCCGCAACCCGATTGCAAGCAACATTCGATACGATCGTGACGAACGATGCGCATTCGCTGCGCTATACTCTTGCGCGATGAAGATCCTTCGCCTGCTTCTCGTGCTGCTGTGGTGCGCGACGCTGCCCTTGACCGGGCTGGCGGCGAGCGGCCTCGTCGGCGATTGCCCGATGCAGCAGACGATGTCGATGGGCGTCGACGGCGCGATGCCGCCGTCGCAGGACTGCGAATCGATGAAATCGACGGCTGCCGGCAAGACCGGCAAAGCGAAGATCGTCTTCTGCAAAGTCATGGTGCAGTGCCAGTTCGGCAGCCTCTATCATCCGATGCCGGCGTCTGACGTAGTCCGCCCCGCGGGCGAGAGCCGTCAGGTCGTCTTCCATTACGCGAAGTCGCTTACCGTCCGCGAGCCGGGCGGATTGTGGCGACCTCCGCGCACCGCCTAACCCCGCTCCGACAGGTTCGCCGCACATGCGGCGGGTTCGTCCCGCACTCGGGACGCGGAATCCGTTCGGGATTCCATCGCTGGGGTTCAGCACATGTATTCGACATATCGCGCGCCGCGTGGCCGGCGTGCGCGCCTGCGCGCGCGCACGCTCGTCGCGGCGCTCACTTTCGCGAGCGCGGCCGCCGCGTTCGCTCAACCGGCGCCTTTCACGCTCGACGCCGCATTGCAATCGGCGACCGATCGATCGGCGGCGATGCAGGCGGCGCAGGCTTCCGTCCAGGCGAGCGCCGAGGCCGCCGTCAAAGCCGGGCAGCTGCCTGATCCGATGCTCAAGGCCGGCATCGACAATCTGCCGATCGACGGCCCGCAACGCTTCACGATCGGTCAGGAATCGATGACGATGCGCCGCATCGGCATCGCGCAGGAATGGGTGTCGGGCGACAAGCGCCGGCTGCGCACCGCGCTCGCGAACGAAGTCGTCGGCCGCGAGCGCGCCGGCTATCTGCTGCAACTCGCAAGCGTGCGCCAGCAGACGGCGGTCGCGTGGCTCAACGCGGCCTATGCGAAGAAGGCGCTCGCGCTGCAGCGCGAGCTCGTCGACGAGATGAGCCGCGAACTTGCCGCGACGCAGGCCGCCTATCGCGGCGCGAAGGCGACGGCCGCCGACGCGGTGCAGGCGCGCGCGCTGCTCGCGCAGACGCGCGACCGCCAATCGAACGCTCAGCAGGCGTTCGACACCGCATTGATCGGCTTGTCGCGCTGGACTGCCGTGCCGGTATCCGACGTGTCGGGCGAGCCGCCCGCGCCGGTGTCGTTCGTGCCGTCGCTGCCTCCGGACGAACTGAGCCACGTGCAGCCGACGCTCATCGCGGCGGACGACGACGTGGCGGTTGCCGACGCCGATGTCGCCGTCGCGAGCAGCGAGCGCCGCCCGAACTGGACGTGGGAGATCGCGTATCAGCAGCGCGGCGCGCCGTACGCGAACATGGTGTCGATCGGCGTCACGATTCCGCTGCCGATCGATCGTCGCGACCGGCAGGATCGCGACGTCTCGCAGAAGCGCGCGCTCGCAACGAAGGCGCGGCTGATGTACGAGGACGCGCGGCGGCAGGTCGAGGCGGACATTCGCACGCAGTCGGCGACGCTCGCGAGCGGCCGCGCGCGGCTCGCCGAGCTCGATCGGTCGCTGCTGCCCGCGGCCGACGAGCGCGTGCGGCTTGCCGACGCCGCGTATCGCGCGGGCGCGGGCTCGCTCGCCGATGCGTTCGCCGCGCGCCGCGCGCGGCTCGATGCGCGTCTGCAAGTGCTCGATCTCGAACGCGACGTCGCGCAGAGTTGGGCGCAGCTCGAATATCAGATCGTCCCGTCGGCGACGCTCGCCGCACAATGAAGGAGCGAACATGAACCACACTCGCTTGACGCGTGCGACGCTGATGACGTTCGCCGCCGTTTCGTTATTGTCCGCCGGCTATTTCGCGGGCGCCCGCTTTGCGCCGCGCGTGCACGCAGCCGCGGCGGCGTCCGCGGCCGGCGCGGCGAATCGCCCAACCGCCGCAACCGCCGCCGGCACGGTCGACCCGAAGACGGGCAGAAAGGTGCTGTACTGGCACGACCCGATGGCGCCGAACCAGCATTTCGACAAGCCCGGCAAGTCGCCTTTCATGAACATGCCGCTCGAACCTGTCTACGCGGACGACGGCGGCGGCGACGCGGGCGTGCGCATCGATCCCGGCCTGCAGCAGAACCTGGGCATTCGCTATGCGAGCGTGCGACGGCGCGACGTCGACGAAGGATTCGACGCGGTCGGCACGACGCAATTCGACGAATCGCGCGCGGTGGTCGTGCAGTCGCGCGTGACGGGCTATATCGACCGACTGTACGCGAACGCGCCGATGCAGCGCATCGCGAAGGGCGCGCCGATCGCGTCGCTGTTCGTGCCGGATTGGCTCGCGCCGCAGGAGGAATATCTCGCACTCAAGCGCGGTGGAATGGATGCGGAGCTGCTTGCCGCGTCGCGCGCGCGAATGCGTGCGCTGTCGATTCCCGACGGCGTGATCGCGAGCCTCGACCGGACGGGCCGCGCGCAGACGCACGTCGTGCTCGCGTCGCCGGAGGCGGGCGTCGTCGGCGAGCTGAACGTGCGTGACGGCGCGATGGTGACGCCCGGGCAGACGATCGCGAAGATCGCGGGGCTGTCGACGCTGTGGCTCGTCGTCGACGTGCCGGAGGCGCTCGCCTCCGGCGTGCGGCCCGGCATGCGCGTGGACGCGACGTTCGCGGGCGATCCGCAGCGGCGTGTGAGCGGCGTGATCCGCGAGATCCTGCCGGGCGTCAATGCAACGACGCGCACGCTGCAGGCGCGGCTCGAGATCGATAACCACGCGTTCACGCTGACGCCGGGCATGCTGATGCGCGTGCGCGTGGACGCGCCGCATGCGGCGCCGCGGCTCGTCGTGCCGTCCGACGCCGTGATCGCGACGGGCAAGCGCTCGGTCGTGATCGTCAGGATGGCAGACGGTCGGCTGCGGCCGGCGGAGGTGGCGATCGGCCGCGACGTCGGTGACGAGACCGAGGTGCTGGCCGGGTTGAACGAAGGCGAAACGGTGGTTGCATCCGGACAGTTCCTGATCGATTCCGAAGCGAGCCTGAAATCGGTGTTGCCGAGGCTCGAAGCCGAGGCGGCCGGCGCGCGCGCGACGACGGCCGACGCCGCGACAAGCGCGACAAGCGCGACAAGCGCGCAAACGTCATCGTCGTCCCCGTCGCCTGCGCACGCGAGCGCCGCCTCGCCGGTTTACGAAACCACCGGCAAGATCGAGAAGATCACCGCGGCCGACATCACGTTCTCGCATCAGCCGGTGCCGGCGCTCGGCTGGGGCGCGATGACGATGTCGTTCGGCAAGCCCGCGCCCGCCGCGTTCGCGAACGTGAAGCCGGGCGATACGGTGCGCTTCGCGTTCCAGGGCACCGACGACGGCTATCGGCTGACGAAGGTCGAACCGATCGGAGGCGCACGATGATCGCGCACGTCATTCGATGGTCGATTCGCAATCGCCTTCTCGTGCTGCTCGCGACCGCGCTCGTCGCCGCGTGGGGCGCGCTATCGCTGAACCGCACGCCGCTCGATGCGCTGCCGGATCTGTCCGACACGCAGGTGATCGTCAAGGCGTCGTATCCGGGCAAGGCGCCGCAGGTGGTCGAAGATCAGGTGACCTATCCGCTCACGACCACGCTGCTCGGCGTGCCGGGCGCGAAGACGATCCGCGCGTATTCGTCGTTCGGCGATGCGTTCGTCTACGTGCTGTTCGACGACAAGACCGATCAGTACTGGGCGCGCTCGCGCGTGCTCGAGTATCTGAATCAGGTTCAGAGCCGGCTGCCGCAGGGCGCGAGCGTCGCGCTCGGGCCGGACGCGACGGGCGTCGGCTGGGTCTACGAGTACGCGCTCGTCGATCGCAGCGGGCGGCACGATCTCGGCCAGCTGCGCGCGCTCAACGACTGGTTCCTGAAGTTCGAGCTGAAGGCCGTGCCCGACGTCGCGGAAGTCGCGAGCATCGGCGGGATGGTGCGCCAATATCAGGTGGTGCTCGATCCCGACAAGCTGCGCGCGTTCGGCATCACGCAGGCCGACGTCGCCGGTGCGCTCGGCAAGGCGAACAGCGAATCGGGCGGCTCGGTCGTCGAGATGGCCGAATCCGAGTACATGGTGCGCGCGAGCGGCTACCTGCGTACGCTCGACGACTTTCGCAACGTCGTGCTGCGCGCGAGCGACGCCGGCACGCCGGTGCTGCTCGGCGACGTCGCGCGCGTGCAGATCGGCCCGGAAATGCGGCGCGGGATCGCCGAGCTGAACGGCGAAGGCGAAGTCGCGGGCGGCGTGATCGTGATGCGGTCCGGCAAGAACGCGCTGTCGACGATCGAGGCCGTGAAGGCGAAGCTTGCCGATCTGAAGCGCTCGCTGCCCGCGGGCGTCGAACTCGTGACGACGTACGACCGCTCGCAACTGATCGAGCGCGCGGTCGACAACCTGAAGGACAAGCTCGTCGAGGAGTTCATGATCGTCGGGCTCGTGTGCGCGGTATTCCTGTTTCATCTGCGCAGCGCGCTCGTCGCGATCCTGTCGCTGCCGCTCGGCGTGCTCGCCGCGTTCATCGTGATGCGCTATCAGGGCGTCAACGCGAACCTGATGTCGCTCGGCGGCATCGCGATCGCGATCGGCGCGATGATCGACGCGGCCGTCGTGATGATCGAGAACGCGCACAAGCATCTCGAGGCTCACGAGCATGCGCACCCGGGCGAGCCGCTGCCGAACGCCGCGCGCTGGGAGCTGATCGCCGCGTCGGCGGTGGAAGTCGGGCCCGCGCTGTTCTTCTCGCTGCTGATCATCACGCTGTCGTTCATTCCGGTGTTCGCGCTCGAAGGTCAGGAGGGCAAACTGTTCGCGCCGCTCGCATTCACGAAGACGTATACGATCGCCGCGGCGGCGGGCTTGTCGGTCACGCTCGTGCCGGTGCTGATGGGCTACCTGATTCGCGGCCGCATTCCGCACGAGGCGTCGAATCCGCTGAACCGGCTGCTCGTGCGGCTCTATCGGCCGCTTCTCGAAGCGACGCTGAAGCGGCCGTGGTTTGCGATCGGCATCGCGGTCGCGGCGCTCGTCGTCACCGCGATTCCGGTGTCGCGTCTCGGCGGCGAGTTCATGCCGCCGCTCGACGAAGGCGATCTGCTGTACATGCCCACCGCCTTGCCCGGCATTTCCGCGCAGAAGGCGGCCGAGCTGCTGCAGCAAACGGACCGTCTGATCAAGACGGTGCCCGAGGTCGCGACCGTGTTCGGCAAATCGGGCCGCGCGGACACCGCGACCGATCCGGCGCCGCTCGAGATGTTCGAGACGACGATCCGTTTCAGGCCGCGCGACGAATGGCGGCCCGCAATGACGCCCGAGAAGCTCGTCGACGAGCTCGATCGCGTCGTGAAGGTGCCGGGCCTGTCGAACGTCTGGGTGCCGCCGATCCGCAACCGGCTCGACATGCTGTCGACCGGCATCAAGACGCCGGTCGGCGTGAAGATCTCCGGCCCGGATCTCGCGCAGGTCGAGCGGATCGCAACGCAGGTCGAAGCGGCGGTGAAGGGCGTGCCGGGCGTCGCGTCGGCGCTCGCCGAGCGGCTGAACGGCGGGCGCTACGTCGATGTCGACATCGACCGGCGCGCGGCTGCGCGCTATGGCCTTTCGATCGGCGACGTGCAGGCCGTCGTCGCATCGGCGATCGGCGGCGAGAACGTCGGCGAGGTGATCGCGGGCCGCGAGCGCTTTCCGATCAACATCCGCTATCCGCGCGAGGTGCGCGATTCGCTCGAAAAGCTGCGGCAATTGCCGATCGTCACCGGGCGCGGCGCGCAGATCCTGCTGCGCGACGTCGCCGCGGTGACGATCGCCGACGGGCCGCCGATGATCCGCAGCGAGAACGCGCGGCTGTCGGGCTACGTGTATGTCGACATTCGCGGCGTCGATCTGAAGACGGCTGTCGATGCGATGCAGCGCGCGGTCGCGCAGCGGGTCGCGCTGCCGCCCGGCTATTCGATCGCGTGGTCCGGGCAGTTCGAGTATCTGGAGCGTGCGGCCGCGACGCTGCGCGCGGTGATTCCGGCCACGCTCGTCGTGATTTTCGTGCTGCTGTTCGTGACGTTCGATTCGGCGGCCGACGCGCTGCTGCTGATGACGACCGTGCCGTTCGCGCTCGTCGGCGGATTCTGGTTCGTCTGGATGCTGGGCCATGCGGTGTCGGTCGCGACGGCGGTCGGCTTCATCGCGCTCGCCGGCGTGGCGGCCGAGTTCGGCGTCGTGATGCTGCTGTATCTGAAGAGCGCGTACGCGCGGCGCGTCGCCGCCGGCGAGCCGCCGACCGAGACGATGCTCGCCGACGCGATTCGCGAAGGCGCGGCGCTGCGCGTGCGGCCGAAGGCGATGACGGTCGCCGTCGTGCTCGCGGGCCTCGTGCCGATCATGTTCGGGCACGGTTCGGGTTCCGAAGTGATGCAGCGAATCGCCGCGCCGATGGTGGGCGGCATGGTCACGGCGCCGCTGCTGTCGATGTTCGTCATTCCCGCTGGGTGGATGCTGCTGCAGCGCCGCCGCGTGCGCCGAGCGATGCGCGCGCGGCGTTCCCCCGTTGCCGGCCGCGCTGGCGCGGATTTTTCTTCCCTTGATACCGGAGAACCTCAATGAAGCAATCGATCGTGTTGCTGATCACGCTCGCGGCCGCGGCCGCTCCCGCCATCGCCGCCGACGGGATGGCGGGCATGAACATGCCGATGTCGTCGCACGATGCGTCGCGGCAATCCGACGCCGCGTTGACCGACGCGGTGGTCCGGAAAGTCGACCCCGCGGCCGGCATGGTCACGCTCGAGCATGGCGCGCTCGATAACGTCGGGATGCCGCCGATGACGATGGCGTTCAAGGCGAAGGACGCGGAGATGGCGGCGCGCGTTCGCGCGGGCGACAAGGTGAGGGTGCGCGTCGAGAACGTGGGCGGCGTGCCGACCATCGTGAAGCTCGAGAAATAAGCGTTCCGCGCATCGGGCCGGCCGGCGGCGGCCGGCCCGTTCGCGATGCTTCGGTCGCGCGCGCATCGGGTTGCGCGGCGCGGGCGTCGCGCGCGCGGCCGCCGCTCGAAACGCAGCGAAATTTCCGGAGAAAGGGCGCTCGCTGTCACGAGCGATGAACTATTGTTCTAGATATCCGTGTTGCAGCGCCGACGGAATGGCGCCTACGCGCGACCCGCGCCCCGTCCGGGCCGGCCGCCGTCGATTCGTCAATTGAGGAGGCGAAAGATGCAGCGATTGGAACATGCGCTCAGGCGCGTCAAGGTCGGCACCGGCACGCCGATCGATTTCTCCGGCACCTGGAAGAACGAGCTCGGCTCGACGATGCGGATCGAGCAGTCGGGCGACAGCGTGTCGGGCACGTACGAGAGCGCGGTCAGCGAAAAGGGCGGCTCGACGAGCGGCGATCTGATCGGCTATGTCGACGGCAATCTGATCGCGTTCGTCGTCCACTGGGATCAGTTTCAGGCGATCACCGCGTGGGTCGGGCAATGCGAGCCCGGCACGTCGAACGACAGGATCAACACGCTGTGGCAGATGACGCAGCAGGTGGAGGCGGGCGAGGAGTGGGCGTCGATCAACGCAGGCGCCGATACGTTCGTGAGGGATTGAGGCGGGAAGGTTTCGGTGCGGGACGCGAGCGATCCGCGGCGTGGCGCGGCGAATCGCTCGTTCGGCCGTGCGCGCTTACTCCACCGTCACCGACTTCGCGAGATTGCGCGGCTTGTCGACGTCGGTGCCGCGCGCGCAGGCGGTGTGATACGCGAGCAACTGCAGCGGCACGACATGCAGGATCGGCGACAGCGGCCCGTAATGCTCGGGCATCCGGATCACGTGCAGCCCTTCGCCGTTGACGATGTGCGTATCGGCGTCGGCGAACACGTACAGCTCGCCGCCGCGCGCGCGCACTTCCTGCATGTTCGACTTCAGCTTCTCGAGCAGCGTGTCGTTCGGCGCGACCGTCACGACCGGCATCGCCTCCGTCACGAGCGCGAGCGGCCCGTGCTTGAGCTCGCCCGCCGGGTATGCTTCCGCGTGGATGTACGAGATCTCCTTCAGCTTCAATGCGCCTTCGAGCGAGATCGGGTAGTGCAGCCCGCGGCCGAGGAACAGCGCGTTCTCCTTGCGCGCGAATTCTTCGGACCACGCAATGATTTGCGGCTCGAGCGCGAGCACGCCGTTGAGCGCGGCAGGCAGGTGGCGCAGTTGCTTCAGGTAGTCGGCTTCGCGCGATGCGTCGACGTGGCCGCGCAGCTTGCCGAGCGTCGCCGCGAGCACGAACAGCGCGACGAGCTGCGTCGTGAACGCCTTCGTCGACGCGACGCCGATCTCGGTGCCCGCGTGCGTGAGAAATTGCAGCTCGGTTTGGCGCACCATCGCGCTCGTCGCGACGTTGCAGATCGCGAGCGTGTGCGCGTGGCCGAGCGCCTGCGCGTGCTTGAGCGCGGCGAGCGTGTCGGCCGTCTCGCCCGATTGCGAGATCACCACGACGAGCGAGCGCGGGTTCGGCACCGATTCGCGATAGCGGTATTCGCTCGCGATCTCGACTTGCGTCGGGATCTTCGCGATCGATTCGAGCCAGTACTTCGCGGTGAGCCCCGAGTAGTAGCTCGTGCCGCACGCGAGGATCAGCAGGCTGTCGATGCCGGCGAACACGCCGGCCGCGTTCTCGCCGAATAGAGACGGATCGAACGCTTCCGCTTGAGGAAGCGTGTCGCCGATCGCGCGCGGCTGCTCGAAGATCTCCTTCTGCATGAAGTGCCGGTACGGGCCGAGCTCGACCGCGCCGCCGTACGCATTGACGACGCGCACTTCGCGCTCGGCGCGCGCGCCGTCGCGATCGACGATCCGCACGCCGTCGAGCGTGAGCTCGCAAACGTCGCCTTCCTCGAGGAACGTGAAGCGATCGGTGCTGCCGGCGAGCGCGAGCGCGTCGGATGCGAGGAAGTTCTCGCGCTCGCCGAAGCCGACGACGAGGGGCGAGCCCTGGCGCGCACCGACGACGGTGTTCGGCTCGTCCATGTGGATCACCGCGATCGCGTACGCGCCGTGCAGCTGCTTGACGGCTTCCTGGACGGCCGCGAACAGGTTGCCGCGATAGAGGCTGTGGATCAGGTGCGCGACGACCTCGGTGTCGGTCTGCGACACGAATTCATAGCCTTGGCCGCGCAACGCCTCGCGCAGCGGCTCGAAGTTTTCGATGATGCCGTTGTGCACGAGCGCGAGCGCGTTCGACGAGAAGATCGGGTGCGCGTTGTGCGTGACGGGCGCGCCGTGCGTCGCCCAGCGCGTGTGCGCGATGCCCGTCGCGCCTTCGAGATGCGATTCGCGCACCTGCGCGTCGAGATCGGCGACGCGCGTGACGCTGCGCGCGCGCTTCGGTGCGCCCGGCGTGGAGGCGTGAGCGTCGAGCACCGCGACGCCGCACGAATCGTAGCCGCGATACTCGAGACGGCGCAGCCCTTCGATCAGCACCGGAACGATGTTACGTTGCGCAACTGCGCCGACAATTCCGCACATGAGAATCTATCCTCGAAACTCGACAATGATGCGGGCGCGTCGTCGCGCGCCCGGGAAACCGTTCAGCTCTTCTTCTTGACGGGACGCACGTAGCCGCTCTTCGCGGTCTGCGTCTTGTCGTTCCGCACGAGCATGCCTTCGGCGACGTCCTTCCATACGGTCGTGCCCGCCGCGATCGTCACGCCTCGGCCGACGCGCACCGGCGCGACGAGCTGCGTGTCCGAGCCGACGAACACGTCGTCCTCGATGATCGTGCGGAACTTGTTCGCGCCGTCGTAGTTGCAGGTGATCGTGCCCGCGCCGATGTTCACGCGCGCGCCGATGTCCGCGTCGCCGAGATAGGTCAGGTGGTTCGCTTTCGAGCCGTGGCCGAGCGTTGCGTTCTTCACCTCGACGAAGTTGCCGACGTGCGCCTCGTCGGCGAGCACCGCGCCCGGGCGCAGCCGCGCGTACGGGCCGACGACGGTGTGCGCGCCGAGCGTCGCGCCGTCGAGATGCGAGAACGCGTCGATGCGCGCGCCCGCGGCGATCGTCGCGTTGCGGATCACGCAGTTCGCGCCGATCGTCACGCCGTCGGCGAGCGTCACGTCGCCCTCGAACACGCAGTTCACGTCGATCGACACGTCGCGGCCGCACGCGAGCTTGCCGCGCACGTCGATGCGCGCCGGATCGGCGAGCGTCACGCCGCTCGCGAGCAGCGCGTCGGCGAGATTGCGCTGGTGGATGCGCTCGAGCTCGGCGAGCTGCGCCTTGCTGTTCACGCCGAGCGTCTCCCATTCGTCGTCCGGTTGCGTCGTGACGATCTCGAAGCCCGCCTCGATCGCCTGCTCGACGACGTCGGTCAGGTAATACTCGCCCTGCGCGTTGTCGTTGCCGAGCGCGCCGAGCCACATCGACAGCTGCGCGGTCGGCGTGACGACGATGCCCGTGTTGATCTCGGCGATCTTCAGCTCGTCGGGCGATGCGTCCTTCTGCTCGACGATGCGCGTCACGCACCCCGCCTGGTCGCGCACGATGCGCCCGTAGCCCGTTGGATCGTCGAGCGTGACGGTCAGCACGCCGTAGCGCGCATCGGTGGCGGCGTCGACGAGGCGCTTGAGCGTCGCCGTGCGCGTGAGCGGCACGTCGCCGTACAGCACGAGCGTCGGCTGCGACGGGTCGAGCAGCGGCAGCGCCTGGCGCACCGCGTGCCCGGTGCCGAGCTGCTGCTCCTGCACCGCGAACTGCACGTCGGGCGCGGCGACGGCCGCCTGCACCGCTTCGGCGCCGTGGCCGACGACGACGACGAGCCGCGACGGCGCAAGCGCGCGGGCGGTGTCGATCACGTGGGAGAGAAGGGGCCTGCCGGCCAGAGGATGAAGCACTTTCGGCAGCGCGGAACGCATGCGCTTGCCGGTGCCTGCCGCCAAAATCACGATATTCATGGCGCCAGTTTCGTAGGGAGAGTTCGAAGCTGGTCATTCTAGCATGCGGGCCCCTTCCGGCGCGGCTGCGCGGCCGGGCGGGGCGGGGGCCGCATGCGCGGGCGCCGCTCGCCGAGCGACGAGCGGCGCCGCCATTTACAGATCGTCGAACTGCACGATCGACACGGGCTTCGCGCCGCCCGGCGCACCCGCGTCGGTGCCGCACGGATCTTCGTCGAACGCGATGTCGCCGTTCGGATCGGCCTGGCCCGTCGCGCGCAGTCCGGCGAACGGGAAGAGCTGCGTGTCCATCAGGTGCGACGGCACGACGTTCGCCAGCGCGTTGAACATGTTGTCGACGCGGCCCGGGAAGCGCTTGTCCCACTCGCGGATCAGCGCCTTCATCTCGGCGCGCTTCAGGTTCGGCTGGCTGCCGCACAGGTTGCACGGGATGATCGGGAATTCGCGCAGCTCCGCGTATTTCTCGAGATCGATTTCCTTCGCGTACGCGAGCGGACGGATCACGACGTTCTTGCCGTCGTCCGACTGCAGCTTCGGCGGCATGCCCTTCAGCTTGCCGCCGTAGAACATGTTCAGGAGCAGCGTCTGCACGATGTCGTCGCGATGGTGGCCGAGCGCGATCTTCGTCGCGCCGAGCTCGCCCGCGACGCGGTACAAGATCCCCCGGCGCAGCCGCGAGCACAGCGAGCAGGTGGTCTTGCCCTCGGGCACGAGCCGCTTGACGATGCTGTACGTGTCCTGATTCTCGATGTGGAACGGCACGCCGGTCTTCGTCAGGTACTCGGGCAGCACGTGCTCCGGAAAGCCCGGCTGCTTCTGGTCGAGATTCACGGCGACGATGTCGAAATCGATCGGCGCGCGCTCGCGCAGCCGCATCAGGATGTCGAGGAGCGCGTAGCTGTCCTTGCCGCCCGACAGGCAGACCATCACCTTGTCGCCGTGCTCGATCATGTTGTAGTCGCCGATCGCCTGACCGACCTGGCGCACGAGCCGCTTGAACAGCTTGTTGTTCTCGTACGCCTGTTTCTGCTCGCGGCGCGTGAGCGTGCGGCGGTCGGTCTCGGCGGCGTTCACTTCGACGGCGGCGGCCGCGTCGGCTTCGTTCAGATGCGGGGTGTGGGGCGCATTCATGCTCGCTCCTCGTCCTTGATGCGAAATACTTCGACGCCGACGGCGTCGCAATCGGGATAGGCGTCCGGCTTTTCGGTGGAAACGCGCACCGCGCGCACGGCGTCGTGCGCGAGCAGGGCCGCCGCGATCGCGTCGCACAGCGTTTCCTGCAGATGGATGTGGCCGCGCGCGACGCACTGCGCGACGCTTTGCTTCATCAGATCATAGTCGACGACTTCGCGCAGCTTGTCCTCGACGGGCGTGGTCAGCGCGAGCGGCACGAACAGGTCGACGTTGACGACGACGCGCTGTTCGCCGCGCTTCTCGTGCTCGAAGGCGCCGATGTTCATGTACACCTCGTGGTCGCGCAGGTAGAGCCTGCGGCAATCGGCGAGCCTGGGATGCAGGAGGGCGGCAAACATGGTCGTTCCAGTCAAAGGGTGATGCATGCAAAGGGGCGCGGCCCGGCGCGGCGTCGATGCGTGCGCACGGGGCCGCGCCCGTCAATTCCGCTCGTCCGCGGGCGGCGCGAGATGCTCGCCGCCGTCGACGGTCAACGTCGCGCCCGTCACGCCCGGCGCGCTCGCGAGATAGCACGCGGCGTCGGCGATGTCGTCCGCGCGCGGCGCGCGCCCGCGCACGAGGCCGACGACCCGCACCTTCGGCGCGAGCGCGAGCGCCTGCGCGGTCGTCGCGCGGTGCAGCGCGGCTTGCGCGAGCGAGTGCGACAAGCGCTCGGGCGCCGGATCAAACAGCGCCTCGTCCAGCAGATGAATCACGACCGCGCGCTCGCGTTCGTGCTCGCGCGCGGCGTCGGGCGTCGCGTCGGCGAGCGTGCGCGCAAGCACGAGCGGCGCGGCGACGCCGCGCGCCATCGCGCTCGCGAGCGACGCGTAGCCGACGTCGTGCGCGTTGTCCGCGACGGGCGCGGCTTGCGCGACGACGCACGACGGCCGGCCGAGCGCCGCGCCGCAGCCGGCGACGAGCCGCGCGACGTCGTCCTCGACCGACAGATCGGCGACGAGCACCGCCGCGCGGCGGCCGAGCGCCTCGACTTCGGCGGCGAGCGCGGCGGCCGCGTGCGCTTCGCCGCCCGCGGCCGCCGCGAGCGCGACGTCCCAGCCGCGCCGCGCGAAGCCGACGGCGAGTGCGCGGCCGACGGCCGCGGCGTCAAGCGCGGGCCGCGCGGCGGCGGGTGCGGCACGGGCGGCCTTGCCGGTTCCTTCCGACAAGCCGCGCGCGGCGACGGCGCTCGGCGCGCCATTCGCGCCGGGAGCCGCGGGCGCGCCGCCGGAACGTGCGGTGTCCGAAGCGACGTTCGCTCGCGCATCGCCTGCCCGCGCGGCGCTCGTCGGCGCCGCGTGCGTCTCCGCGTGCGTCTTCGAGGCGCCGGCGCGCGCATCACTCGCCCGGGCGGCCGCGCCGGCCGTCTGCTTCGCGCGCGTCTGTGCCGCTTGCGCGCCGTCCGCTGGCGCGGCGGCCGTCTGCACGGCGCCCGCTTGCACGGCGCCCGTAATCAGCACGACCCGCGCGGTGCGGGCCGCGGATGTGTCACAGGTGTCGGCGGGGGCGGTCATTTACAATGCCGGGATGAATCCGAAAGCTCACGAACCCGGTAGTTTACCCGTTCCCGGCCCCGACGCGCTTGCGCAGTCCGAGTCGCTCGCCGCTTCGCTGCGCGCCGAAATCGCCGCGGCGGGCGGCTGGATCACGTTTGCGCGCTACATGGAGCGTGTGTTGTACGCGCCGGGCGCGGGCTACTACAGCGGCGGCGCGCAGAAATTCGGCTGGCGCGCCGACGACGGCAGCGATTTCGTGACCGCGCCCGAGCTGTCGCCGCTCTTCGCGCAGACGCTCGCGCGCCCCGTCGCGCAGGCGCTCGAGGCGAGCGGCACGCGGCGCGTGATGGAATTCGGCGCGGGCACGGGCAAGCTCGCGGCGGGGCTGCTGAACGCGCTCGCCGCGCTTGGCGCCGAGCTCGACGAATACGCGATCGTCGACCTGTCGGGCGAGCTGCGCGCGCGTCAGCGCGAGACGATCGAGGCGCACGCGCCCGGTCTCGCCGCGCGCGTGCGCTGGCTCGATGCGCTGCCCGAGCGCTTCGAGGGCGTCGTCGTCGGCAACGAAGTGCTCGACGCGATGCCGGTGCGGCTCGTCGTCAAACATGCGGACGGCTGGCGCGAGCGCGGCGTTTTGGTCGACGGCGCGCTCGCGTTCGCGTTCGCCGACCGGCCGCTCGCGCACGCAGGCGACGCGGCGCGCGTGGTCGAGATCGACGCCGACGAAGGCTACGTGACGGAGACGCACGACGCGGCGGCGGCGTTCGTCCGCACGGTGTGCGCGATGCTCGCGCGCGGCGCGGCGTTTTTCATCGACTACGGCTTTCCGAGCCACGAGTACTACCACCGGCAGCGCGCGCAGGGCACGCTGATGTGCCACTACCGGCACCGTGCGCACGGCGATCCGTTCCTATATCCGGGGCTGCAGGACATCACCGCGCACGTCGAATTCAGCGCGATCTACGAGGCGGGCGTCGGCGCGGGCGCGGATCTGCTCGGCTACACGTCGCAGGCGCGCTTCCTGCTGAACGCGGGCATCACCGACGTGCTCGCCGAGATCGATCCGACCGACGCGCAGCGCTTCCTGCCCGCCGCGAACGCGGTGCAGAAGCTGATTTCCGAGGCGGAGATGGGCGAGCTGTTCAAGGTGATCGCGTTTTCGCGCGACATCGACGGCACGCTCGACGCGTTCGCGCGCGGCGACCGCTCGCACACGCTGTAGCCGGCCGGAGGCGATGCGATGCTGCGCTGGCTGCTCACCACGTTCATCGCCGTGATGGTGCTCACGCGCGCGTGGCCGTGGCTGTCGAAGCTCGGCGTCGGGCGCTTGCCGGGCGACGTGACGCTCAGGCTCGGCTCGCGGGCCTATCCGTTTCCGTTCATGTCGACGCTCGTGATCATGGGCATCGTGTCGGTGATCGCGCGGCTCTGGTGACGCCGGCGGCGTGCGGCGCGAATCGTTGCGCGGGCCGCACCGGATCGACACGGCGGACGTTGCGGCGGGCCGGCGCCGGCGCGTGCGCGCCGACGGAGCCGCGCGTGGGCCTTGCTTCGCGCGTTGCGGGTTCGAGCGGACGGGCGGCGCGCGGCGCGCGATCGGCGCCGCGTTCGCGCCGCCCGGCGCGGATCAGGCCGATCGGCCGCGCGTTGCGCGCGGCGCCGCCCGCGCGCGTCACAGCTCGAGCTCGCCGAGAATCCGGTGCGCGAGCGCCTTCGCCTCGTTGAACGCTTCCGCCTCGTTCGCGCTCGTCGCGTCGACCTCGTAGAGCGTATTGTCGGGCGTGCCGCCTTCGTCCCGGGACAGGATCACGTACCCCTGGAAGCGTCCGTTATCCGTCTTGCGGGTATGCGCCTTGGCCGTGTAAAGGCCCTTCGTGTAGGTGTTGCCGCCGTCCATGATGCCTCTCCCGAGAAAGGACGCCCCCATCGTAGCATCCCGACGCCTCGCTTTCAGCGGCGGCGAAAACGCGCGGCTGGGTGAGGGCGCGCGCGAAACGGGGCGGCCGAGTCGGGCTGCCCGGTGAAGCGCCGCGCCCCGTCAGGCGCGATCTGTCGCGCAATGTCGCTCGGATATGGCCGATCAGGCGCAACGGGTTTGACGCACAAGAGGAGCGGACGGGGTTGCTGAAACCGATCCGAAAAGCGCGGCCCGCGAGAGTCGAGCGCGCCGAGGTTTCGATCGTCGCGTGCGGGAAGCGAACGATCCGAGGCGATATACGGCTGCAAAGCGGCCGCGCCGGCCAAGCCGGCCATCGCGCGATCGAGCGCGTCGCGCGCGCGGCGCGGCAATGCCCGGCCGGTTCAGGTTCGTGCCGGCGTGTGTCCTGTCTCTTGTCGCGCGACCCGTCCGTTCGCCCGCAGCGCCGCCCGAGCGCACCGATTACACGTACCGTTCGCGTGCACCGGTTGCGCGACAGGACGTTCAGCGCGGTACGTTCGCGCGAAGCCCGTCGCGAACGGAGTCGCATCGACGGTTCGTGCGCGAATGCCGTCGTGCGATGCTCGGATCTGCCGCATCCGCATCCGCATCCGCATCCGCATCCGCATCCGCAGCCGCGTCACGACGCGACGAGCGCGACGACTTCGTCGAGCGTCGGCGCGTGCGCGCCCGTGTGGCGGCACGCCGCCGCGCCGGCCGCGAGCGCGAACGACAAATGCTCGCGCCAGCCGCGCGCCGGCACCGTCATCAGGCTGAACAGCAAGCCGCCGATCGTCGCGTCGCCGGCGCCCACCGTGTCCGCGACCTCGACGCGCGGCGGCCGCGCGTCGAGTGTCTCGCCGCCCGCGTAGAGCGTCGCCGTGTCCGGCCCCCGCGTGACGAGCAGCGCCGCGCGCGGATTGAACGCGTGCAGCCGCGCGATCGCGCTCGCTTCGTCTTCGCCCGCGAACAGGTGCCGCAAGTCTTCGTCGGACACCTTGATCAGCTCGGCGAGCTCAGCCATCTTCGCGAGCGTCGGCCGGTAGCCGTCCGTCATCAGATTGCGGTAGTTCGGATCGAAGCTGATCTTCACGCCCGCTTCGCGCAATTCGGCGGCGAGCGCGATGAGCGTCGCCGCGAGCGGTTCGCGCACGAGGCTGATGCAGCCGAAATGCGCCCACTTCGCGTGCTCGCGCCAGCCGTCGGGCAGCCGCTTCGGATCGAACGCGAGATCCGCGCTGTTTTCGCCGATGAAGAAATACGCGGGCGGCTGCGTTTCGTGGACGATCGCGAGGAGCGGCGCGCGCTCGACCCGCTGCAGGAAGCGCAGATCAAGGCCGGCCGCCTCGCTTTCGCGCCACAGCTCGTCGGAGAAGCAGTCGCGGCCCACCGCGCCCGCGCACGCGCTCGGCGCGCCGAGCCGCGCCACCGCGCGCGCGACGTTCCAGCCGGCGCCGCCCGGGCGAGACGTCCAGTGCGCGCCGCCCGTGCGGACCATGTCTGTGAGAATGTCGCCCGCCGACACGAATTGCGGAAACCCTGCGCTCATCGCGCTCCTCCGTTTCGGCGGCGCGCCGCGCCGTCGCCGTTGATCTTGCCGTGACCGCCGCGCCCATCGCGTCCATCGCGTCCGTCGCCGTGCTTCGCGGGCGCGGCTTCGCCGTGGCCGCCCGCGCCGTCATCCGCATCATCCGCGCCGTCGCCCGCGCGCATGCCGCCGCCGTCGCCGCGCTTCGCCGCGAGCGCGTGCAGCACTTCGTAGCACGCGCCCATCGTGTGATAGTCGGTCTTGCCGGCGGGGCTCTTCTCGTCGCTGTACTTGCGGTTGTCGCAGGTGAGAACCCGGTACCACGCGCCGTAGCGGTGATCGACGAAGTGCGCCCAGCTATAGCGCCAGATCTCGTCGTACCAGTCCCAGAAGCGTTCGCTGCCCGTGCGCTGCGCGAGGAGCGCGGCCGCCGCGAAGCTCTCCGCCTGCACCCAGAAGTACTTGTCGTGGTCGCACACCTTGTAGTCCGGCCCGAAGCCGTAGCAAAGGCCGCCGTGGTCGCTGTCCCACGCGTGCGCGAACGCCGCGTCGAACAGCTCGATCGCGCGCGGCAGCAGCCAGTCGAGCGGGCGGTGGCGCTCGAGAATCAGCAGCAGCTTCGCCCATTCGGTCTGATGGCCGGGCTGGAAGCCCCACGGACGGAAGATGTTCGAGCTGTCTTCCTTGTTGTATTCCCAGTCGACCGACCAGTCCGCGTGGAAGTGCTCCCACACGAGCCCCTGCGACAGCGCGGCCTGCCGCTGCACGATGTTCGTCGCGACCTTCTCCGCGCGGTCGAGATACGTCAGGTGGCCCGTTGCCTCGTATGCGGCGAGGAGCGCTTCCGTCGCGTGCATGTTCGCGTTCTGGCCGCGGTAGCTCGACACGGCCCAGCCCGGCGTCGCGTCGTCCGCGTAGAGGCCCGCCGCCCGATCCCAGAAGCGGCGTTCCATCAGCTCGAACGTGTGCGCGATGAGCGGCTTTGCCTCTTCGACGCCCGCCATCGCCGCGTGCGCGGCCGCGAGCAGCACGAACGCGAGCCCGTAGCAGTGGCGCGTGCCGTCGCGCGTCGCGCGCTTCTCGCCGTCGCGCCATTCGATCTCCCAGTCGTAGCCTTCGTGCTCGGCGTCCCAGTGCGCGTCGCGCAGGAAGCGCAGCCCGTGGCGCACGTAGTCGAGATCGCGCGCGTCGCCGAAGTGGCGGTACGCCATCGCGTAGTTGAAGATGAAGCGGCAGCTGCTGACGAGGTGGCGCGTGGTGCGATCGTAGACGCTGCCGTCGTCGCGCAAGAAGTGGTGGAAGCCGCCCGTCGGGTCGAACACGTGCGGCGCGTAGAAGCGCAGCGTGTCCTCGACGTGCGCGATGAGGAACTGCGGGTCGCGGAAGCTCGCGACGTACGGCGCGGTGGCGTGCGGCGCGTCGGGCGTCGGACGGGAAGCGGGCGTGGCTGAGGTCGTCATGATCCGAGTACCGAGGTGAGGGGGCGCGGCGTGCGTGCGGCGCCCGCGCTGCTGGCCCGCGCGATCAGTTGCACGGGAAGGCTGAGTTCGGTTTGCGCGGGCGAATCGGCGAGCAGCAGCTCGATGCCCTGCCGGCCGAGCGCCTCCTTGTCGATCGCGAGCGTCGTGAGGGGCGGCGCCGCGTGCGCGGCGGCCGGAATGTCGTCGAAGCCGACGAACGCGATGTCGTCCGGCACGCGCACGCCGTGCTCGATGCACACGCGCATCGCGGCGAGCGCGGCCGCGTCGTTGTACGCGAACACGGCGTCGGGCAGCGGGCCGCCCGCGTCGAGCAAGTGCCGCATCGCGTTCGCCGCGCCGGCGTCGGGGCCGAGGCTCGTGTCGATCGACAGCTCGAGCGACGGATCGAACAGCATGCCCGCGTCGAAGAACGCGCGGCGATAGCCGAGCGCGCGCTGCGCGATGCTGTAGTGCGCGAGCGAGCCGCCGATGAACGCGATGCGCCGGCGGCCCGACGCGAACAGGTGATGCATCGCGAGCGCGGCGCCGCCCGCGTTGTCGACGTTGATCGAGCGCAGCCCGGGCGCGCGGATGTCGATGAGCACGAGCGGGCGGCCCGTCGCGGCGAGCGCTTCGAGCGTCTCCGGCTCCATGAAGCCCGCGACCGCGATCGCGTCGGGCGCGTGCGGGCGCATCTGGCGGATCACGTCGTCGGTCGGGCCCGTCGTCAGGAGCGACGGCACGATCCCGCGCTCGCGGCACGCGTCCTCGACGCCGTGCAGCACGTGCGAGAAGAACGGCGTCGTCGCGAAGTTGTTGTGCTGCCGATGCAGCAGGAACGTGAGCCGCTTGATCCGCGGGCGCAATTGCGTCGGATCGTAGTTCATGCGGCGCGCGATCTCGACGACGCGCTCGCGCGTCGCCTCGGACAGGCCAGGCTGATTCTTGAGCGCGCGCGACACGGTGCCGATCGACACGTTGGCCGCCTGCGCGACGTCGCGAATGGTGGTGCCCATCGTTTTGAGCCGGGATGTTTAGGGTGTTGGCGATTGTATAGTAAAAATCGTCGTGCAATGCCCTGGGACTATGTCGATTCGGCTTATAAGTGCTTATTTATAAATAGGTTGGTGGGGCATAATTGTTTACTAAAAATACTAAACAGATATCGGTTTGTGGGTCGTCGTGATGCCGTCGCCGATGCCGTCGCCGATGCCGTCGCCGATGCCGTCGCCGATGCCGATGCCGATGCCGATGCCGTCGCCGATGCCGATGCCGATGCCGTCGCTCACGCCGCGACGCGGAAGATCGCCGCCGCCTCGCGCAGCGCGGACGCTTCGTCGGCGAGCGCGCCCGCGGCGCTCGCCGCCTTCTGCACGAGCAGCGCGTTGTGCTGGGTCATTTCGTCCATCTGCGCGACCGCGCGGTTCACCTGGTCGATGCCGGAGCGCTGCTCGTCGGACGCATGCGAGATTTCGTCGACGAGCGTCGCGACCTGCCGCACCGACGCGAGCATGCCGACGATCGTGCCGCCCGCGGCCTTCACCGTGTCCGCGCCGAGCTCGACTTCGCCCGTCACGTCGGCGATCAGCGTCGAGATTTCCTTCGCCGCCTGCGCGCTGCGATGCGCGAGGCCGCGCACTTCCTGCGCGACGACCGCGAAGCCGCGGCCCGCCTGGCCGGCGCGCGCCGCCTCGACGGCCGCGTTCAGCGCGAGCAGGTTGGTCTGGAATGCGATGCCCTCGATCGTCGACGAGATGCTGCGGATCTGCTGCGAGCGGACCGACAGCGCCTCCATCCGCGCGATCGCGTCGCGCGCGGCGGCGTCGCCCTGCTCGGCCTGCGTCGACGCGGCGATCGCGAGCGAGCTCGCCTGCCGCGCGTGATCGGCGTTCGTGCGCACGGTCGCGGCGAGCTGCTCCATGCTGCTCGCCGTCTGCTGCAGGCCGGCCGCGTGTTCGTCGGTGCGGCGCGACAGGTCGTGGTTGCCGTGCGCGATGTCGGACGTCGCGTGCGCGATCGCGTCGGCCGCGCGCTGCAGCGTGCCGATCGTCGCCGCCAGGCGCGCGCGCATCGCGTGCATCGCATGCAGCACGCTGCCGGGCGCGGCGTCGGCGGCGCGCACGTCGAGCGCGAGGTTGCCGGATGCGATCTCGTTGGCGACGGTCGCCGCGTAGTCCGGCTCGCCGCCCAATTGCCGCGCGAGCGCGCGCGCCATCGCCGCGCACAGCACCGCGACGGCCACGACGCCCGCGAGCACGCAGCCCGCGACCGCCCACTGGACGAGCCGCGCGACGCCGCGCGCGCGGTCGTACGCGTGTTGCGCCGCTTGGAGCTGCCACTGGCGCAACTGCGCGGCCTCGCCCTTGACGCGTTGCGCGACGGGGTCAAGCGTCTGCGTGACGACCCATTGCGCTTCGGACAGATTGTTCGCCTTCAGCAGATCGACGGCGGGCCGGATGCCCTTGTCGCGCAGCGTCGCCCAATCGGCGGCGAGGCGCTCGGCCTGCGCGCGCTCGGCGTCGGCGCGCGGCGTCGCGCGGTAGTCGGCGAGCAGGCGATCGATCGCGGCGACGTCGCGCGCCGACGCCGCGGCGACCGCTTCGGTTTTCGCGGCGGACGGATCGAGCACGGCGTCGCCGACCGCGTAGCGCGTCTGCGTGACGAGCTCGTCGATCGACGAGATTCGCTGCAGTGTCTTCGCGCGATCCTCGAAGACGTGCGCGAGCGCGTCGCCGACGCGCGCGACGCCGGCGAGACCGATGCCGCCGGCGGCGGCGAGCACGAGGACGACGACCGCGACGAGGGCGCGCAGACGGGCTTTGACGGTGAGGCGGGTGGTGTTCATCGGGGGCGGTTCCGGAAGCGGCGCGTCGCGCTCGTGACGCGTCGAGCCGTGACGAGAAGCCGGCTTAACGGCGTCGGGGGCCCCGGATTGAATGAATTTTTCGTGAAGCGATGCCCTGATTTGGGGCGTCGGCGGCGAGGGGCGCGTGTTGCGTGATTGGGCGAAGGATGCCTGCCGGTCGTTTCGGTGTGGCGTCGCGGGCGTTGCGGCGCGCGAATGCGGCGATGCGCGAATCAGATGCGCGAATCAATCGGCGAACCGGGGAGCCCGGCGCGCCGTGCATCGCCGCGGAGCGCACGATGGCGGGCCGGAGCACGCGCAGCGGACGAAACCGGCGAGTCGGCGAAGCCGGGAAATCGGGAGGTCGCGCTGCCGGGAAGCCGCGCAAGCGTGGAGCGTGCAAGCGCGCTCTGCGAGGCGAGGCGAACACAGCGCGGCCGAGGCGAGTCGTCGCGCCGCGTCGCGTCGCGCGCAGCGTTTCGCGGCGCGTCAGTGCCGCATCGCGTCGCGCGTCAGTGCTTCGTCGCGCCCGCGCGCGCGCCGAGCGCCCCGCCGCCGTGCGCGTTGTCGGCCTGCCGCTCGCGGCTCGTGTCGCGCGCGCCCCAGCGCTGCGCGAGCGCCGCGCAGGTCATCAGCTGAATCTGATGGAACAGCATGAGCGGCAGCACCACCGCGCCGACCGCGTGCGCGGCGAAGATCACTTTCGCCATCGGCACGCCGGCCGCGAGGCTCTTCTTCGAGCCGCAGAAGATGATCGTGATCTGGTCCGCGCGATTGAAGCCGAGCCGCTTGCTGACGATGGTCGTGACCGCGAGTGCGACCGCGAGCAGCACGACGTTGACGACGACGAGCCCCGCGAGCGCGGTCGGCGGAATTTGGTGCCAGAGGCCTTCGTTGACCGCTTCGCTGAACGCGACGTAGACGACGAGCAGGATCGAGCCCTGATCGACGAAGCGCAGCACGCCGCGATTGCGCTCGATCCAGCGGCCGATCACCGGCCGCAGCAACTGCCCGGCGATGAACGGCACGAGGAGCTGCATCACGATCGCGCCGATCGTGCTCCACGGCGATGCCGTCGCGCCCGTGCCCTGCGTCGACACCATCACGCCGACAAGCGCGGGCGTGACGAAGATGCCGAGCAGGCTCGACGCGGACGCCGAGCAGACGGCGGCGGGCACATTGCCCTTCGCGATCGACGTGAACGCGATCGACGACTGCACGGTGGACGGCAGCGTGCAGAGGAACAGCACGCCGGCGTAGAGCGCGGGCGTGACGAGCGGCGTGAGCACCGGCTTGAGCGCGAGGCCGAGGAGCGGGAAGAGCGCGAACGTGCAGAGCAGCACGACGGCATGCAGCCGCCAGTGCGTCGCGCCCGCGATGATCGCCTCGCGCGACAGCTTCGCGCCGTGCAGGAAGAAGAGCAGGCCGACCGCGATATTGGTCGCCCAGTTGAACGCGTGCGCGGCCTCGCCGCGGCACGGCAGGAAGCTCGCGAGCACGACTGTGCCGACGAGCGCGAGCGTGAAATTGTCGGGAATGAAGCGGGAGCGCGCCATTTCGGGTCTCGATCGAATGCGGTGGAAGCGCCGCGGCTCGCGGGCGGCGCGGCGGTTGTCAGCCTGATATTCTCGCGGTCGGCAATTGAATAGGCAAATTCATTCGAAGAATTGATTAATGATTCGAATGCATGCCGATGCGCGCTGCGGGTGCATCGCAACCTTACGGCCAAAACGGTCGAAAACAGGCGGCGCGCGATGTCCAAAAAAGTACGCGGAATCCCTGAAAGCCGTGCAGTAACACGGTGTTACACCGATGCCTTTGGTCTAACACTTTTGCGCTCGACACACTTTCGCCTCGCCAATAAATTACCGCTGAAAGGCTTGCGCGCGCGATTCGGGTGCGCGCGCGAGCAGAAAAGCAAGCGGTAGACCAATCATGACGACGGAACGGGCATTACGGAAGATCGGGCGATGGGCGGCGGGCGCGATGTGCGCGCTCGCGGCGGCGCTCGCCTTCGCGCAGCCGCCGCATGGCGGTGGGCCCGGCTTCGGCGGCGGTCGCGGCGGCTCGCACTACGCGGCGGGCGGCGCGGGCGGCTGGCGCGGCGCGCCCGGCTACCTGCCGGCGCCGCACGGCGGCGAGGCGCGGATCGGCGTGAACGGCTACCGTCAGCGCTGGGGGTTGCGTCCGACGCCTTCCTATGGCCGCTACGCGGCGCAAAGCCCGTACCGGCCGATCAGCGCCGAGGCGCGCCAGGCGCCGCACGCGCCCGGCTCGGCGAACGTGCCGATGCGTGCCGGCTCGATCCGCGCCGACGTCGCGCGCTACAACGAAGAGCGCGGCGGCCGTCCCGCGCCAGCCCCGCGCCAGGACGAAGCGCCGCATCTGCCGTTCTTCGCGCCGTTCTACCGCAACTGAGCGAGCGCCGGCCGGCGCATGCGCCGCCGATTGATGCAAATTCGCGACACTCGCGCGAAATCCTTCCGTGCATTTCGCTGGTTACGCTATCTTTCGCGCCTCGTTGCGAGGACGACGCGCGCAAGCCGGCATTTTCTCGCGGTTCGAATCGCCGCCCGACCTTGCCGCCGACGCACGATCGGCGCGCACAGGAAAGCCGTTCGTCAGCTTGAAACCGGAAAGCCCGCCGGTCACGCCCGACAAATCGCCGGGAAGTTAACGCTGACGCTATATCCGCAATAAGTCCCTCCTTTTTTGACCGGAAAAATGGCTCGGGAAGATGGCGACGCCCGCGAACGGCGCCGCGCCTTCCGGACGTCGCGCGTCCGTTCGCCTCGCTTCCGTTAGACGACCCTCTGGAGATCTCATGAAGTCATCCGTCAGCCGCGCGCTGAAAACCACTTTCGCGTGCGCCGCCGTCGCGGCGTTGGCCGCGGGCGCGTCGGGCGTTCGCGCGCAGTCGAGCGTTCAACTCTACGGACAGGTCGACGAATGGATCGGCGCGCAGAAATTCCCCGGCGGGCAGCGCGCGTGGGGCGTGCAGGGCGGCGGGATGTCGACGTCGTACTGGGGGCTGCGCGGCACCGAGGATCTCGGCGGCGGCTATCAGGCGATCTTCACGCTCGAGGATTTCTTCCGCGCGCAGAACGGGCGCTACGGCCGCTTCGACGGCGACACGTTCTTCGGCCGCAACGCGTATGTCGGGCTCTCGACGCCGTACGGCACGGTGCGCGCCGGGCGCCTCACGACGGAACTCTTCATCTCGACGATCCTCTTCAATCCGTTCGTCGATTCGTACGTGTTCTCGCCGATGGTCTACCACGTGTTCCTCGGCCTCGGCACGTTCCCGACGTACACGACCGATCAGGGCGTCGTCGGCGATTCGGGCTGGAACAACGCGATCGACTACACGAGCCCGACCTTCGGCGGCTTCAACGCGGCCGCGATGTACGCGTTCGGCAACACGGCGGGCGACAACCGCTCGAAGAAGTGGAGCGGCCAGCTGAACTATTCGAACGGTCCGTTCGCCGCGACGGCCATCTATCAATACGTGAATTTCAACGGCGGCCCGGGCGATCTCGGCGCGCTCGTCGCCGGCATGAAGAGCCAGGGCGTCGCGCAGGTCGGCCTGTCGTACGATTTCAAGGTCGCGAAGATCTACGCGCAATACATGTATACGAAGAACGAGCAAAGCGCCGCCAGTTGGCACGTGAACACCGCGCAAGGCGGCGTGTCGGTGCCGCTCGGGCCGGGCAGCGCGCTCGCGTCGTACGCGTATTCGCGCGATTCGGGCGGGCTCGATCAGACGCGTCGCACGTGGGCGCTCGGCTACGACTATCCGCTGTCGAAGCGCACCGACGTATATGCGGCGTACATGAACGATCGTTACTCGGGCATGTCGAGCGGCGACACGTTCGGCGCGGGAATTCGTGCGAAGTTCTAAAGAATCGCAAGCCGGGCGCGCGCCGCCCGGTCGATGTACGAAAAAGTGAGCAGCGTCACATTAAACGGCGCCGTTTTGCCTTTTTTGACGTTTTCAATTCACCAGCTTTGTTACAGTTGCTTGCGATTGCATAATTCCCCTCGATTGCGAGCATTTCGGATGGATACCCTCGTCAGCATGAATGTGTTTCGCTATGTCGTCGAAGTCGGCAGCTTCGTCGGCGCGGCCGAGCGCATGGAAATGTCGGCGGCGATGGCGAGCAAGCATGTGATGCATCTCGAGCACCAGCTCGGTGCACGTCTTCTGCATCGCACGACGCGCCGCGTTGCGCCGACGGAGGCGGGGCGCGAATATTACGAGCGGCTCGTGCAGGCGCTCACCGAACTCGACGAGGCCGGACAGGCGGTGGGCGCCGCGAGCGTCGTGCCGCAAGGGCGGCTGCGCGTGACGTCGCTGTCCGCGTTCGGGCTGCGGCACGTGATGGACGCGGTGACGTCGTACGCGCAGCGCTACTCCGACGTGACGGTCGAGATCACGCTGTCCGATCGCGTCGTCGAGCTGATCGACGAAGGCTACGACGTCGCGGTGCGCGCCGCGCCCGCCGGCATGAAGTCGTCGTCGCTCGTCGCGCGGCAGATCGCGACCGCGCACATTCTGCTCGTCGCGTCGCCCGACTATCTCGCGAAGCACGGCACGCCGGCGACGATCGCCGATCTCCAGCATCACAGCTTCATTCGCCGCGAGTCGAACGAGACGCTGCTCGACGCGGCGATCACCGACGTCGCGGCCGCGTCGCGCGTGCCGCTGTCGGGCAACGTGATCGTCAACCATCTCGAAGGGTTGCGCGTCGCGGTGCTGAGCGGCGCGGGCATCGGCCTTCTCGGCACCGAAGTGGTGGGCGAGGACATCGAGTCCGGCCGTCTCGTGCCGCTCCTGCTCGACGCGGTGCCGCCGCGCGAGCTGCCGATCTACGCCGTGTACGCGAGCCGGCGGCACGTGTCGGCGAAGGTGCGCTCGTTCGTCGATTTCCTCGCGGACCGCTTTGCGGGCCAGTCGCTGTGTCCGTCGATCGACGAGCGGCTGCGGCAGCTCGCGATGCCGCGGATGAAGCGGCTCGGATAACGCGCATCGCATCGCGCGGCGCGCATCGACAAAAAAACGCGGACCGGCTGGTCCGCGCTCAGACTGAAGACGAACCCTCGCGAAGCGAGGGTTTTGTTTTTGTTGTTTACCGCTTCTTGTTTTCGCTTTCGGGCATGCGTCGTCGGCACCGGGCCGAATCGGTTCGCATCGATTCGATTGGCGTAGACGCGGTGCGAGACGCATCGCGCATCGAAAGCAGCGTGCGCGGCGCGCACGCGTCTTGACCGACTGAGGGACCGATCGAGGCAGCGCGCACCGCTTGCCGCGAGGAGCGCGCGTTACGCGCGAATCCCGAGCCGCGCCTTCGCGTCGTCGTATTCACGCTTGAGCCGCGCGACGAGTTCGGCCACGGACGGAACGTCGTCCATCAGCCCGACGCCTTGCCCCGCGCCCCAGATGTCCTTCCACGCCTTTGCCTTGTCGCCGCCGAAATTCATCTTCGTCTTGTCGGATTCGGGCAGCGCGTCCGGATCGAGGCCCGCGTTCACGATGCTCTCGCGGATGTAGTTGCCGTGCACGCCGGTGAAGAGGTTCGTGTAGATGATGTCGGCCGATTTCGCGTCGAGGATCGCGTGCTTGTACGCGTCGACCGCGTGCGCTTCCTGCGTCGCGATGAAGCGCGTGCCCATGTACGCGAGATCGGCGCCCATCGCCTGCGCGGCGAGGATCGAGCCGCCGTTCGCGATCGAGCCGGACAGCACGAGCGGGCCGTCGAAGACCTTGCGCACTTCGCCGACGAGCGCGAACGGCGACGTCGTGCCCGCGTGGCCGCCCGCGCCCGCCGCGACGAGGATCAGGCCGTCGACGCCCGCCTCGAGCGCCTTTTGCGCATGCCGCAGGTTGATCACGTCGTGCAGCACGATGCCGCCGTAGCTGTGCACGGCGTCGACGATCTCGCGCGCCGGCGCGCGCAGGCTCGTGATGAAGATCGGCACCTTGTGCTCGACGCATACGCGGATGTCGTGCTCGAGCCGCGCGTTCGACTGGTGGACGATCTGGTTCACGGCGATCGGCCCGATCACGGCGTCCGGGTTCGCGGCCTTGTGCTCGGCGAGCTGCGCCTGGAGCTGTGTGAGCCATTCGTCGAGCAATTCGGCCGGGCGCGCGTTGAGCGCGGGAAACGAGCCGACGATGCCGGCCTTGCATTGCGCGAGCACGAGTTCCGGATAGCTGACGATGAACATCGGCGACGCGATGACGGGCAGCGAGAGGTTTTGCAGGACGGCGGGCAGGGCCATGCGGTGTCTCCTGAATCGTCGCCGCGAGCGCGGCGAATGCATGAAGTTCGTTGCGTCGCGGCGCCCTCGCGGGCGCCCGTCGCGCGGTCGATATGTTATGTGAGTGTCGTGCCGGCTGCGCGCTCGCAACGAATTAATACGAACGGTCGTGCCATTATAGACGCGCTTCGATGAACGCGCCGCGGCGGCGCTGTCGAATGAGTGCTCTGTTTCTACGCTTTGCGAGGGTGCGCCGGCAGTGGCGCGACGATCGCGCTCCTACAATAACGAGCACAACAATTCGAGAGAACAAGACCATGTCGTTTGAGGAGTTCGCGCCGTTTCGCGTCACGGCGCAAGACGTCGACATCTTCGGCGTCAAAGGAGGCGCGGGACCGCCGCTTCTGTTGCTGCACGGGCACCCGCAAACGCACATGATCTGGCATCGCGTCGCCGCGACGCTCGCCAGGCATTTCACGGTGATCGCCACCGATCTGCGCGGCTATGGCGCGTCGGGCAAGCCGGCGAGCGACGCGCGGCACGCGCCGTATTCGAAGCGTGCGATGGCGGCCGATCAGGTGGCCGTGATGCGTCATTTCGGCTTTCCGCGTTTCCACGTGTGCGCGCACGATCGCGGCGCGCGCGTCGCGCATCGGATGGCGCTCGATCATCCGGACGCGGTCGAGCGGATGCTGCTCCTCGACATCGCGCCGACGCTCGCGATGTACGAGCGCACCGATCGCGCGTTCGCGACCGCGTACTTCCACTGGTTCTTCCTGATCCAGCCGGAGCCGCTGCCGGAGACGCTGATCGGCGGCCATCCGGACGCGTACGTCGAGGCGGTGATGGGTAATCGCTCGGCGGGCCTCGCGCCGTTCGCGCCGCAGGCGCTGCACGCGTATCGCGAAGCGCTGCGCCAGCCGGGCGCGGTGCATGCGATGTGCGAGGACTATCGCGCGTCGGCGACGATCGACCTCGACCATGATCGCGCGGACATCGAGCGCGGCCGCAAGCTCGCGTGCCCGCTGCGCGTGTTGTGGGGCGAGCGCGGCGTCGTCGCGCGCTGCTTCGATCCGCTCGACGAATGGCGGCGCGTCGCGCGCGACGTGAGCGGCCGTGCGCTCGCGTGCGGGCATTACATTCCGGAAGAAGCGCCCATCGCGCTGATCGACGAGATCCTGTCGTTCTTCGAGGCGCGCGAAGTGGCGTGACCTGCTCGGGCTGCGGCAGTCGGAGGCGACGATGGCGAATCGCTCGCGGCGTGCGTGCAGCGTGCAGCGTGCGTCGGGCTGCGGGCGTGGCGCGATGCGGCGCGTCGGGGGGCGTTGCGGGTGCGTTGCAGCCGCGAAGCGCGACATGCTCGCGGCGTCGGCCCGCGTTGCCGCGAGCCGGCCCTTAGCCCGGCATGCGGCTTTGCTTGCGCGAGCCGGGCGTTTGGGTTGCTCGCCTCTTGCAGCGCCGCCGCGCCGGCTTCACATGGCGCGGCTTCGCCGCGCTTCGCGTGCGCGCCGCGCGCGTCAATCCTCTTCGATCGCAAGCGGCGGCAATCGCCGTGCGACGGGCGTCGACTTGACGATCGCCGTGCTCGTCTCCGCGCGCTCGGTCACCTTCGCGAGTATGCCGTCGAGCTGCTCGATCGAGCGCAGGTACAGCCGGCAGACGAAGCAGTCGTCGCCCGTCACCTTGTCGCATTCGACGAACTCGGGAATACGCCGCAACAGTTCCTCGACGAGATGCAATTGGCCGGGCAGCGGCTTCACGCGCACGATCGCCTGCAGCGTGTAGCCGAGCGCGCGCGGATCGAGCTCGACCGTGAAGCGCGCGATCACGCCCTGCGCTTCGAGCCGGCGCAGACGGTCGGCGGTGCTCGGTGCGGACAGCCCGACGCGCCGCGCGAGCTCGCTGACGGGCTGGCGCGCATCGTCGGCGAGCGCGCGCAGCAGTTCGCGGTCGATCACATCGAGCATGCTCGCCGCCGGCTGCGGCGTCGAAAGGCGTTTTTGCATGACAGCCTTCTTTTCACAGGTGGAAAGACGTTCTGCGCTCAGTTTAGCGATGGAGATGCGCAAATCAAGTCCCTAAAATCAAAGCCAGGCTTTCCTCTTGCGAGAACTCTCATGGCTTCGGACATGGCTTCGAACGAAACGCGCCGCGGCGCGCTCGAAATGGTGGTCGCGATGCTGATGTCGGGGACGATCGGCTGGCTCGTTGTGTCGTCGCAGCAGCATCTGATGAACGTCGTGTTCTTTCGCTGCCTGTTCGGCGGCGCGACGATGCTGATCATCTGCGCGGCGCTCGGCTTTCTGCGCCGTGATCTGCTGACCAGGCGCACGGTCGCGCTCGCCGCGATCGGCAGCGTCGCGATCGTCGCGAACTGGGTGCTGCTGTTCGCCGCGTATTCGCGCGCGTCGATTTCGATGGCGACGGCCGTCTACAACACGCAGCCGTTCATGCTCGTCGCGCTCGGCGCGATCGTGTTCCGCGAGCGGCTCAGCGCGTCGGTCGTCGCGTGGCTCGCGATTGCGTTCGGCGGGCTCGCGCTCGTCGTGCGCGTCGAGCCGGCGGTGCTCGCGGTGCCCGGCCAGTATCTCGACGGCGTCGTGCTCGCGCTCGGCGCGGCGTTTCTGTACGCGGTGTCGTCGATCGTCACGAAGCGTCTGAAGGGCACGCCGCCGCATCTGCTCGCGCTGTTCCAGACGGGCGTCGGCGTGCTCGCGCTCGCGCCGTTCGTCCACTACGACGCGCTGCCCGCGACGGCGGGCCAGTGGCTCGATCTCGTCGCGCTGGGCGTCGTCAACACGGGGATCATGTACGTGCTGCTCTACGGCGCGATCCAGAAGCTGCCGACCGCGACGATCGGCGCGCTGTCGTTCGTCTATCCGGTCGTCGCGATCGTCGTCGATCGGATTGCGTTCGGGCAGACGCTCGCGTGGAGCCAGATGTTCGGCGCGGCGCTGATCCTGCTCGCCGCGGCGGGGGTGAATCTCGGCTGGCGGATCGTGCCGTCGCGACGCGTCGCGGCGCGCGGTTGAGCGCCGCGTGCGAATGCTAATGCGGATGCGAGTGCGAGTGCGAGTGCGAGTGCGAGTGCGAGTGCGAGTGCGAGTGCGAGTGCGAGTGCGGGCTGCGACATTCCGACACGCGCAAGTAAGTTGTAGGGAAACTCCTGATGCGGTGCAGCGAGGGCGCTCGTATGATGCGCAGTGACGTTGATCACGTCCACAGAATTCTCATTACGCATGCCGTTCGCCAGTTTGGGCGAACGGCTTTTTTTTCGTCGCGCGCATGCGGTTGCGCGCCGGCCGCGTCACGCACTGGCCGTGCGCCTCGCCGCCAGCCGCGCGAGCACCGCGCGCTTCGCGTCGTCGTCGAACTTGCGCCAGCCGGCGATTTCGTCGCGCGTGCGACGGCACCCTTCGCACCAGCCGGTTCTCGCATCGATTCTGCAAACGTTCGTGCACGGCGACGGCACGCTCGCGACGGGCGCCGTGGTTGCCATGCTCGCTGCGGCCGAGCTCGCCGGCGCTTCTTTCGCGGCCGCCGCGTTCGCCGCGGCGGCCGCGCTCCCGTCGCCCCCGCTGACCCCGTGGGGCCTGTCGCCCCCGCCGGCCGCGCCCGGCGCATCGTCGAACCGCGCTGCGCCGTCGATCTTCGTCACGCCGCTCATGCGCCGCTGCGTTGCGCGACGTCGGCGATGGGCGCGCCCGTCAGCGACACGAGTTCCCGCGGCGACAGGTTGAACACCGCATGCGGATGGCCCGCCGCCGCCCACAGGCTGTCGAGCTCGAGCAGGTCGCGATCGATCAGCGTGACGGGCTCGACGAGATGGCCGATCGGACACACGCCGCCGATCGCGTAGCCGGTGTTGTCGCGCACGAACTTCGCGTCCGCGCGGCCGACTTCGCCGACCTGCGCGGCGACCTTCTTCTCGTCGACGCGGTTCGCGCCGCTCGCGACGACGAGCACGGGCGCGCCGTCCGCGCGGCGTCGAAACAGGATCGACTTCGCGATCTGCGCGACCGAGCAGCCGAGGCCCGCGGCGGCTTCGGCCGAGGTCTTGCCGGTTTCCTCGAGCATCACGATGCCCTTCGCATGGCCGCGCTCGCGCAGCAGCAATGCAACGCGTCGAGCGGAATCGGGAAGCTTGTCGATGGGGGCGGAGATAGCCATGGGAGCGCTTCGTATCCTCGTGTGATGTTTCGAATGGGTGCCGCGCGGCTCACGCGCAGGCGGGCGGTTCGGCGGCCGCGCGCCGCTTCGCGAGCAGCGCGCGGCCCGCGCGCGACACGTTCGCGCGGCCGATCGCGGTCGAGATGAAATCGCCGGCGGCGACGACCTGATCGAGATCGACGCCCGTGTCGACGTTCAGCCCGCGCATCATGTACAGCACGTCCTCCGTCGCGACGTTGCCGGTCGCGCCCTTCGCGTACGGGCAGCCGCCGAGGCCCGCGACCGACGCGTGGAAGATCGCGATGCCCTCGATGAGCGCCGCGTAGATGTTCGCGAGCGCTTGCCCGTACGTGTCGTGGAAGTGGCCCGACAGCCGCTCGCGCGGAAACACCTTCGCGACCGCGTCGAGCACCGCGCGCGTGCGGCCCGGCGTGCCGACGCCGATCGTGTCGGCGATGTCGATCTCGTCGCAGCCGAGCGCGGCGAGGCGCTCGACGACGTCGACGACCGCCTCGACGGGCACGTCGCCCTGATACGGGCAGCCGAGCGCGCACGACACGCTCGCGCGCAACCGCACGCCCGCGTCCTTCGCCGCGCGCGCGACGGGCGCAAAGCGCGCGATGCTCTCGGCGATGCTGCAGTTGATGTTGCGCTGCGAGAACGCTTCGCTCGCCGCGCCGAAGATCACGACTTCGTCGGCGCGCGCGGCGAGCGCGTTCTCGAAGCCCTTCAGGTTCGGCGTGAGCGCCGAGTAGATCGTGCCCGCGCGGCGCTCGATGTCGGCCATCACGTCGGCGCCGTCGGCCATCTGCGGCACCCATTTCGGCGACACGAACGACGCCGCCTCGATGTTGCGAAAGCCCGCGCGCGACAGCCGGTTCACGAGCTCGATCTTGACGTCGGTCGGCACGAACGCCTGCTCGTTCTGCAGCCCGTCGCGCGGGCCGACTTCGACGATCTTCACGGATTGGGGGAGCGTCATCCGAGTCTCCTGGTTCCTGTCTTCTGATGAATGTATCGTGGCATGCGGCTCTGCGGCGCGCGCTCGCGGGCCGCGGTCAATAGCCGCGCGCGCGCTCGACGATGCCGCCGATCGGCTCGCCGCGCTCGAGCGCGCCGATCTTCGCGGCGATTTGCTCGACCGCCTGCGCGCGCAGCGTATCCGCCGAGCAGTGCGGCGTGATCGCGATGCGCGGCTCGCGCCAGAACGGATGATCGTCCGGCAGCGGCTCGGCCGCGAACACGTCGAGCGTCGCCGCGGCGATGCGGCCGCTCGCGAGCGCGTCGAGCAGATCGGCTTCGACGAGATGCGCGCCGCGCGCGATGTTCACGAGGTACGCGCCGTGCGCGAGCTTCGAGAACGCGTGCGCGTTCAGGATGCCGTCGGTGTCCGACGTGCTCGGCAGCAGGTTCACGAGCAGCTTGACGCCGGAAAGGAACGCGTCGAGCTGGGCGGCGCCCGCGAACGTCGCGATGCCGTCGAGCGCCTTCGGCGTGCGGCTGTAGCCGCGCACCGGCAAGCCGAGCGCCGCGAGCGCGCGCGCGACGCCGGCGCCCAACGCGCCGAGCCCGAGCACGCCGACGACGAACGATTCGCGCGGATGCGGCTCGAGCACCTGCCAGCGGCGTTCGCGCTGCAACAGCGCGTATTCGTCGAAGCGGCGCAGATAGCGCAGCGCCGCATGCGTCGCGTATTCGACCATCTGGCGCGCCATCCCGGCGTCCTCGAGGCGCACGAGCGGCACGTCGGGCGGCAGCAGGCCCGGATGCGCGCGCTCGAGCGCGAGCACCGCGTCGACGCCCGCGCCGAGATTGAACACCGCCTTCAGATCCGCGCGCGGCGCGAAGAACTCGCGCGGCGCGCGCCAGACGAGCGCGTAGTCGGCGGGCGCGTCGTCGCCGGGCGTCCATGCGCGCAACTGCGCGCCGGGCAGCGCGCGCTCGATGTCGCGCTTCCAGTCCGGCGCGTCCCGATGCGGCGTATAGAACAGGATGCGCATGCGTCTACTTCGCGAACAACTGGCCGATGTCGGCGAACGCCTTGAATTCCAGCGCGTTGCCGCACGGATCGAGGAAAAACATCGTCGCCTGCTCGCCGACTTCGCCCTTGAAGCGGACGTGCGGCTCGATCACGAATGACGTGCCGGCCGCCGTCAGCGCGTCGGCGAGCGCGCGCCACTCGTCCATCGACAGCACGACGCCGAAATGGCGCACCGGCACGTCGTCGCCGTCGACCGGGTTGACGGCCGAGCGGCCCGTCTCGTCGGGCGCGAGGTGCGCGACGAGCTGATGTCCGAAGAAATCGAAATCGACCCAGCGATCGGAGCTGCGGCCTTCCGGGCAGCCGAGCAGGCCGCCGTAGAAGCGGCGCGCGTGCGCGAGGCTCGTGACCGGAAAGGCGAGGTGAAACGGGCGCAACGCGCCGCGCGGCGTGGCGGACATGCATCGTCTCCTTGAAGGAAGCTCTCATTCTACGGTTTTGCCGCGCGTCGCGTCGTGATGCGCGGAAATGCAAAGCACAAAATATTGGTTCGCCGCGTGCGGCGCGCACGTGACAATCGACGCCAGGCTCCTAGCTCCGCGAGGGACACATGCGCTCATGCAGCAAATCGACGTGGCCGCCGCGGCTCGTCACGGTGCCCGGCCTGCACGGCAGCGAAGGCGCGCACTGGCAGACCTGGCTCGAGAGACAGTTCGCGCGCGCGCTGCGCGTCGAGCAGGACGACTGGGACGCGCCGCATCTCGCGCGCTGGGCGCAGAAAGCGCGCGATCTGCTCGCGCGCGAGCGCGGGCCGTTCGTGCTCGCCGCGCACAGCTTCGGCTGCCTCGCGACCGCGCATGCGCTCGCGCAGCACGCATCGGCCGCGGATGCGCCGGCGGCTGAGGTCGTCGGCGTGCTGTTCGTCGCGCCGGCGAATCCGCGCAAGTTCGCGTTCGCGGGCGACTTCGACGCGCGCCGCCTCACCGTGCCGTCGATCGTGATCGGCAGCGAGAGCGACCCGTGGATGACGCTCGCCGACGCGCGCGAATTCGCGCACCGGCTCGGCAGCGCGTTCGTCAATCTCGGCGACGCCGGGCACATCAATACCGCGGCGGGTTACGGGCCGTGGCCGCGCGCGAAGTATCTCGTCGATACGCTCGTGCATTGCGCGGCGCCGCTCAGGTTTCGCGACGACGCGCCGGAGTTCGGCGCGAACGCGCCTGAGCCGCTCGTGACGGCGGCTTGAAGCCGTCGAGCGCGTTTCGTCGAGCGTTTTTCTTTTCTTTCCGCGCTTCAGGCTGCCTGCGCGCACGGCTCGACGGCGACCGCGCACCGCGTGCGTGAGCGGCTGCGGCAGATCGTCGAGCTCGAACCAGCCGAAGGCGTCGTGCTTGTCGGGCTCGTGCGCCGACAAAACGGCACTTTCCGCTTCGTCGCGGCGCGCATGCGCTTTCGATTGCGCATCGATCCGCGCCGACCGAGCGGCGGCGCACGCCGCGCGCGCCGCCGCCGGCATTCCGATCGTGCGTCAGGCCGTGACGGGCGCGATCGCCGCCGGATCGGAATAACTCGTCTTGCCGTTCTCGACATGGCCCGCGAAGCGGCGCACGAACTTGCCCGTCGCGCCGTCGGACACCGTCACGTCGTACCAGTGATGGCTCGCCGCGAGCGCCCATTGCTCGACTCGTTCGTCGCCGCCGCGCAGCGTGATGCGGCGCGGCGACGCGCCGTACGCATTGTCGGTCAGCGTGAGCTGCACGCTCCGGCCGCCGTGATTCTTCAGCTTCAGATACAGATTGCCGTTCGCGACGTCGTAGCCCGCCTTCACTTCCGGATGCGCGGCCGCGTGCCGCCCGTGGCCCTCGGCGGCGGCGACGCCTTCGAACGCGCGCGCGAAGCCGTTCGGGCCGTACACCGAGAACGCATACGCGCCGTCCGTAGCCGCGAGATCGAATTCGTCGTGCAGCGAGCCGTGCGCGCCGACCGTGTAGCGCCACGGGCCGTCGCTGCGATTCGCTGCGTACACGTAGAAGTGCGCGCCTTGCTCGCCGCGGTTCGCGAACTCGATTCGCAGGCGCGCGCCGCCTTGCACCGACGCGTTCACGTGCAGTTCGTACGGCAGCGCGCGCGCCGGGCGCACGCCGGGCTCCTGCGGATCGACGGGGCTCGGCGCGGCGGGCACCGTCGGCGCGGGCTTCGTCGAGCACAGCCGATCGGCGATCGACCGATAGTTGCTGGTGTCGGGCAGCGGCGGCAGCGTCGCGTCCGGCGTGCGGAAATCGAACGCGGACGTGAGATCGCCGCACACCGCGCGGCGCCACGGCGTGATGTTCGGCTCGTCGATGCCGAAGCGCGCGGCGATGAAGCGGATCACCGACGTGTGATCGAACACCTGCGAGCACACGAAGCCGCCCTTCGTCCACGGCGACACGATCGTCATCGGCACGCGCGGGCCGAGGCCGTACGGCAGGCCGTCGGCCGTGTAGCTGCCGCCGCGGCCCGGGTTCACGACGTCGTGGATCTCGCCGTCGACGGTGACGGTGGACAGGCCCTGCGCGCGCGTCGTCGCCGGCTGCGGCGGCACGACGTGATCGAAGAAGCCGTCGTTCTCGTCGTACATGATGAAGAGCACGGTCTTGCGCCATACGTCGGGGTTCGACGTCAGCGCGTCGAGAATCTGCGACGTGTAGTTCGCGCCGTACGCGGGCGTGTATTTCGGGTGCTCGGAGAACGCGGCGGGCGGCAGCAGCCACGACACCTGCGGCAGTTTGTTCGCGAGCACGTCGGCTTTCAGGTCGTCGAGCGTGCGCGCCGTCTGCGCGCGCTGATACAGCGACGAGCCCGGCTTCGCGTTGATGAAGTTCGCGAAGTTCTGCAGGACGTTCGTGCCGTAGTTGCCGTTCAGCGGATCGGCGCCCGTCGTGCCCTGCTGATAGATCTGCCACGAAATGCCGTTCGCCTCGAGGCGCTCGGGATACGTGGTCCACGTGAGCAGGTCGTACTTCGGCGGCACGTCGCCGTCGACGTAATCGTTGTTGTCGAGCAGCGGGCCGCCGTACTTGCCCGTCGGGTCGACCGTGCCCGTCATCAGATACGAGCGGTTCGGATGCGTCGGGCCGGGCAGCGAGCAGAAGTAGTTGTCGCAGACGGTGAACGCATCGGCGAGCGCGTAGTGGAACGGGATGTCCTCGCGCACGTGATAGCCCATCGTCATGTCGGTCTTGTTCGCGGGCCACTGGTCGTAGCGGCCGCCGTCGATCGCGGCGTGCGTCTTGTACCACGAGTGATCGAGATCGCCGATGCATTGCGCGCTCGTCGTCAGCGTGTTCAGGCGAAACGGCAGCACGGGCTTGCCCGGATCGGCCTTCGACGGCTGATACCAGACCGGCTTGCCGTTCGGCAGCGGGATCGGAAAGCGGTCGTTGTAGCCGCGCACGCCGCGCAGGTGTCCGAAGTAATGATCGAACGAACGGTTTTCCTGCATGAACACGACGACGTGCTCGACATCGCGGATCGTGCCCGTGCGCGACGCGGCGGGAATCGCGAGCGCGCGGCGAATCGATTCGGGAAACACGGTGAGCGCGGCGGCGGCGCTCGCGGATTGCGCAACGGTATGCAGGAAACGGCGGCGGCTTTCTGACGTCATGTTTTCACCTTTGGCTCTGCGGGGAAGAAGGCGCGGCAAAAAGCGATCAGCCAGGATGCGATGCGGGCCGCGCGGAGGCCGCCGTCGCGCCGGATGCATCGTCGGCGTCGTCCTCGGGCGGGTAGTGGATCACGGGCGTCGCAAGCGGCGCGCTCGCGCCTGCGTTGCCGGCCGCCGTCGCGTTGCCGTTGAACGCGTTCGCGGCGCCGCCCTGCGGCGATGCCGGCGATGCGTCCGCGTGCGATTCCGCGCGGGCGTGCGAAGCCTCGTCGCTGCAAGCGGCGACGAGCGGCGCGACGCACAGTGCGCCGGCGAATGCGGCGAGAGCGGCGAGACGCTGGCGCATCGGCGTGTCTCCTGGAAGATCGCGAGTCTTGAACGTCCGCAAGTATGAGGAAACGATGCGTCGGTTACGTGAATCGTTTGCGACCGCCATATTATGACGATTGGCTTTCGGGCGGCCGGCGGCGGCGCGCGGGCGGCGCGGCGGCCGCGGACGCACGGCGCGGTGCGACGCTGTGCGGTGCGGCGTCTTGCGGCGCGCCTGGCCGCGCAGCCGGTCGAGTCGCGCGGCGATCGCGCGCGCCCTCGAATGCCCGGGCCGCCGAACCTTCACGCCGTCAAACCGGCACCTCCGACGTCAGCTTCACCTTCTGCAGCGGAATCTCGGTCTTCACGCTCTGCACGCCCTTGATTCGCGTCAGATGATGCATCTGGAACTGCCGATAGTCGTCGATGTCGGCGGCGACGACGCGCAGCAGGAAATCGCAGTCGCCCGCCATCAGATGGCACTCGACGACCTGCGGCAGTTGCCGGACCGCCTCGGCGAAGTGATCGACGGAGCCCGCGTCCTGCTCCTTCAGCCAGACGCGCGTGAACACGGTCAATCCGCGGCCGACTTTCGCGGGGTTGAGCACCGCGACGTATCGCTCGATCACGCCGTCCTCCTCGAGCAGCCGGACTCTCCTCAGGCACGGCGAAGGCGACAGGCCAACCTCTTTCGCGAGCTCGACGTTTTGCAGCCGGCCGTCGCGTTGCAGGGCTTGCAGGATGCGTCGATCGATGGCGTCAAGTTTCATTGGAATTCAATTCCAGAAAAGTATTGAAAATAGGTGGTTCGTACCAATTCGACATCAGGATATAGCAACAACGCAACCCAATTTCATCGAATTTGGCAGACAATATTGCCTCGAAGGAGGTTTCATGAACAGTCTGCCAACATCAACCGTCATTTCCGAGGAATCCACTGCAAGATCCGAAGCGTGGCGCGGCCTGCGCGCATCGCTGCCCGTGATGCTCGGCTTCGTTCCGTTCGCGCTCGTGCTGGGCGCGCAGGCGGCGCAAAAGGGCCTGAGCATCGTCGAAGTGCCGCTCCTGACCGGCCTGAATTTCGGCGGCGGTTCCGAATTCACGGCGATCCGGCTGTGGACGTCGCCGCCGCACATCTTGCTCATCGTCGCGATGTCGTTCCTCGTCAACTGCCGGCATATCCTGATGGGCGCGGCGTTCGCGCCGTATCTGCGGCATCTGTCGCGCAAGCAGACCTTTCCGGCGCTCTTCTTCATGTGCGACGAAAGCTGGGCGATGGCGCTCGCCGACGCGCGGCGGCAGGCGCGCGGCCGCGTGAGCCTGCCGTATTACCTGGGCGTGTCGGCCGGGCTGTATCTGACCTGGATCTCGTGCACCGCGCTCGGCGCGGCGCTGGGGCCGACGATCGGAGACGTCGAGCGATACGGCTTCGACATGGCGTTCACCGCGGTATTCCTGGTGCTGCTGCGGGGCATGTGGAAAGGCGCTCGCGCGAGCCGTCCGTGGCTCGTCAGTCTCGTCGTCGCCGCGGCGACCTATCTGCTCGTGCCGGGCGCGTGGTACGTCGCGGCGGGCGCGCTCGCCGGGCTCGTCGCCGCCGTCGTCTGCGGGGAGCGGTCATGATCGACGTGTCCACGCTGCTGACGATCGTGCTGATGGCCTCGTCCACCTACCTGAGCCGGATTCTCGGCTACGTCGTGCTGCGCAATCGCACGCTGAGCCCGCGGATGCTGGCGGTGATGGAAAATGTGCCGGGATGCGTGCTGGTGTCGGTGATCGCGCCGGCGTTCGTGTCGGACAAGCCGGCCAACTTGCTCGCGCTGGCGATCACGCTGCTCGCGGCAACCCGCTTGTCGATCCTGCCGACCGTGCTCGTCGGCATCGTGTCGGCGGGCCTGTTGCGGCATCTGCTCGGTCAGTGACGGAACATGGACGAGCGGCGACACGCGACGGAAGATCGCCGGGTCGATACCGGGCGGGGGAGCCTGTTCGTGCGATGCTGGGCCGCGCCGCAACGCGCGCACGCGCACGACGGTGTTCCGCCGCCCATCGTGCTGTTCCACGATTCGCTCGGCTGCGTTCGCCTGTGGCGAACGTTTCCGCAAGCGCTCGCCGAATGCACGGGCCGGCAGGTGATCGCGTACGATCGGCTCGGCTTCGGGCAGTCCGATCCGCGCACGGACACGCTCGACGCGAGCTTCGTGCGCGACGAGGCGCGGCGGTTCTTTCCGATGCTGCGCGGGCAGCTCGGCTTCGATCGTTTCGTCGCGCTCGGCCATAGCGTGGGCGGCGGCATGGCGGTGCATTGCGCGGCCGCGCATCCGTCGGCGTGCGAAGCGCTCGTCACCGAATCCGCGCAGGCGTTCGTCGAAGACAGGACGCGCGCCGGCGTCGCCGACGCGCGCGAGCAGTTCAAGCAGCGCGACGCGTTCGAGCGTCTGCGCGCGTATCACGGCGACAAGGCGCGCTGGGTGCTCGACGCCTGGATCGATACGTGGCTGTCGCCGGGGTTCGCCGGCTGGTCGCTCGAAGATGCCTTGCCGCAGGTGACGTGCCCGACGCTCGCGATCCACGGCAGCGACGACGAATACGGCTCGAATCTTCATCCGGAGACGATCGCGCGCTTGGTCGCCGGGCCGGCGCGGATCGAGATCGTGCCGGGCGCGCGGCACGTGCCGCATCGCGAGCGCGAGCGGTGGGTGGCGGAGCTTGTCGCGACGTTTCTTCGCGAGGTGCGGTGCGGCGGTTCCGAGCAGGGCGGTTCCGAATAGGCTGCATGGCGTTGGCGTTGGCGTTGGCGTTGGCGGCAGCGACGAGCGACGAGCGACGAGTGGCGAGTGGCGAGTGGCGAGTGGCGGGCTGTTGCGGCGCGCGCCGCTGGCGGCCGGCTTCCGTGTTCTCGGTTCCGCAAACACGGCCATGTGATGAAACGCCGACACGCCCGCGTGTCGATACGCTGACGTTCCGAAACGCCGAAACGCCGAAACGCCGAAACGCCGAAGCTCCGAAGCTCCGAAGCTCCGAAGCTCCGATGCGACAAAGCGAACTATTGTCGAGTCGATGATGAGTCGAAACGATGAACGACGAGACGACGCGTCACTCTAGAAAGCGACGCTCGAATCGACGGATTCGAACCGCCGCATCACATACAAGCCACCGATCGACGCGTTGCCTTCCGCACGAACCGCACGAACCGCACGAACCGCACGAACCGCACGAACCGCACGAACCGCACGAACCGCTCAAACCGCTCAAACCGCTCAAACCGCTCAAACCGCTCAAACCGCTCAAACCGCTCAAACCGCTCAAACCGCTCAAACCGCTCAAACCGCTCAAGCGTCGGCCGTCTCGCTCTGCCGCAGCGCTTCCCAATGCGCGGCCAGCCGCGCAGCGAGCGCGTCGCTCACCGGCAGGAACGGCAGTCGCAGCTCGTTGTCACACCAGCCTTGCGCGGCGAGCAGCGCCTTCACGGGCGCGGGATTCGGTTCCGCGAACAGATCGGCGATGAGCGGTTGCAGCGCGACCGCGATCCGTCGCGCGTCGTCGAGCCTGCCTTCGCGCAGCAGCGCGTGCACGCGCACGTGCCACGCGGGCAGCACGTGCGCGGCGCTCGTGATCGCGCCGTGCGCGCCCGCGCACAGCGCCGCGAAATTCTGGCTGTCGTCGCCGGAGAGGATGCGCAGCGGCGTTTCGTGCACGAGCCGCAGCATCCGTTCGATCGTCCCGCCGCATTCCTTCACGCCGACGACGCGCACATCGCGCGACAGCGCCTGCAACGTGTCGAGCTCGACGTTCACGCCGGTCCGGTACGGAATGTTGTAGATGAGTACGGGCAGATCTGCCGCTTCGACGATCGCCTCGATGTGCCGCCGCACGCCCGCTTGCGACGGCCGAACGTAGACGGGCGGCGTGGCGAGCAGCCCGTCCGGGCGCAGTGCCGCGAGTTCGCGCGCGCGCTCGGCGACCGCGCGCGTGGCGCTCCCGTTGATGCCGAGCACGATCGGTAACGTCGGCGCGGCGTCGCGCAGCGTTGCGAAAATCGCTTCCTGCTCGCCGGCGTTGAGGAGTGCGCCTTCACCCGTCGTCGCACCGGCGACGAAGCCCGCGATCCCTTCGCCCGCGTAGTGCCGAGCGAGGCGCGCGAGTGCAGGATGGTCGATTTCGCCCGCGTGGAACGGCGTGACGATCGGAAGCCAGATACCTTCGAAACGTGATTGCATGTGCATCCTCTAGGTGAAACGAATGGAGGGAAACCGTCCTGCCGGCCGGTGCCGGATCGAGATATGTGCGAAGAGCGAGTCAGCGAGCGGGCGACCCGTCCGGCAATCGCCCGACGGGACACGACGTCCCCGCGTGTTGCCGTTGATCTGCATGTCTCGATGTTGCGGAAGACGGTGATAGTGCAAGGTTATCAATGGGTTAGTGGTATTGGGGAAATGGGGGGCAATGTCATGCAATTGCCCCCTTTTACTCAAACCGCTTACGCAGAAGTGACACAAACGTGGCTCGTATCAACTTCACCGCCGGGCGCGTGCGCGACTTTCGCTGCCCTCCCGATGCCAAGCAATTCTTTATGTGGGACTCGGGTGCGCCGGGCCTTGGGCTGCGCGCCACCGCTGGCAGCGTGTCTTATGTCTTCCAAGGTCGCATCGCGGGCAACACGGTTCGCACCACAATCGGCGACGCTCGCACATGGGATATCGATGGCGCTCGCCAGAAAGCGCGCGAACTTCAGAAACTCATCGATGAGGGTAAAGACCCGCGCGTCGAAAAGGCTACGGCTATCGCGGTTACGCAGGCACGGCGAGTCGAGTCGAGTCGCCGTCAGGCCACGCTGGATACTGCATGGAAGAGCTATATCGAAGCGAATCGTTCCCGCTGGAGCGACCATCATGTTGCGGATCATGAGAAGGTGTCTCATCGTGGCGGCGAAATGAGAAAGCGCGGACGCAAGCAACCTCGCGTTGGCGGCGCACTATCGAGTCTACTTGATGTGCCGTTGCCGGACTTGACCGCAGACGTGATTGCCGAGTGGCTAAAGCGCGAGACGGAAAGCCGACCGACCCAAGCTTCGCTCGCATTTCGATTGCTGCGCGCATGCGTGAACTGGTGTGGCGAACAACATGAATGGCCGGGACTTGTGCCGGAACACGTATGCCGTACACGCCAGGTGCGTCAGAACGTCCCAAAGATTCGTGCGAAATCCGATTGCCTCCAGCGCGAACAACTGGCTCCATGGTTCGACGGCGTGCGTCGGATTGCAAGCCCTATCGTATCCGCATACCTGCAGGCGTTGCTTCTCACGGGAGCACGCCGCGAAGAAATGAGCGAACTCAAATGGACCGATTTGGACTTCCGCTGGAACACGTTGATCCTGTGGGACAAGGTGGACGGCGATCGAACGATTCCTCTGACGCCCTAGGTGGGATCGTTGCTGGACGCATTGCCTCGCCGCAATGAATGGGTCTTTAGCAGCGTCAAGTCGGAATCCGGCCGCTTGCAAGCTCCCGACGATCGGCATCGCATTGTCTTGCGGGCAGCGCATCTCGAAGGGCTCACCCTGCATGGGCTGCGCCGCTCGTTCTCGACGCTTACCGAGTGGATCGAGTGTCCTGCGGGCGTCGTCGCACAAATCATGGGCCACAAGCCAAGCGCCACGGCGCAGAAGCATTACAAGCAGCGCCCGATCGATTTGCTGCGCGTGATTGCCCGCGAATCGATCACGGTGATGCCTATATCCGCCAACGATCTCGAATGGTGGACCAAGCTCGACGAGACGACTTTGTCTTGCGACGCGATGTGTTCGCACGATCGGATTGTCGTCCGTATAGGCGACGCGAAAACCTGGATCGCATCGCTTGGCACGAAGTTACCTGGCATATTGGCTGAGAACTGTTCGAAGTCGTCCGGCACATCGGCAGATCGGGATGTGTTACAAAACCCATCGGCGGCGGATATGACCGAAATTCGCTCGGTTCAACAATCAACCGTTTCGGTCGCTTGGCAGCTGCGGCTTGTCGAGCATTGGCCAGATATCGTGCGCGAGCATGGGCCGTCCGTGGAGGCTCGCGCTGTCATGCGATACATCAAGAAGCATGACGAGTCGGGCGTGATTGTGGCTCGTCCTGTCGCCGACGAATTGATGTGCCGTACGCAACTCGGCGATACGAAGATCGTGGGTCTCAAGACGTTCAAAAACGCCGCGAGCTTGCTGCGCAAGCGTGGTTGCCTGAGGACGTAGGGCTTTGCGAGGGGAGTGTGCGTGCTTCCCTCGGCATCCCGAGGGTGCCCCGAGACCGTCCCGTCTATCGTCCCGAAGTCGCTGAATGCCTAAGCATCTCTAACAGAATGATGTTTGAAGTTGTCGCCGGCAAATGATGCAGGCGGCGATGTTCACGAACGCTTCGTGGATTGCCGCGAGGCGTTCGAACCGGATGCGCTGCCGCCTGAAGTTGTGCAGCCATGCAAAGGTACGCTCGACGACCCAGCGAGTCTTGCCAAGGCCGCTGCCGCGAGGCTCCCCACGGCGAGCGATCTGCGTGGCGATACCGGCAGCGTGCAGAGGCTTGCGATATTTGCCGTGGCCGTGGCCGCGATCGGCTTGCACGATGACGGGCTTTGACTGCGGCCGTCCCCGCTCGCCGCGAATGGGTGGAATGGCCCCGATCAGAGGCGGCGGTTGAGTGACGTCGTTGCGGTTGGCGCACGTGAGAATCAGCGCGAGCGGGATGCCCTGCGCTTCGGTAACGAGGCGGTGCTTTGAACCGGGTCGTGCCCGATCGGTGGGATTGGGTCCTGTTTTTGACCTGATCCCACTGCGCGAATGGAGGATGAATCGATGACCACGCGCGACCAGTCGATGCGATCGGCCGCTCGAAGTTTCGCCAGCAGCACCTCGTGCAGCCGGTCCCAGGCGCCTGCCTGTTGCCAGTCGCGCAGTCTGCGCCAGCAACTCATGCCCGAGCCACATCCCATTTCCTGCGGAAGCATCTCCCAGGGAATACCGGATTGCAGCACGAACAGGATGCCGGTGAGCACGGCGCGATCGTCGAGCGGCTTGCGCCCCGGGTGTCGCGTGCGGCGTGGCTTCGGTGGTGGCAGCAATGGTTGGATGAGTGACCACAATTGGTCATCGAGTAACGGTTTTGCCATTGCCCCCTCGTCAGCGAAACAACGAAGCGGTTGACAATGCGTGCGCCGGGTTATCAGCCCCCTGATACTCATTTTGTTAGAACTTTTAATAAGTCGAAAGCAAATGACGATTCACGAATCGGACTGATTCAGGATCGCGCTGGACCGCAGGCTCGAGTCCTGACGGCACAACGACTCGAGTCGATTGCACGGTCGATTCACCTGACATGGCGCGACTGCCGTCATCGACGAGCCGTCCGCAACATTCGACGGTCTGGGCAATCAAGGATCGATTGCGCGCGCCATGACGTGAGTGACGGAATAGTGTCGCCGATACAGTGACGATCTCTTATCGATGCGTCTTTCCGCATCGAGCGGCCGCGTATCGATGTTTGCCAGGCAGCCGCCGCCGTTGCGGGGTGATTTTCCCGACGCGTTCCATCGCACTTCGTTGAGTCCCGTCATAGGATGCCCGTCGCGAATGATCGCGCCTGTCATTGAGGGACTCCGGTGCTCAGCGTGATGTGTTTGTACTCGATGAAATCGTCGATGGCGGCGGCGCCGTTGAGGCGGCCGAGGCCCGACTGGCGGTAGCCGCCTTCCTCGAATTCGTCGTAGATCTTCGCCCAGTCGTTGATCCAGATCGTGCCCGCCTGCAGCGCGCGCGCGACCCGCATCGAGCGCTGGACGTCGCGCGTCCACACCGCAGCGGCGAGGCCGTATTCACTGTCGTTGGCGAGCTTGATCGCTTCGTCTTCCGTGTCGAACACCTGCAGCGTCATCACCGGTCCGAACGTTTCATGCTGCACGATGTCGAGCCCCGGATCGTCGACTTCGAGCAGCGTCGGCCGGTAGAACGCACCTTTCGCGAGATCGCCGTCGGTGGCGGGGCCGCCCCGCAGCAGCACCTTTGCGCCGGCCGCGATCGCCAGTTCGACGGCGCGGTCGACGCGCGCGACATTGGCCCGGTCGATGAGCGGCCCCATGTCGCTGCGCGGGTCGGCGGCGGGACCGACGCGCACCGCGCCGAGGCGCGCGGCGAGACGCGTGCGGACAGCCTCCGCCACGCGCCGCTGCACGAGCAGGCGCGAGCCCGTCATGCAGAACTGGCCGGCGAACACGGTGATCGACTTCTCGATGACGGGCAGCGCGGCGTCGAGATCGGCGTCGTCGAACACGACATGCGGCGTCTTGCCGCCGAGTTCAAGGCCGAAGCGCTTCAGGCGCTGCGCGCCGGCGGCCGAGATCGCGCGGCCGGTCGCCGTCGATCCCGTGAAGCTGATGACGGGCACGTCCGGCGATGCGACGAGGTATTTCGCGCCGTCGGAGCCGGATTCGCTGAATACGTTGACGACGCCGCGCGGCAGCGACGGTGCTTCGGACATCACCCTGGCGACGAGCGCATTGGTTTGCGCAGTCTGCCCCGGCAACTTGACGACGGCGGTCGTACCGGCGGCGAGCGCGGGCGCGAGCGAGCGCACCATCAGCACGACCGGCGAGTTCCACGGCGCGATGATGCCGGCGACACCCATCGGCTCGCGCAGCACGAGCGACACGACGTCCGGGTGCGGCGTGCCGCCGTGAGCGCGCTCGGCGCGCGCGAGCGCCGCGTAATAGCGCAGCTTCGACGGCACCATTTCGACCTCGAATCGGGCTTCCGGCTTGATCTTGCCGTTCTCGAGCGAGAGCTGGTCGATCAGTGCATCGGTGTGTCGTTCGAATGCGACGGCGAGTTCCTCGAGTACCTTGGCGCGCAGCGCGGCGTTGCGCTTCCAGGGCGTGCGATCGAACGCGCGCAACGCGGCGGCGACGGCCGCGCGCGCCTCGGTTTCGCCGCCGTCGGCATAGCGGCCAATCACGGCGCCGGTTGCGGGATCGAGCGAATCGCGATGAACGGGCGAATCGACCCATTCGCCGTCGATCCAATGCAATGCATGAGAAATGGAAGTCATGAGTTTCCCCGGCCCGGATTCAGAGGTAGCGGCGAGCGATATGCTCGGCCGTTGCGATGGTGGTGACGTTGGTGGCGACGGAAACCGAGTCCGGGAAAATCGACGCGTCGACGACGCGCAAGTTGTGCATGCCGTGCACGCGCCCGTCGAGGTCCACGACCGCGTGCGGATCGCCCGGAACACCCATCGGCGCGGTCGACGTGGGGTGGTGGTAGGTGTCCAGGGTCGACCTGACGGACGCGAGGATCTGCTCGTCGGTCGCCGCGCCCGGGCCGGGATTCAGCTCGGAATGAATGAGGTCCGACAATGGGGCGGTGCGGCCGATGCGCCGCGCCAGCTTGATGCCGTCGAGCAGGCGCACGCGGTCCTGCTCGTCGGCGAGGAAGTTCAGGTCGATCACCGGCGCGTCGCCCGGCTTGCGGCTCGCGAGCTTCAGGCTGCCGACCGACAGCGGCCGCGTTAGCGCGACCGCGAGCACGAAGCCGACCTTGGTCGGGCTCTGGTCGTGCGGGAACAGATGGGTCGCCGTGACGTGCAAATCGAGGTCGCCGTTTTGCGCGGACGCGCTGTGCGTCCAGAGGAACGCGCCGATCACGGGCGACTGGTCGCCGATTCTGTCGGGGCGCGCCGCGTAGGCGTTGTAATAGAAAGGGTGATCCTTCAGGCGCTGCCCGACGGGCAGATTCGCGACTTCGGGGATCGACAGCGCGCGCAGATCCGCGCCCGGTCCGATGCCGGATCGCAGCAGAATCGCGGCGCTGCCGTAGCTGCCCGCGCTCAGGATCACTTCGTTCGCGTGGATTTCCTCGCCGTTCGCAAGCCTGACCCCGATCGCGCGGTCGCGGTCGAAGAGCACGCGGTCAACGAGCGCGTCTCCCCGGATTCGCAGGTTGTTGCGCGCGCGGACGTCGTTGGTCAGATAGGCGATGCCCGTGTTGACGCGCACGCCGTTGACGATGTTCATCGAATACGGGCCGACGCCGTTGGCGTCCGGACCGTCGAAATCGTCGATGACGCGATAGCCATTCGCGACGGTCGCATCGACGAACGCGCGTTGCATCGGCGTGATGTCCTCGCGGGTCAGCTGGCGTACCGGCAGCGGGCCGGCATGGCCATGCAGCGCGGCGCTGCCGCTGTCGCGGCTTTCGAGTCGCTTGAACGACGGCAGCATGTCGTCGAATGACCAGCCCGGAAGATTCCAGTTCTTCAGATCCTGCGGGCGAGGGCGAATGGCGACCGCACCGTTGATCGCGGAACTGCCGCCGAGCACCTTGCCGCGCAGCGCGCCGATCGGGTGATCGATGTAGCCGGTCTGGGTGCGGTAGCCCCACTCATGGCGCGCGTCGCCGCCGACGATGTCGCTGCTCGCGATCACGTGCGGATAGTCCCACGCGGCGTAGTTGCGGCCGGCTTCGAGCAGCAGCACGTTGCGGCCCGTCTTCTCGCTGAGACGCGCCGCCAGCACGGCGCCGGCCGAGCCGCCGCCGACGATCAGCACGTCGAGCGTGCGTTTGCCGTTGCCGGCGCGGCGGCGGGACGGCGCGTCTGTCGGTGCGTCGGCGGAGGCCGGCGCCGCGGTCGCTTCGCCGTTGAGCAGCGAGCCGACGGCGAGTGCGGCCGAATGGGAGAGTGTCTGCGCGAGCATCGTGCGGCGCGCGGGGTTTCGCAGGGTATCGTCACTCACGGTCGTGGGCCTTGTGAAAATGAGTCGCGACCAGATTACGAATTGCGAACGCACCGGCATAGCCGGCGGCAGGCGAACGCGGCGTTCGGTTTCCACGAACGCCGGGCCCGACAACGACGTGTGCGGCACATGGGCGGCGATTGGGCCCGGGGGGCGTGAAGCGCCGTTACGCCTGCCGGACGCGAGGCAGAATGCCGCGCTCGACGAGCGCGGCGTCCCAACTGGCCGGTTGGCCGATCTCGTTGGCGAGAAACTGGACGAGCGCCTGGATTTTGGGCGACGTGCGAATCGTTTTTCGGTACAGCGCGGATATCTGTCCGCCCGGCGGGGGGTGGTCCGGCAGAACGGGCACGAGATCGCCGGCGGCGAGCGCTTCGGCGGCGAGGAACGTGGGTAGGATCGCAAGGCCCAGGCCTGCCAGTGCGCCCGCCAGCAATTGATGTCCCGAATCGGTTCGCATCCGGACACGGATACGAAACGACTGCTGGGTGCCGTCGAGCGGCAGGCTCCACATGCCGTTGGGCTCGCGATTCAGATAGATCAGTCCGTCGTGCTGCAGTAGATCCGCGGGATGCGCAGGCACGCCGCGCCGGGCAAGATAGGCGGGGCTGGCGCAAATCAGGTGGTGATTGGCGGTGAGCGTGCGCGCGACGAGATTCGAATCGGTCAGCTTGCCGATGCGTATTGCGAGGTCGAAATGACCGTCATGCAGATTGGATAGCCGGTCCTCCGCCTCGACATCCACGCAGAGGTCGGGATATTTCGCAGCAAAGCGAACCAATAGCGGCGCAAGCTGGCGCGTGACGAACGTGGCCGGCACCACGAGCCTCAATGTGCCGTGCAGGCTCGCTCCGGCTTCCTGAACGTCGGATTCGATTCTTTCGAGCTCCTGAAGAAGCGGTCTCGAATGATCGAAGTAACTTTGTCCGGGTTCGGTCAGCTGCAGCGGGCGACCGCGTTTGAGTAACATGCAGCCGAGACGCTTTTCGAGCTGCTGGACGCGCTGGCTGACGATTGACTTGGTCGTGCCGAGGCGGCGGGCGGCTTCGGAAAAGCTGCCTGATTCGACGACGGCCACGAACGTGCTCATGTCGGAGAATTTGTTCATTTTTCAGTGCGGCAGGCCGAGATCGGCGCGCGGGCCGGCCCGCGCGCCGCGTGACCGCTCCATCTGGAATACGTAGCCGGGCAGGTTCCTGGTCGCAGAATCGCTGCGTGCCAATCCGTCCATCAACTGCTTCCCCCAAGTTCCGCGGTCACAAGCCCGGCGCTCGCGACTTGCCGTCCATGCACCGAGCCTCGTCGGACCGTGCGTGTCATTTCGGATGTATGCCCGGTGCCAGCCGGGCTTACGGATTACTGTGAGGCAGTTTGTTTCCGGAGAAATCGTATTCCATCGTCTAGTGCGACCTCGCCTCGGGGATGGTTCGCCTTGTCCTTGAAGAACTGGATGAAACCGTGTGACTGCCCTTCGTAGACGATGACGGATGCTTCAACGCCTGCTTCTTTCAGGCTGCTTGCGTACGCGACGTTCTCGTCGCGCAACGGATCGAGCTGGCCGACCTGAATCAGTGTTGGCGGCAGATCGGCATGATCTCCCAGGATGGGGGAAAGCAGCGGCGCATGCGGGCTTGTTTCCGTCGGCACATAGCTTGCGAGCACATTGCGCATCACCTCCCGCGTGGGAAAGTACGCGTCGCCCAGCTCGGCCCATGAGGGGGTGTCCAGTTTGTTGCTCACGGACGGGTACATGAGCCATTGCGCCACCGGTCGAGGACCGCCGCGATCGCGGGCGAGCATGGCGGTCGCCGTCGAAAGAGTCGCACCGGCGCTATCGCCGCAGAGCACGACCCGCTTGGCATCGCCGCCCATTTCGTCAACGTGGTCGGCCGTCCATCGCAGCACGGCGTAGACGTCTTCAAGACCCGCGGGGAACGGAAATTCGGGCGCGAGCCGGTAGTCGACGGCAATCACGAGCGCGCGAGCACGGCTGGCGATCGCGCGCGCGAGCACGTCGTGCGTATCCAGATCGCCGGACACGAAGCCGCCACCATGCGTGAACAGCACGACCGGAAGTCGTTCGTCCGCTCGCGCATCGGTCGGCTTGTATACGCGCACCGGGATGTTTCGGGCGGGATGCGTGGCGGCTACATCGATCGCGAGCACCTGATCGACCGGGTCGGGTGCGCCGGCAGACGGAATCATTGCGCGATAGGACGTTCGCATGTTTTGGGCGAACGTCGCCGTTTGGTCGTTGACCCATTGTGCCGCGGTCGCACCCGGCTCGACGATTCGATGCGGCGCCAAGATGCCGAAACATGAATGGCTAATGAGTTTCCACTGAAACATTCATACACTCCTAATCCTGCTGTTTGGACACGTACTCGAATGGCAGCGGCCTGCCTGTGCCATCCGCTTCGATAGAAACCCGGACAAGCCGAAGGGTATCGGCGTGGGTGGCATTCGTTGCGCGGCCGACCGGCTGAGCTGTTTGCGGCGCGAGTGCCGATCGCACGATCTCAGCGACGAAAGTCTGGCGAATTGCCCAGCCCCGTTCCTGTGTTGCCGGAAAATCGCCGTCACCCGAGCGGCGTGCATGGCGTGTCGCTCGGGCGAACCCGTCGGGCGAACGTCAAGACTTCGGATGCCGAGCGAATCCCTCAGGGGGCTGGCGCCGACGCCTTCCCGCACGACGTCGACGCCAGACGGAACAACTTCCTTGACGGTTGCCGCAATTTGCCCGCCGTCGACGAGAGCAAGATCGGCGCCGACGTCGCGCATCCGCTGAAAATGGGCTTGCGCCCGGTTCGTAGCTATGACCGTGACGCAACGGTATTTCGCATGGGCGATTGCCGCGAGCGCGACCGAAGGCGTACCACCACGGATCAGCAGCGTTTGGCCGGAACAGATCGCCAGCACCTTGTCGAGCGCGCCGGCCGCAGTGACATACGCTTGCGGCAACGCGGCGAGCGCTTCCCATGAAAGCGCCGAGTCGTCCACGGCGACGACGTTGCCGCGCAGAACGGTGACTTGCTCCGCGTAGCTGCCCGGTCGCGTGAATGGCAGCCCGCCCATCGCGGTTGCGACGGCCTGTCCGGTTCGACGCTGGCCGGCAGGATCGTGGAGCACTTCACCGACCGCTTCGACGCCCGGCACGCGAGGCTGGTCGCCAATTGGCCCGAGGTTGCCCGACCGGAGATACATCTCGGCGCGGTCGAGTCCGGACGCGCGAACGCGAATCCGGATTTCGTCGTCGCCGGGATTCCGCATCGGCACGTCCTGCAACTGCAGGACGTCCGGGCCGCCGAAGCGTTCGATGACGTAGGCCTTCACGAGAACTCCGGATGCGCGCCGGGCGCGCACGCGACACGGTCTCCGTACCGGGCGTCTCCATCGTGACGCCCGGCGGAATCCGCTTCCGCATGCGTTGCCCGAGGTGCGAAAAGTTGCGAAATGACGGCTCATCCGGTAGATCGATGAGCCGTCGAACACGCGTCATTCTGGATTGGTCAAATCCGCAACGGAACTAGCTAAAATGAAAAAATCTCTTTCATTTTTGGCAGGCTGAATTGGACCTCAACGATGTACGGATATTCGTGGGCGTCGTGCAGACGGGCAGCCTTTCCGGTGCCGCCGCGCGGCTGGAGATGCCGTTGCCGACGGTCAGCCGCCGTATTCGTGCGCTCGAGAAGCAATTGCAGGTGCAGTTGCTGGAGCGCACCACGCGCGGCACCAAGCTGACCGAAGCCGGGACCCGGTTCTACGAGCATGCGAGCCGAGGCGTCGAGATGCTCGCCGAGGGCGAGCAGGCGGTGGTCAGCGATCAGGCCCGGCTGAAGGGGCGGTTGCGCTTGTCGTTGCCGCCCGCATTCGAGGCGTGGTGGGAGCTGTTGTCGGCGTTCGGGAAGCGGTATCCGGATATCCACTTGCACGTGTATACGACCGAGCGTCGAGTCGATCTGATCGAGGATGGGATCGACGTCGCGCTGCGGATCGGAGCGATCTCGCACGAAGCGATGGTGGCGCGCCGGTTACTCTCCTACCGCCACGTCCTGGTCGCCAGTCCGGCGATGATCGACGCGTTGGGTACGCCGGAGGCGCCAGACGACCTGCATCGGTTCCCCTGTGCGGTCTGGAGCACGGGTGCGAATTTCAGTCGGGGATGGCGTTTGGGCGAGCAGACGTTCGAACCCGGCGTCGTCTTGTCCACCAATGACTATTCACAGTTGCGCCGCAGCGCAATATCCGGAGAGGCCGTCACGGAGCTCCCGCCGTTTCTCGCCGCCGATCCGATTCGTCAGGGACGGTTGACTGCGTTGCTTCCCAACCACCCGCTGCCTGAACAGCATGTCAATCTGCTGTATCCGTCGCATCGGCATCCGTCGGCGCTGGTGCGCGCCTATCTCGAGTTTTGCCAATCGCGGCTTGCGTGGTTTGCAAGCGTTTGTGCCGTTGGCTAGGCTAGCGCGTTGCCGCATCGGATGGGGCGGCCCTCAAGGTCCGCAGCGCCTTCTTCATCCGCTTGCACTGCTTCGCGTGCGCATGGCGGCCAATCTGGCTCTCCGGGCGGGGCGCCTCGCGGTTGTCGTTCTGCCTCAGCTTCGGCCCATGTCGAGCGGCCGCCTTCACCGGATGTTCGCGGCAGCGCTCGAGTAGCCGCGAATCGGTCGGATAGGCAATCGCCTTCTTCATCACCGTCGTATCGACGATCACGCGCTTCAGACTCGCGTGCTTGACGACCTTGGCCCGTTTGGCCGCCTCGATCGTCTCCGCCAGCCGCTTTTCAACGCAAGCTTCGCCCAGCCGCTTGCGCCAGCGCGTCAGGCTCGGCGGATCGAGCGGCAGCTTGGTCTGCAAGTACGTCTCACCCGTGAATACCTGAAGCGCCCCGAGGATGTAGGAGACGTCCACATCCCATTTCCTGCGGAAGGATCTCCCAGGGAATACCGGATTGCAGCACGAACAGGATGCCGGCGAGCACGGCGCGATCGTCGAGCGGCTTGCGCCCCGGGTGTCGCGTGGGCGTGGCTTCGGTGGTGGCGGCATCGGTTGGATGAGTGACCACAATTGGTCATCGGGTAGCGGCTTTGCCATCGCCCCCTCGTCAGCGAAACGACGAAGAGGTTGACAGAGCGCGCACCGGGTTAACAGCCCTCGCTACTCATTTTGTTAGAACTTTTAAGTATCGCCTCAAATCGAGCACGATACGTATGATGTCGGACCGAATAGGGAGGGAGAACCACAAAGACGTTCACTGATTGACGTCTTGACTCGATAACTCGTCACCGAACAGTTGATCGGAAATCTGCGCCATCGCATGAAAAACCGGCTCGAGCAACTTGCCCCTGTCGGTAATCATGTACTCGACATAGGGCGTGGCC